>JAYTSV010000190.1:0-110214 GCA_043745465.1 Fimbriiglobus sp.
GCAGCTTCCGCTTCACCGACCGCGGGGCGCACGCCACCCGCGCCGCCACCTCCTCGACCGAGTAGCCGTCCATCCGGAGGAGCGCCACCCGCCGCAGGTCGGCGTCGCCGAGGGCACCGAGCAACCGGGCGCACTCCCCGGCCATCTCCGCGGCCAGCGCCGGGTCGGGTTCGCGGCCGAGGATTTCTTCCAGCTCCCCGGCACCCTCGGTCGGAGCGCCGCCGCCGCGCTTCTGCCGCCCCTCGTCGCGCAGGTGGTGCGACACCTTCCGGACCGTGAAGGCCGCGAGCAAGCGCCACAGGCTGTCGCGGTCCGTGAGGTCGGGGAACTTCCCGGCCTCGGCGCCGCGGCAGAAGCTGTCGAAGGCACTGAGGGCCACGTCCTCCTCGTCGGCGGCGCGGCGGGGGCCATCGGCGAGCCGCTTGCGGGCCAGTCCCACGAGGCGGTGGAAGTACTTGTCCCAGAGGGGCCGCGCCGCGGCCCCGTCTCCGGTCCGGAGCCGACCGAGCCAGACTGTCACGTCGTCGGCCATGGCGGGCACCGCGGGGAAGGGTGTGCTGCTGATCATACCACACCCCGACGCGGGGCACTTCAGGGGAATGCCCGAAGCCCGCGCGGCGGGGCCAGGGAGGGAAAAGATTTCGGGGGTGGCCCCCGATTCGGGCGGGCGGGCATTCCCCCGATAGAGTGTCTATTCACCGGAGCGGGAGGTCTGCTATGGGGAATCTCGAAACGAACCCGCTGCGGAGCCGAATGATCGGACTGTTGGCGGGCTACCTGCTCGCCTCACCCGCGTTCGTCTGCCCCGGTGCCGACGGGGCGACGGTCGAAGACGTGGTGGCGTCCGAGTATCCGGCGGCCTCGGCGGCGGGGATGGTGCCCCGGTCGAGCGACTTGGCCGCCAGCCACCCCGACCTGGCCAACGTCATCGGCTCATTCTTCCACCTCGACATGGGGTGCTGACCGACGAATGTTGCTCTGAGGAAGCCTACTCGGGACGACAGTTTGCAATTCTTCAACGGTCACCATCCTCGTTCCGGGCCTTCGTCGTGGCTGACGACCTCACCCGCTTCTGCTGGCTCAACGTCGGCTGTTCGGACTTCGGCACCCGCGGTCGCGGAAATCTAACTGTCCCGATGCGGTACGGACCGGTCGAACGCCGCCGCCTGCCCCGCTGTTCGACCTGCAAAACCCGCTTCTCGGAGCGCAAGGGCGCGCCCCTGTTCGATGCCGACTCCCCACCGTCACGGCGAACTCCATCTCCGCTCACGTGGTCGAAGGGGTCGATACCCGCAAGACCGGCCGACTCTCGGGCGTCCACCCCGAGACCGTCGCTTTCTCCCCCACGACGAACGAAGTCCAGTTCGATGAGACGTGGGCGTTCGTCGGGCGGAGAGAGAAGCACTACGAACCCGACGACGCGCCGCGACTGTTGGGATCGCACGGCGATCGACCCCGAGAGCCGGACGGTCGTCAGCGCGGTGGTCGGCAAACGGGCGGGCGGGTCCGCGGCGGCCGTGGTCCGGGACGTTCGCCGACGAACCGGCGGTCGGGTGATGCGGCCGATCACATCGGACGAGTACCCGGCCTACCTCGAAGCGATCCGAGCAGCTTACGGCCAGGGGATGGTGCCGCCCCCGCACCGGCCGACCGGGCCGACCGGGCCGGCCCCGTCCCCTGGCCGTCACTGGCCGTCTCCTTCATATCCGGGATGCAAGCGGACAAAATCATTCACTTCAAAGCAGACGGGCAGTGCCGGGATCGGAACGATCGGCGGTGTCAAGAGCGTTACGAGTGCGGCCCGCTGCTCGGGTGCCAGTGCAGCGAGTTGGGTGAGTAAGTGCACGAGATCGATGGGCGGCTTCCACCCAATCAATGTTTGGGTAGTAAAGGTTTCGTGGGCGGTCGGCTCAGCGTTATCAGAAAACGTTGGAAATTGCAGAGGATTCGTGGCGTCGCCGCTTGCCTTGGGAGCAAGAGGTCGTCGGTTCAAATCCGGCCACCCCGACTCGTTGTAAGGCAGCCGCGGGAAGGTGATCTACCATCGTCTGGTGGAATCGGCTACACGACGTGCCTCACGGAGGAGGCACCACGGCCGCAATCACCGACGACATCGTCCCGACTCTCCTGCTCGCCGCGATGCTGCTCACCGGGCACAAGCGGCGACGGTTCCAGGCCGAGGTGGCCGTCCGGTACTGCGGCGGGTCCGCCTGCCGCGCCGAGTCCGCCTTCGGCTGGGGCGGGACACCGGCCGGAACGAACTCCGGTCCGGCATCCGGTGCGTCGAAGACTTCGAGTCCCGCGGCCGCAAGACGACCGAGGCGGTGTACCCCGAACTCGAACGGCACGTCCGCCGCCCGATCGACCCGCACGCCCAGGCCGACCCCAAATTCCAGACCCCGTTCGCCTCCACCCGCGTCACCGCCCAGGCCGTCCGCGAGTTGACCGGCCACGTGCCGTGCCGCCAGACCGTCGGCGAGATCCTCAACCGCCTCGGGTACGAGTTGCGCCGGGTGCTCAAGGCCCGGCCGCAAAAAAAGCCCCCCAGACCGACGCCATCTTCGAGAACGTCCAGGACACCCGCGCCCGGACCGCGGCCGACCCGGACGCCCTGAGAATTTCCCTCGACACCAAGGCGAAGGTGGCCGTGGGCGACTTCTCCCGGGGCGGTGAGGCCCGGGGCCGCGAGGCCGTCGAGGCGCTCGACCACGACATGGCCCCCGAGGCGATCCTGGTGCCCTTCGACTCTGCGTAGTTCACCGCTTTGCTGAGCCGGGTCGAGTGGGTCTCCAACTTCCCCAGTAGCGCTACGTCGGAGGCGACGGGTCGGTGCAGGGTCATTTTCCATCCGGTTCGTAGACGAAGACGTGGTCGTCCGTAGGGAGAACCCAAACGTCGCGGAACTTCACGGGGTTGCCGTGGTCTTGGAGGAACACCGGGCCGGTCATCGTCTTCATTCTGCCGGTCCCGGATCTTTTCCAGATATGGGGTCGTGCTGAATCGGAACGGGTGGAACGCCGACTTCGGTTCGCCGAACTCGGCCTTGTCGTGGATTTTCTTCTCGTTGAACCAGACCGTGACGGTCCCGTTTGGAGTTCCCCACGAATCGTGGACAGTCGGAGAGTGGTGTCAACTCTGAGCCGAGGAGACACACCGATGGCTGGTCCGCGCAAGGTTTACGCGGCGGCGTTCGAACTCCAGGCCGTGACGAAGATCGCCGAACAAAAGCTCTCCGCGACGCCGATTCGCCGCGCGAAGGGGACTCGACCGCGAGGAGCCTGTTAGTCCTTGAATCGCACTTTTTTCAGGAGTAATGCGTCTTTTAAGCGTGCCAGGTAGTCGGAGCGGGGGATATCGACGGCCCCCATTGACGTGGTGTGGGCGGTCACCATTTGCGTGTCGAACAGCGTGTAGCCGCGCGCCCGCAGGTGTGCGCCCAGCGCGACGAGGGCGACCTTCGACGCATCCCGGACGTGGTGGAACATGCTCTCGCCGGCGAACAGCCCGCCCTGGGCGACGCCGTAGATGCCGCCGGCCAGGTGCCAGTCGCCGGGGGCCGCCTCGGACCAGACTTCGAGGCTGTGCGCGTGGCCCAGGCGGTGCAGTTCGGCGTACCCGGCGACCATGCTTTCGGTCACCCACGTGCCGTCCGGCCGCGTCGTCCCGCACGCCCGCATCACCGCCTCGAACTCTCGATCCACCGTCGTGCGGAAGCGGCCGGACTTGATGGTGCGGGCCAGGGACTTCGAGCAATGAATGCCGTCGAGTTCAAAAATCGCGCGGGGGTCGGGCGACCACCACAGGATCGGGTCGCCGTCGCTGAACCAGGGGAAGACGCCGTCGCGGTAGGCGGCGAGCAGGGTGCGCGGCCGGAGGTCGCCGCCGACGCCGATGAGGCCGAGCTTGTCGCCGCGGGCGGGGTCGCGCCACGGCTTCTCGAACGGGTCGTCGTCGGGCACGGGCATCGCGGTACGGGCCTCGCCTGCGGCCTGGGGGGCCGTGCGGTTTCGGCCCCGGACGTTAGTCATAGTCGAAGATTCGGGCGGGGGCGTCGGAATTGTGCCGTTACGACCCGACGGGCGTAGTCCCCGGGGGGTGAAATTCCTAAGATACGGGGGACGAATCCGGGCCTGCGTCCCCGCCGAAATCCCTTGCCTCACCGGCAGTAACGGCGGACCGCGCGACCCCGACCGAGGACCACTATGGCCGCCAGTCCGCCCCCGCCGCCCGCCGCCCCGCCCGAGAGCTTCCTCGCCCCCATCGACGGCCTCGACATCGTCGATGAGCTGCGCGACAGTTACCTCACCTACGCGCAATCCGTGATGGTCAGCCGGGCGCTCCCGGACGTGCGCGACGGCCTCAAGCCGTCGCAGCGCCGCATCCTCGTGGCGATGAACGACCTGGGCCTCAACCCGTCGGGCACGACGACCAAGTGCGCCGGCATCATCGGCGAGACGATGAAGCGCTACCACCCCCACGGCGACTCGTCGATTTACGACACCCTGGTGCGCATGGCCCAGGACTGGGTGATGCGGTCGAAGCTCATCCACGGCCAGGGCAACTTCGGCAGCGTCGCCGGCCTGCCCGCCGCCGCGCACCGGTACACCGAGGCCAAGCTGACCCCGGTCGCCGCCGAGATGCTCGCCGACCTCGACCAGGAGACGGTCGATTTCATCGACAACTACGACGGCAAGTACCAGGAGCCGCTCGTCCTGCCGAGCAAGTTCCCCAACTTGTTGGTCAACGGGTCCGACGGCATCGCCGTCGGCATGGCGACCGACATCCCGCCGCACAACGTCGGCGAGATTTGCACCGCCTTGATCCGCATGATCGAAGACCCGGAACTGTCGCTGCAAGAAATCCTGGAGATCATCCCCGGCCCCGACTTCCCGACCGGCGGCATCGTCATGGGCCGGGCCGGCATCATCCGCGGGTACATGGGCGAGCGCAGCCGCATGACCCTGCGGGCGCGGGCCGAGATCGTCGAGGAGGGCAAGGGCAAGACGCCGAGCATTTTGATCCGCGAGGTGCCGTTCCAGGTCACGCGGAACAAGCTCGCCGAAGACATCGGCCGCCTGGTGAAGGAAGAGAAGATCGCGGGCGTGAGCGGCATCCGCGACGAGTCGTCGGCCCGCAACGGCGAGCCGGTGCGGCTGGTCATCGAGTTGAAGCGCGGGGCCGACCCGCACCTGATCCTGAACCAACTCTACCAGTTCAGCCCGCTGCAAAAGACGGTCAGCATCGGCCTGCTCGCGCTGGTGGACGGCCGGCCGAAGTTCCTCTCCCTCAAGGAGATGATGCAGTACTTCCTGGACCACCGCAACCAGGTCATCCGCCGCCGCACGCAGTACCTGCTCCGCGAAGCCAAGCGCCGCGGGCACGTGCTGGAAGGCCAGCTCATCGCCATCTCGTCCCTGGACGAGGTCATCCGCATCTGCCGCACGTCGCCGTCGCGGACCGAGACCAAAATCCGCCTGCAAGCGATGGAGGTCGCCGCGGCCGTTCTCGAACGGGCCATCGGCGTCGAGGCGTTCTCGGCGCTCCAGGGCGAACTCGGCAAGACCGACGTGTACCGCATGACCGAGGCCCAGGCCGAAGCCGTCGTGCGGATGCAACTCGGCCAGTTGGCCGCGCTGGAGAGCGACGAGATTTTGAAGGAGTACCGCCAACTCCGCGACCTCATCATCGGCTACGAAGAACTGCTCGCCGACGACGCCAAGGTCAAGGCCGTCATCCGCGCCGACCTCGAAGAAATCCGCACCCGCTTCGACAACCCGCGCAAGACCGAGATCACCGACGATGGCGGCGACGTGGACTTCGAGGAACTAATTTCCGACGACCCGACGGTCGTGACGATCAGCCACGAGGGCTTCCTGAAGCGCATGGCGATCGACACCTTCCGCGTGCAGAACCGCGGCGGCAAGGGCGTCTCGGGCGGCCTGCGCGACAACGACTTCGTCGAGCACTTCTTCACGACGACGCTGAAGTCGTACCTGCTCGTGTTCACCGACCGCGGTCAGGTCTACTGGCTCAAAGTCTACAAGGTGCCGGTGGCGACGCGGACCTCGGCCGGGCGGTCGATCGCCAACGTCCTCTCGCTGAAGGCCGACGAGAAGATTTCGAGCGTCATCCCGGTGCGGGAGTTCGTCGCCGGGTACCACCTCGTGATGGCCACCCGCAAGGGCGTCGTCAAGAAGACGGCGCTGACCGACTACGGCCGGCCGCGGTCCGGCGGGATCATCGGCATCAACCTCGAAGACGGCGACGCGCTGATTGACGTGGCCCTGACCAAGCCGGGCGACGAGGTCGTGCTGAGTACCCGCAAGGGCATGGCGATCCGCTTCCAGGAGTCCGACGCCCGCGAGATGGGCCGCAACACGAAGGGCGTGCGCGGCATCCGCCTGGGCACGGACGATTACCTCGTCGGCATGGTCGTCGCCGACCCCGACGGCTTCCTGCTAACGGTCTGCGAACTCGGCTACGGCAAGCGGACACCGTTCGGCGTCAACAGCCCGGTCGTGCTCGCCGACGTGGAGGGCGACCCCGACGCCACCGCCGAACCGGCCGAGGAGCCGGTCGAGGAAGTCGCCGACGACGCGGAGGCCGAGGAGGGCGACGAGGCGGTCGAGCGCGGCACGGCCCGCTACCGCCTGCAACGGCGCGGCGGCAAGGGCACCAAGGACGTGAAGGTGACCGACAAGAACGGCCCGGTCGTCGGCATCGCGGCCGTCCGCAACGGCGACGAGGTCATCATCATGACGCTGCAGGGCATGGTGACCCGGTCGAAGGTGGACGAGGTCCGCATCGTCGGCCGCAACACGCAGGGCGTCCGCGTGATGAACCTGGCCGACGGCGACCGCATCGTGACCTTCGCCAAGCTGGCCGGCGAGACGGCCAGCGAAGTCGCCGCGAAGCGGGAGTGATTCCCGGCGAGCGGCGGGTGTCAGCCCGCGGTTCCAACCTGCACGGGCGAGACACCGCCCGGGTGAAGTTTCGGGCGCTCGCCCCAGGTTGCCGCCTCCCATTCCGGGTTGGAACAGCCCACGCACGTGGTTCGCTCGCCGGGCGTCGCCTGCGGCGGAGCCGAAGAGTATCGCGCTACAGCAGTTTGAGTGCGACGAAGGCGATGCCGGCGGTCAGGAGCATTCCGGCGGTCAGTCCGGCAAGGAGTGGTCCGGCCACCCCGGCCTCCTCGGGTTCGGGGGCCGTCGGGTTCGGGGGTGCCGGCTCGGCGACGGCGGCGGGGGGCGGGACGGCGAGGTTCGGCGGGCGGCGCGGGGTGGGGACGGGCGTGATCGGCGGGGTCGAGCGGAGGGCGTTCGCCAGGCCGGCCGTCGGCGCGCTGGCCGCGGACGCCGGGGGCAGGTCGAAGATCACCGACGGCGACGAGACGCGGTACAGGTCCTGGCGGAGTCGCGTCATGGTCAGGGTTGTGGTCGTCGTGCCGCTGTTCAGGCGCACGCTCGTCGGGGAGGTCGTGGTGCCGGGAAGACTCGGCGGGCCGGTCATCCACCGCCGCTGCGGGACGGTCGGCATCAGCCCGGCCGGGGGCGGCACCCGGACGCCGTCCGGCGGGCCGAACGGCGCGAGCGCGGCGGCGAAATCGACGGCCGACTGGTGCCGGTCTTCCTTCCGCTTGGCGATGGCCTTCGTCACGACCTCCCACAGGCCCGGCGGAAGGTCGGTGCGGAAGGTGGCGAGCGGTTCGGGGAGTTTCCACTGCTGCCACATGAGCTTTTGCGCCGCGCCGCCCTCCGGGAACAGCGGCCGGCCGGCGAGCAGGAAGTACAGCGTCGCGCCCAACGAGTACAGGTCGGCCCGGTCGTCCACCGTCGAGCTGTTCACGGCCTGCTCGGGGGCGACGTAGTCGGCCGTGCCCAGGATCGCGCTGCCGTACTCGGCCGTCAGCCGCGAATCCACGTCGGCCTCGGACCGGACCAGCCCCAGGTCGAGGAGTTTCGCGGTCCCGGTCGCGTCGAGTAACACGTTGGCCGGCTTCACGTCCCGGTGGACGAGGCCGCGCTCGTGCGCGTGGGCCAGGCCGTGGCAGACCTGCGCGACGACGCTGACGGCCGCCGCCACGCTCAGCGGGCCGGTCCGGGCGACCAGTTCTTGCAGGTTCACGCCGGCCAGGTATTCCATCACGAGGTAGAGCAGCCGGCCCTCGCGGTTCAGGTCGAACACCTTGATGATGTGCGGGTGGTCCAGGGCGGCGGCGGCGCGGGCCTCGCGCAGGAACCGCTCGCGGGCCAGCGGCTCATCGGTGAGCGGGGCCGGGAGCACCTTGACGGCGACGAGGCGGCGCATCTCGGCGTGCTCGGCGAGGAACACCTGCCCCATGCCGCCGCCCCCGACCCGGCCGAGGATGACGTAGCTGCCCAGGACGAAGCCCTTGTACTTGCCGGCGGCGATGCGGTCGGCCTGAAACGGCGTCAGCACCTGGTCGCGGACCAGGCGGTCGAGCAGGTCGGGCGGGGTCCAACGGCCGGCCGGGTGGTCGGCGTCGGCGGAGGCGATCGCCTCGACTTCGGCCATCGGGGCCAGGCCGCTTTTGCGGACGCGGTCGAGCAGTTCGTCGAGGTCGGCGGGAGGCGGCATCGTCGGGACTCACCGTCGGGGCAATGGATTGCGGCCCAAGCCTAGGACAGACTTCCGGGCGTCGGGCCAGGTTCCCGGGGAGATTTCGCCGGACTTACCGATTAACCGGGGGGCGCGGACCGGTTGCGGGAATCAGGGGGTCTTGGCTGCGGGCGTCCGAGACGGTGGGGGTGGTGGGGGCAAAGGCCAGGCGGACCGGGGGTAACAGGCGACGACCAGGAGCACGCCGATCACGAGCGCCGCCAGACTGCCGGCCAGGCCGCACACGAACCGGCGGTGCCGCCACCAGGCCGCGCCGCCGAACGGGGCGACGAACCCGTGCGGCAGGTCGGCCCGGGCCACGATGGCGGTCGGCGATTCGTCGGTAAAGTCGAAGTCGCCCGGCGGCGTCGGCGGGGTCTCGACGGTCGGCAGCCGGACCGTGCGGAAGGCGTTGAGCGGGACGGTGTCGGTCGGCGCGCCGCTCCATTCGTCCAGGGTGCCCGCCGTTTCCGGGCCGCGGTCGCCGCCGGCCGGGGGGCGGGGCGGGTCCGCGGGCGGGCGGGTGTCGGCGAACAGCTTGACCAGGAAGTCCGGGCCGACGGTGGCGTAGGGGGCGAACGCCGCGGCCGCTTCCGCCGCCGTTGCCGGACGGTCGTCCGGCTTGCGGGCGAGCAGCCAGTGGACGGCGTCCGCCAGGCCGGCCGGCAGGTCGGGCCGGAGGCGGTCGATCCGCGGCGGGTCGCGGTATTGCTTGGTCATGAGCTTGCCCAGCGTCGAGCCGTCGGGGAACGGCGGCGCGCCGGCGAGCAGGTAGTACAGGGTGCCGCCGAGGGCGTACAGGTCGGCCCGGCCGTCCACGGCGGAACTGTCGATCGCCTGCTCGGGGGCGAGGTAGTCGGCCGTGCCGAGGATGGTCCGCTCGCCGCCGACCATGGTCAGGCCGGCCGCCCCGCCGACGAGGACGATGCCCAGGTCGAGGAGCTTGCACTGGCCGGACCGGTCGAGCAAGACGTTGGCCGGCTTCACGTCCCGGTGGACGAGGTCGGCGTCGGCCGCGCACTGCAGCCCGAGGGCGACCTGGTGGCCGACCCGGGCCGCCCACTCGGCCGGGAACGTGCCCCGCCGGGCGACGGCCGCCTGGAGGCTCACCCCGTCGATGTGCTCCATGACGAGGAACGGCGAGGCGGCCTCGACGTCCACGTCGAACACGCGGACGATGTTCGGGTGGTCGAGGGCCGCGGCCGCGCGGGCTTCCCGGGCGAACCGGGCGCGGGCCGTCGGGTCGGCGGCGAACTTGGCCCCGAGGACCTTGACCGCGACGACGCGGCCGGTGACCGCGTGCTCGGCCAAAAAGACTTGCCCCATGCCCCCGCTGCCGAGGCGGTCGAGGAGCCGGTACGGGCCGACGTGGAACCCCCGCCACCGCCCCTGGGCGAGTCGCGCCGCCTGGAACCGGGTGAACGTGCCGTCCCCGACCAGCCGGTCCAGCAGCGCGGCCGGCGGCCCGGCGTCGGCGTGGGACGCCAGCGCCGCCCGGAGGCGCGGCTCCGCGACGAGCCGGCTCGCGCGGATCACCTTCACCATGTCCAGGAGTGTGGCGGGCTTCGGCATAGTTGCCGGCGGCGTCGGGAGGAGGGCGGGCCGCGGAGTACGGCGTTCAGGGAGACTAGTACAGGTTGCGGGTTGACGGGGGCGGTGTCGGAATATCCGCCGCGAATTCCCGAAATCCCCGGCCGCCGGGCGAAACCGCGAACGGCGTGTCCTACGGTTCGGTAGGCCGGGGTCCGCCCCGGGGACTCCGCCGCCGTTACTCGCACGCTCCAGGGCTGCCATGATCCGCTCGACCCTCCGGCCGACCCCCGCGACCCGCCCCGCCGCCGCGTCGGTCGAATTCGCCTTCTGCTTCATTTGGTTCCTGGTCCCGATGATGGTCGGCATCTGGGAGGTCGGCCGGGCCGTGCAGGTCCAGCAGATGGTGGCGACGGCCGCCCGCGAGGGTGCCCGGCTCGCGTCCCAGGGCCGCACGATCACGAGTGCCGGGGTGCAGACGGACATCAAGGCGGCCATCCTGCCGGCCGCGAACACGACCTTCCAGCCGAACGTCAAGGCCGCCGTCATGCAATCCCTGGCCGGGTCCGGGCTGTCCGGGTTAACGTGGGCCGACGTGACCGTGAACTTCGCCTTCACCGACGGGAATACGGGCAACACCGACCCGTACCAGGGGACCAAGACCCAGTCGTTCAAGGTCGAGGTGATCGTCCAGTACAACGCCAAGGTCCGCATCGTCGATTCGGGCCTGGCCGGGTTCGTCGGCGTCACCGCGCTGCGGAGCACGACCCAGTGGCAGATGCTCATGGACGCCCCGTTCACCGTCAACCCGTCCGTCCCGGCCTGGTGACCGTTCGCGCTGCCGCCCGCCGCCCTTCGACCCCCCGTGGAGTTTCCCTTGATGCGCCTCGCCCGCACTGCCCCGCCCGCCCCGGCTTCGCCCGTTCGGGCGCTCGCGCCGACCCGCCGCCGCCGGGGCGCGGCGGTCGTCGAAATGGCCTTCGTCCTGCCGATCTTCCTGATGTTCCTGTTCGGCATCTTCGAGTACGCGCGGTTCTTGATGATGCACCAGGTCCTGCACAACGCGGCCCGGGACGCGGCCCGGTGGGCCGTCGTCCGGAGTAGTGCCCCGGAAGGGACGATCTTCACGGTGGACAACGGCGCGCGGCTGGCGTTCGAGGCCCCCGTCGATGCCACGCGGCCGATGTACAATGTGCCGTTCATCGAGGCCCGGCTGTACTCGCAGACCGTCGGAATCGAGCGGAACCTCACGAACATGAGCGTCCGGGTGTACGTCACCGACCCGGCGACGCTGTACACCGACCCCCCCCAGATCAGGCCGAAGTCGAGCACGACCACATGGAACCAGGGCGTCTTCTCGGAGCGGCTCGCGGTCCAGGTCGTGGGCACGTATTCGATGTTCACGCCGGGCATCCTGGTCTTCGGCACCACCAACGTCAACATCATCGCCATGATGGGCATCGAAAGTTAACCCCGCCGATTCCGCCGTCCTTCTTCGTTACTTCCCGGGAGAGTCTTTCCCCATGCGAACCCTGTCACCCCCGCCCGCCCGCCGGGGCACCATCCTGCCCATGGTGGCGATGCTCTTGCCGTGCCTGTGCGCGATGACGGCCCTGGCCCTCGACCTGGGCCTGTTGGCCGTTTCCCGGACGACGTGCCAGAGTGCCGCGGACGCCGCCGCCCTCGTCGGCACGCGGACCCTGGACAACAAGCCGTCGAGCGTCAACTGCAACCAGGCCGCCGCCGCGGCCGCCGCGAACGCCGTCGTCGGTTTGAACAACCTGGCCACCAACGCCTCCGCCCCGAACACGACGACCGTGCAGTTCGGCTTCTACAAGTACTACGACAGCACGACGACCCCGGCGTACAACCCGGCCCAGTTCAGCGTCGAGCAGTGGTACCCGGCCGGGTCCGCACTGCCGGGCACCGAGCGGTCCTGGACGGCGACCAAGGTGACCGTCACGGCCAACCAGGTCAGCCTGTTCAGCAACGTCATGGGCGTGGCCAACTTGAAGAGCTACGCCGAGGCCGTCGCCGTGTTCCGGCCCCGGGACATCGCCATGACCCTGGACATGACCGGGTCGATGAAGTTCGGGTGCAAGGTCAAAGGCAACGAAAACTTCATGAGTTGCGACCCGCTGTACCCGCAGGCCGCGCACTGGTCCCGGTACCCCGGGTACACGGCGAACAATCCCGGCGTCGGCACCAACGCCGGCAGCACCCCGGCCACCCGGCAGAACCCGCTCTTCACGACGGCGAACTACAACTGGGGCCAGGTGTACGCCCCGACCAACTTCACCGTCAACAACGCCGGCGGCCCCCCGGCCGTCAAGGACTTCTATTACGACCCGGGTAACGTCGGCAGCCCGGCCACTCCCCTGACGACGCCGACCGTCGCCAACCTGATCCCGGCCTTCCACCACTGGGACCCGACGATGAGCAGCGTCAACTCGCCCGACACGTACATCGCGTCCAGCTACGGGTACTCGAACTGGAGCGCGAACACGTCCGCGACGACGGCCGGCACGTACAGCGTCTACCCGACGCCCGAGTTCTTCAAGGACCAGACCGACGCGCAACTGATCGGCGACCGCTACCCGCGGAAGCGCGGCGCGGAGCGGCTGGCTTCCCCCGGCACCTGGGACCCGACGGCGGCCAACGGTGCGGCCTACACATTGGCCGAGTACCTCGGCTGGGCCAACCGGTACACCGGGGGCACGGTCGCCACGGCCACGAGCAACACCACGGGCTTCGGCCCCCCGGCGACGACCACGGGCCGCACGGACGCCCCGGCCCTGACGACCAACGCGAGTCTCGGCCGGGTGGCCACCGCCCCGATGTACGCCACCGACTGGAGTAACTTCCGCGACGCCACGTGGGAGCAGTACGGGTACGACCTCGACGTGAACGCCTACGTCACCAACCGCCCGGTGGCCTGGGACCCCCGCACCGACCCGGCGACTCTGCCCGGCGCGGCGCGGGCGGTGACCCCCGGCCGGTTCACGGGCTACACGATGGGGCCGGGCTACTGGGGCAAGAGCTTCTTCATGTGGCCGCCCGACCCCCGGCCCGCCCAGGACTGGCGGCGCAAGTTCTTCTTCAAGACCGACGCCGTGGCCAACGCCGCCATCGGCGCGAGCCAACTCGACCCGACCATCGACAACAACCCGACCAACGGCGGCTCGCTCGACAACATCAACGAAGTCCTGTTCCGTAACGGGACGGGCGAGACGATGAACCTGCCCGGGGCCAACCAGATCAACTACCGGGCCGTGTTAGCATGGATCAAGCAGCCGCCGATGTGCTTGCCGCCCAACCTGCGGGCCGGCCGCGTCGTCTACTACACGTCCATCCCGGACGACGTGAACGTTACCGGCACCACCGACGTGGACAAGGACAAGGCCTTCTGGAGGGCGTACATCGACTACGTCCTGCGCAACAACAGCGTGTGCGAGTACGAGAATAACGGTTGGCCCGAAGGCGGCACGCCGAACATCTTCCAGAACGCGATGGGCAAGTACGACATCGACGGGGTCGGGCCCACCCTGCCCGATCCGGTCCCGTACATGAATTACATGGACAACCCGAGCCGGCCGCGGGCCAACTTCTGGTTCGGCCCGATCACCATGATGTCGATGATGAGCGACTACAACTCGTGGGCCGGGACGACGCACGAGACGCAGACGTGGCAGCTCAAGGCCGGGGTCAACTCGGTCCTCGACGACATCCGGAACAACCACCCGAACGACAACGTCGGCCTGAGCTACTTCTGCACCGGTCAGTACGGGTTCATCTCGGTCGCGTGCAGCCAGGACTTCGACCTGTTGAAGGCGTCCCTGTTCTACCCCAAGCCGCTCGTCGAGAGCGGCGAGGTCTGGACGAACACGGCCAAGGAGTTCCGCGCGTTCGACACGATCATGAACTGGCAGGGGTACGGCCTGGTGCAGAACGCCCAGAACGGCACCGACCCGAACACGGGCATGGCGAGTTGCTTCAACATCCTGTCCCCGAGTGCGACCGCGACCCCGACCCGGCCGCTCCTGCCGCCGGCCCCCTACGGCACCGCGTCCGCGCCGCGCCGCGGCCGCCGCGGGGCGTCCAAGATCGTCCTGTTCGAGACCGACGGCGTGCCGAACGCGACCAGTACCACGGCCTACCAGACGCAGGGGTACAACTCGTACTACACCATCGACGTCGGGACCACAGCCACCGGCCAGGCGTGGACCTCGGCCGCCCCCCCGGCCCTGGCGATCGTCGATCAGATTCGCGCCCCGCTCGCCTCGACGACGGCCGGGAACAGCGGCCTCTCGACGACCAGCAGCCCGGCCCGGGTGTACTCCATCGGCTTCGGCGACCTGTTCGGCGTCTCCCCGGCCCCGGCGGCCGCGACCAACGCCCGGACCTTCCTGCTCCAGGTCCAGCAGCGCGGCGGCACCTCGGCCGCGGGGGACTCCGCCATCCCGGCGTACCAGATCATCACCGGGCCGTACCAGACCCGCATCGACTCGCTCAAGACGGCCTTCGAGCGCATCTTCCAGAGCGGCGTCCAGGTCACGCTCATCCAGTAACGACCGCCCGCAATCACTCGGCCGGCCGGCGCGACCCTCCCCGTGAAAGCGGGCGGGCCGCGCCGGCCGGCTTTTTCGCCGGCCGTGTCGCCGTTCGTGTCCTAAGTATTCCTGCGCGGCCGCAACGGCGTTCGCCGTGCTTTACACTCGCCAGGGGTAGCCCCGTGACCAGCGCCGCGACGTTCGACAACGTCGAGAAGACTTACAAGACGGGGCTGTTCGGCCGCGGCGGCGTGCCGGCCGTCCGCGGCGTGTCGCTCGAAGTCCCCGCCGGCAGCGTGTTCGGCCTGCTCGGGCCGAACCGCGCCGGCAAGACGACGCTCATCAAGCTGCTCCTCTCGCTCGCCGGGCCGACGGCCGGCCGCGTCACCCGCCTCGGCGAGCCGGTGAACCGCCGGGACACCCTGGCCCGCGTCGGGTACATGCACGAGAACCACGCCTTCCCGCGCTACCTGAGCGCCCGCGAAGTCCTTCACTTCTACGGCGGGCTGTCCGGGGTGCCGTCGGCCGACCTGCCCGGCCGCGCCGCCAAACTCCTGGACCGCGTCGGCCTGAGCGACCGCGACCGCGAGCCGATTCAACGGTTCAGCAAGGGCATGGTCCAGCGACTCGGCCTGGCGCAAGCCCTGATGAACGACCCCGACCTGCTCATCCTCGACGAGCCGACCGAGGGCCTCGACCTGACCGGCCGGCAACTCTTGCGCGACGTGGTCGCCGAAAGTCGCGCGGCCAAGAAGACCGTCGTGCTCGTGTCGCACGTCCTCACCGAGGTCGAGGAGTTGTGCGACGAACTGGCCGTCGTGGTCACCGGCAAGGTCGCCTACCGCGGCACCCTGACCGCCCTGATCGGGGCAGCCGGGCCGCAGCGGAAGTCGCTCGAAGCCGCTCTCCGCCCGCTTTACCTGCAAGGAGGCCGGCCGTGAGCTTGCCCGCCGCGATCCGCACCGTGCGCTGGATGGTCCGGGACACGTTCCGCCAGGCCGTCTCGACCAAACTCGCTTGGGTCATGCTGGCCACGACCGGCGTCTGCACGGCGTTCTGCCTGAGCGTCGGCGTGACCGGGGACGACCGCCCGACCGGGGACCGGGACTTCCGCGGGATCGTCACCGCCCCCGAAGCGATTCGGCTCGGGTACGAGGCCGCAACCGCCGCCGGCCGGCCCGACATCACGCCCGCCGAGGCCGAAAAACTGGGCCGCGAGCGGGCCGCCGCCGACGGCCTGCCGATCGCCGGTGGCCACCTGTCGCTCGGCTTCGGCGCGATCGTCGTGCCGATCGGCCGGTCCCGGGACGACTCCGTGCGGCAACTCCTCCTGATCCTCGTCGGCCTGGTCGGGGACACGATGGGCGTGCTGCTCGCGCTCCTCTGGACCGCCGGCTTCTTGCCCACGTTCCTCGAACCCCAGTCGGCCACGGTGCTGCTGGCCAAGCCCGCCCCGCGCTGGTCGCTGCTCGTCGGCAAGTACGCCGGCGTCTGCCTGTTCGTGGGCCTGAACGCGGTCGTGTTCATCGGCGGCACCTGGACCGCGCTGGGCCTCAAGACCGGCGTCTGGTACGCCTCGTACTGGCTGGCCGTGCCGCTGCTCGTGCTGAACTTCGGCATCTTCTACGCCGTCTCCGCGTTCCTCGCCGTCTGGACGCGCAGCACCGTCGCCGCGGCCTTCGGCACGCTGCTCTTCTGGGTGCTGTGCTGGGCGACGAACTACACCCACCACCACCTGCTCGCCTACCCGGTGATGGACTTGCACGGCTCGTCGGGCCTGGCGATGGAAGTGTCGTACTGGTTCCTGCCGAAGCCGTTCGACCTGGGCGCGGTCTTCTACGACGCGATGCGGGCCGAAGGCTTTACGGCGAAGCCCGAAGAGTTGCGCATCCTCCAGGCGTCCGGCCGCTTCCACCCCGAACTGTCGCTGCTGGCCAGCGGGGCTTTCGCCGCCGGCACCCTCGCCGCCGCCGCCGTCGAGTTCGAGTTGACCGACTACTAACCCCGATCCCGGACCGCGACCCCGCCCCGGAATCGTTTTTTCTTCCGCCCCCCGGCAAGCTACAATGACCGTTGAAACGGACGCCGCCCGCCGGCGTCTAGGGAGTGTGCGTCCGCCTCAAGACTCGTGGAGGTTGCGTCATGTCGTTGCTCGCGCCGATCGAACGGTCCGTCCGCAGTGCCCGCCGACGACTCTTTTTGCAACTGCTGCTCAAGCGACTGCCGGTCGCCTGGTCGGTCGCGCTCGTCCTCGGCCTGGCCTGGGTCGTGGGCGAACCGGCGCTGGGGGACTCCGCCGGCTACCGCTGGCCGGTCCTCGGGGCGCTGGTCGGCGTGGCCACGGTCGTCGCCGTCTGGTCGGCCCGGCGGAGTACGCCGAGCGTGACGAACGCCGCACTGGAAGTCGATTCGCGGTTCGAGTTGCGCGAGCGGCTGACGACGGCCGTCGGCCTGACCGAAGCAGAGCGGACGACCCCCGCCGGCGTGGCCGTACTGGCCGACGCGCTGGCGAAGGTCACGCCACTGGCGGTCAAGGAGCGCTTCCCGGTCCGGCTGACGTGGCCGTCGGCGGCCGTCCCCGCGCTGGCCGGGCTGATCGCGCTGGCGACCGTTTACCCGCTCAACTTCCTGAGCGAAGCGGCCGCCGAGGACGCGGTCGCCGCCAAGAAAGCCGACGCCGCCGCGACCGCGACGCCCGACCCGAAGGCCGCCGTGCCGTTCACGCAGCGGAACAAGCCGGCCGAGTTGGCCGTGCGGACCGACAAGTCGAAGGAGTTGCAAGACCTCGAAGAGCAGATCAACGAGTTGATCAAGAAGTACGACACGGACGCCAAGCGCGAGACCCCGGAGAAGCTCAAGGAGAAGATCACCGAGATGACTTCGCTGGAGCAGAAGGTCAAGAAGTTCAACGAGGAGAAGCGGGACCGGCTCGAAAAACTCGAACAGCAACTCCAGCAACTCGACCGCCTGAACAAGGACAAGGAGTTCCAGGACGGCCCGGCCAAGAAACTCAACGAGGCGATGCAAAAGGGCGACCTGGGCAAGGCCAAGGAGGAGATCGACCAGCTCAAGAAGAAGCTACAGGACGGCAAGCTGTCCGAGGAGGACAAGCAACTCCTGGCCAAGCAGTTCGACAAGATGAAGGAGCAACTCCAGCGGAACGACGCCGCCAAGCAGCGCGAGGAGAAGTTGCAACAGATGCTCGACAAGGCCAAGAAGGAAGGCCGCGAGCAGGACGCCGAGAGCCTGGAGCGCGAGTTAAAGCAGGCCAAGGAAGACGGCCAGCAGTCGAAGGAGGCCGGCAAGGAACTGGCCGAGAAGTTGCAGAAGGCCAAGGACGCGCTCGACAAGGGCGACAACGAGGAGGCGGCCAAGCAACTCGAACAGGCCGCGAAGTCACTGGAGATGACCGAGGCCGACCTGAAGGATCTCGAAGACGCCGAGAGCTACCTGCAGCGCCTGAAGGACGACAAGAAGGCCGCGTGCAAGAAGTGCGAAGGCGATTGCGATGGGGACGGGGACGGCAAGAGCAAGAAGAACAACGGCGGCATCGGCCAGGGCGAGCGCGAGGAGAACAAGGACGCCAAGACGGCCAACGAGGACCAGCGGCTCAAGGGCATCTTCGACCCCCGCGGCAAGAAGACCTACGGCGGCAGCACGAAAGGCCCGGCCTTCAAGACGGCGACGACCGGCGAACTCGGCCCGGCGATCCAGTCGGCCGCGCAAGAAGCCCCCGCCGCCGCCGACAGCCAACGGCTGCCCCGGGACGCAAAGCAGACGGTGAAAGAGTACTTCGAGAGCCTCGGCGGCCAGAACCCCGGCGGCAAGTAAACTGGCGGGGTGTCGGCGAGAAGCCCGATAAACCACGACTCGGCTCTCGTCAAGTTCGGCATCTTTAACAAGGCGGATAACTGATGCTCGGTTCGGTACTATCGAGCGAAGCGTGCGAGACGCTGGATCACTTTTTACCCTCGGAATTAGGGGACTTGACAGACACGCAGCGCGCCATCCCGCGAATAGCCAAGGATTTGAGAATTACCAATCTTATCGAACAGTGCCTGCCCAACATTCCATCGGTTCACAATTTGTACTTAGGCGACGCCCGAATCATGTCGGATGTTCAACCAGAAAGTGTTCACCTTGTACTGACCTCGCCACCATACTGGACTCTGAAGTCATATAATCAGTCGGCTGGTCAGATGGGCGACATCGAAGATTATGAGACGTTTCTTCGGGAGCTGGATAAGGTTTGGCGACAATGCTATCAGGCCCTCGTCCCAGGTGGGAGGTTAGTTTGTGTCGTTGGTGATGTCTGTCTGTCGCGTCGCAAGAACGCCGGCAGGCACACAGTGGTTCCGCTTCATGCATCGATTCAAGAACACTGTCGGGCGATTGGCTACGATAACTTGGCACCGATCATTTGGCACAAGATCGCTAACGCTACTCTCGAAGCGGATGGCAACGGCTCTCCCTTCATGGGAAAACCGTACGAGCCGAACGGTGTTATTAAGAATGACATCGAGTATATTTTGATGCAGCGAAAGCCGGGAGGCTACCGCTCGCCGACTTTGACGACGAAGATTCTTAGCGTCATTCCTGAGGCGTCGCATCGGGAGTGGTTCCAGCAAATTTGGTCCGGCGTCACCGGGGCATCAACTCGAAGTCACCCCGCACCTTACCCAGTCAACCTCGCTATGCGATTGGTCCGTATGTTCTCTTTTGTCGGGGACACGGTGCTCGACCCGTTCATGGGCACAGGCACGACCACGCTCGCCGCGGCAAAGTCGGGACGTAGCAGCATCGGTTACGAAATCGATCCCGACTACTTTACTTTGGCGACCAGGCGAGTCAGCGACAAGACGGCTGGTCTTTTCACTGCTTCTGCCATAATCACCCACGGATAACACCACCACAATGGCCAACTTACTGGTGGACCTCGAAGCCCGGCTCGCGGACGCGATCCGGCACTTCTGGGCGGTTCGCGGCCCGCAAGGTAAAGGGACTACTCAGGGCAAACACCTCGACGGGTTCCTGCAACTGATTGAATCAGTTCTGGAGGCCTCCGGGCTGAGCCGTGCGCACATTTATTGGCGAAGTAAAACTGTTTTGCCCGGCTGGTTCCGGGCCACAAAGAGTTGGGATCTACTCGTTGTCACCGACAAGATGTTAGTCGCAGTCGTCGAATTCAAATCGATGGTTGGCTCGGTAGGTAATAATGTCAACAATCGCGCCGAGGAGGCGCTGGGTAACGCGACTGATTTTTGGGCCGCCTATCAGGAGGGCGGGTTTGCGCCGTCGGGCCGGCCGTGGGTCGGCTTCGTCATGATTCTTGGCGATGCCCACGACTTGAAAAACGACGTTCGAGTTGAGGAGCCGCACTTTCCAGTGTTTCCCGAGTTTCGTAATGCAACTTATGCCTCCCGATACGACTCCCTACTGACTAAACTCGTTCGGGCGCGGTTGTACGATGCCGCGTGCTTTTTGACGACATCCTCCGCCGACGCCGCCCGAGGTATCTCCATTGCGCCGAACCCTGAACTGAACTTTCATACCTTTCTGACTTCACTGATGAGTCGTGCGATTGCTGTAGCTCAGTTACAACCGCCTGGCCCCCGAGTCTCGCCTAAGGTCGAGGCGGAGGCGGATGACGAGCGGTGAAAGAGTACTTCGAGAGCCTCGGCGGCCAGAACCCCGGCGGCAAGCAGTAACCCCACGGAGGACCGACGATGGGACCGACGATGAAAGACCTGGGCATCGACCGACTCCAACCCGAGCAGCAGATCGCCCTCGCCCTCGAAATCTGGGAGAGCCTGGAGGTCGCGCGGCCGGGCGTGCCGTTGTCCGCCGCGCGGAAAACGGAACTCGAGCGACGCGACGCCGAGATGGACGCGAACCCGGGCACGGCCGAGACGTGGCACGATGTTAAAGCGTACCTGGACGCGCACCGGTGAAAATCACACTGACCTTTCACCCCGAAGTGAAGTTCGAGGTCGCTGCCACCATTCGGTGGTACGACCAGTCACGAGCCGGACTCGGGCATGACTTCGAGAGCGCGACGGAGCGCGTTCTCGACGCGATTACCGACAACCCGTTGGGTTACGGTGTCGTCCACCTGGACATCCGCGAGGGTTTGCTGGCCCATTTCCCCTACGTCGATTACTACCGCGTGCTGCGGAACTGCATCCGGGTGGTTGCGGTGTGCCACACGTCCCGCGACCCGTCGGTCTGGCAAACGCGGCTGTGAGGCGACGTTTCACGCGAACGGGATTTCACTTCTTCGCCCGGTCGAGCCGCCGGCGGGTTGGAGCGGCATGAACTTGCTCTTCGTTTGCGCGCGGAACCGGCTGCGGAGTCCGACGGCGGAGCGGGTGTTCGCCGGGGTCGGCGGGGTCGAGGCGGACTCGGCCGGGGTCGGCACCGACGCCGAGCAACCGCTCACGGCCGACCAGATTGCGTGGGCCGACGTGATCTTCGTCATGGAACGCCGGCACCGCGCCCGGATGACCCGCGGGTTCGGCCGGCACCTGCGCGGCAAGCGGGTCGTCTGCCTCGGCATCCCGGACGACTTCGCGTTCATGGACCCCGCGCTGGTCCGCCTGCTCTGGGAGCGGGTGCCGCGGTCGGTGCCGGGGCTGGCAGCCGCGCGGCCGGAGTGACCGCGCGGCCGGCCGGGTTACTTCTTAGCGCTGAAGTACAACTCGGGGACGCCCAGTTTCTTCGCCGCGTCGTTCAGCGCCTTGCCGTCCCCGGCGAGCAGCGCGTCGAACTCGGCCACGCCGTCGGCCAGGGTCTTCGTCAACTCGGCGTCGATGTCGAGCATCGCCTTCGTCGGCACGCCCTCGCCATCGGTCGCGTTCGACAACAGCGACGACAGTTGCGAGTACAGCATCGCGCCGCCGCGGGCGGAGAAGATGTCGTAGACGATCTTCGCCTTAGGGTTGTGCAGTTTCTCCTCGATCGCCGTGAGCTTCTTGCCGAAGGCGTCGCTCGCCTTGGCCAACTCCTTGGCCCCGGCGTCGTCCTTGGGGAAGTCTTTGAGGAGGTCTTTGCGGAGGGCGAGTTGCTTCTGCGTCAGCCGCAGGCGGGCGACCGTCGTCGAGAGCCTGGTGATGTTGTCGCGGACCTTCAACGCGAGGGTTTCTTGCTCGGCCGGCGGGGGCGTTTTGTGCCGCGGGTCGGGCTTCACGTCGAACGGTTGCTCCAGGGTTTTGCCCGCGACGGTCAGCCGCACCTTGAACGCCCCGGGGGTCACGGGGATGCCCTGCGTCGGGTTGCCGGCATCGACTTGCGCCCCGGGGATCGGCTCCGCGCCGTCGTGGGTCAAGTCCCAGACGAAGCGGTTCAGCCCCGGCTTCGCCCCGAGCTTGCGCTCCTTCTTACCGGCCGGCGGCTTTTCATCGACTTCGTCGTCGTCCGCGTCCGGTTTCGCGGACGGCTTGCCCTTGGCCGTGGCGATGACCTTGCCCTTGGCGTCGAGAATTTCGAGCGTGACTTCGTCCTTGACCGCGTCGCCGAGGTGGTAGTGGATCCACGCGCCGGCGGCGGCGTTGGGCACGGTCGTGCCGCGCGACTGGACGCGGATGTCGCCGCTGTTCCCGGCCCATTTCACCGCCGGGCGGACGGTGTGCAGGTGCGCCGGCAGGGCCTTGTGCTCGGGGGTCCGCTCGCGCAGCGCGGTCACGTCGTCGAGAATCCACAGCGACCGCCCGCTCGTGCCGACGACGAGGTCGTCGCCCTTCACCTGCAGGCCGACGACGGGGACGGTCGGCAGGTTCAATTGTAGCGGCGACCAGTGGACCCCGGCGTCCCGCGAGACGTGGATGCCGCGCTCGGTGCCGAGGTACAGCAGGCCCTTGACCTTGGGGTCCTCGCGGACGACGTTGGCGTTCGCCTCCTGCGGCAGCGTGCCGCCCAGCGCGGTCCACGTCTTGCCGCGGTCGGCCGTCTTCCAGACGTGCGGCCGGGGGTCGTCGTTGCGGTGATTATCGACGACGAGGTAGCACGTGTCCGCGTCGTGCGGCGAGGCTTCGAGGCACTCGACCGTCCCCCAGTCCGGCAGCCCCGGCACGTTGGCGGTCAGGTCGGCCCAGGTCTTGCCGTCGTCCGCCGTGACGTGGACCTTGCCGTCGTCCGTCCCGGCCCAGAGCAGGCCCTTGGCCTTGGGCGACTCGGACAGCGCGAAGACGGTGCAGTACGTTTCGGCCCCCGTGTTGTCGCCGGTGATCGGCCCGCCGGACCACTGCTGCTTCTGCTTGTCGTTGCGGGTCAGGTCGCCCGAAACCGGCGTCCAGGTCTGGCCCGCGTCGAGGGTCTTGAACAAGACGTTGCCGGCGTGGTAGACCGCCTTGGGGTCGTGGACCGAGACGAGGATCGGAGCCGTCCACTGGAAGCGGACCTTGTGCTTCGCCGGGTCGATGCCCGACGGGTTGGTCTGGTTGACGGTCACGTTGCGGGCGGTCCGGGTGCGGTGGTCGTACCGCGTCATGATGCCGCCGTACTCGCCGGCGTAGATCACGTTGAAGTCGGTCGGGTCGCTGACGGCGTGGCCGGCCTCGCCCCCGCCGATGCCGTGCCAGTCGCCGACGGCGATGCCGCCCTTGAGCGAGTTCGACGGCCCGCGGGCGCTACCGAGGTCCTGCATGCAGCCCATGACGTTGTACGGCACCGCGTTGTCGGCGTGGACGTCGTAGAACTGCGTGATCGGCAGCGGCGGGGCGAACCAGCTCTTGCCGCCGTCGAGGGTGATATCGACGCCGCCGTCGTTGGCGTTAATCATGCGCGACGGGTTGGCCGGGTCGATCCACAGGTCGTGGTGGTCGCCGTGGTGCGGCCCGCGGACGGTGGCGAAACTCTTGCCGCCGTCGATCGACTTCAGCAGCGGCACCTGCGGGGCGTAGACGGTGTTCTCGTTGGTCGGGTGGGCGGTCAACGTCGAGTAGTACCAGGCGCGCTGGCGGAGGACTCGCGTGTCGTTGACGTTGGCCCAGGACTCGCCGCCGTCGTCCGAGCGGAACACGCCGCCCTTGTCGGCCTCGATGACGGCGAAGACGCGCTGCGAGTTGGCCGGGCTGACCGTCACGCCGACGCGGCCCCAAATCCCCTCCGGCAGGCCGGACTTCTTGGCGTCCTTCTTCAAACTCGTCCAGGTGTCGCCGCCGTCCCGGCTGACGCACAGGTCGCTGCCCGGCCCGCCGCTGGTCAGCTCCCACGGCCGGCGGCGGGTCTCCCAGAAGCCGGCGTAAATCACCCGCGGGTTCTTCGGGTCGATGGCCACGTCGGACGCGCCGGCCTCGTCGGACTTGAACAGCACGCGCTCCCACGTCTTGCCGCCGTCCCTGGTGCGGTAGACGCCGCGCTCGGGGTTCGGCCCGAAGGCGTGGCCGAGGACCGCCGCGTAGGCCACGTCCGGGTTGGTCGGGTGGACGGCCACGGTGCCGATCTGGCCGACCTGCTTCCAGACGTGCTTCCACGTCTTCCCCGCGTCCTCGCTCTTGAACAGGCCCGCGCCCGGCGACACGTTGCCGCGGATGTTCGCCTCCCCGGTGCCGACGTAGACGACGTTCGCGTCCGACGGGGCGACGGCGATGCTGCCGATGCTCGACACGACCTGGTCGTCGAAGATCGGCTTCCAGGTGAACCCGCCGTCGGCCGACTTCCAGACGCCGCCGGACGCGGTCGCGGCGTAGTACGTCGCCGGGTCCCCCGGCACGCCGCACGCCCGGCTCACGCGGCCCCCGGCGAACGGCCCGACGAGCCGGTACTTGAGCGCCCCGAACTCCTTATCCTTCGGCCCCTCGGCCAGTGCCACCCCGGCCACCAGCCACGCGAACGCCACCCCGACCACCCGGCGAACCATCGTCAACCCCCCACGCGGAAACGGTGCGGCCATGCTAACCGCCGCCCGCGCCGCCGGCACCACCGCGCCGACCAGAAAACCCGACCCAGCCCCCCGCCGCGCTGCTACGACCGGCCCCCGCCGCGTTGACCGGCGTCGGGCGGGGTGGTACCATCGAAGCACAGGATGATACCGCTGCTGGTTTCACGCCGACGAACAATGCGGCCGAGCGGGCGTTGCGTCACGCCGGCTGTTGGCGGAAGATCAGTTACGGGACCGACTCGCCCCGCGGCAGTCGGTTCGTCGAGCGGGTTCTGACAGTGGTCGCGTCGTGTCGGCAGCAGGGGCGGGACGTACTGGCGTTCCTGACTGCGGCGGTTCAGGCCGCGAGGACGGGGGCGGTGCCGCCCTCGGTCGTCCCCGTCCTCGCGGCATAATGGCACCCCCGAGAAGAAGCCATGCCACCCGAGCGGCAGAGCCGGTTGCGACTGGTCGGCGTGACGGCGTTCGTCTCCTTCATTGCGACCCTTGCCGGCGTGGCCGCGGTGGCAACCGTAGTGAGCCGGCAGCCGCCCCCGACGCCCCAACTCGCACGGGCGAAGTCGATCTCTGTTACCCTCTACCCGATGCGCGACTTTAACTTCCCCGGTTGCCCGCGGACGGAAGTCCCAGTGGGAGACATCGAACACGTCATGCGACTGGTTACTCCGGACGTGTACTACAGCGGCGGCGTCAGTGACTGGATCACCCCTCTGATCGCGGAGGTAATCATCACTCACGAGGGACAGAAGGACACACACCTTCTCGTCCGATGGGCCGGGAAGAACCCAGCCACGATTTCAGTAGACGGCCGTCACTACTTCTACGGGACGACGCACGAAGATATCGGTGACGGAGGGATACAACTCGTTGCACTTGTGCGACGATTGGCCGAGGTGAAGCCGCGCTAAGCTGGAGTCCACATCGTTCCGGTTGCGCAGACCCCTTGAACGGCTACGAAGTTCACAAATTACTCGTCCGGGCAGGGCACTCGCGATGATTTGCAAAGGCTACACGGGGAAAATCGCCGACATCGATTCCGAGACCGGGGTGATTTATGGGAAGGTCGTCGGGATTGTCGGCGCGATTACGTTCGAGGCCGAAACTGGCAAAGACCTGGTCCGCGAGTTTCATACATCGGTCGATTCCCATTTGGCCTGGTGCGCGAAGCGAAAAATCAAGCCCCCCAAACCGTACTCGGGGAAGTTCCTCGCCCGCTTGCCGCGCTCCTTGCACCGGGACGCCGCCGTCAAGGCGGCGGAATCCGGAATGAGCCTGAACGACCTGGTGAAGTCCGCCCTGCAAGCGACCGTGTCGGCTGCCGTGAAGCCGCGCGCGAAGTCCAACAAAGTCACCGACAAGCCGGCACCTGCCCGCCCCAAGAAACCGGTCACCGCGAAAAGTAGTAAGCCGTCAGCGTGAAGGCGATGGCGACGACGGTCCAGCGGACGGCCGCGGCGGGCAGCCGGCGGGCCACCCGCGCGCCCAGGTAGCCGCCGGCGATCGCGGCGACGGCCATCAGCCCGGCGTACTCCCAGTGGATCAGCCCGCCGTCCCGGACGCGGTCGGCGGCCACGAAGACGACGGCGGTGACGAGGTTGATCGCCGAGGCGAGGACCGTCTTGACGGCGTTCATGCGGTGGATGCTGCCGACGTTCATGAACCCGAGCGACGTGAGCATCAGGATGCCGATGCCCGCGCCGAAGTACCCGCCGTAGGTCGCCGTCAGGAACTGGAAGCCGACCAGCGCCGCGAGCTTCCACCCCGTCGCCGGCGGGTGCGGGGTGCCGTCGGCGCGGCGCTTCCTCAAGAACCGGTTGATCGGCTGTTGCAGCAGGAACAGCGTCGCGGCGGTGAGGATCAGCCAGGGCACGAGGCGGCCGAAGTCCTCGGGGTACGCGACCATCAGCAGCGAGCCGCACAGGCCGCCGGCGAGGCTCGGCGGCAGCATTTGCACCAGGAAGCGACGCGCCCCGGCCAGCTCGCGGCGGTAGCCCCAGACTCCGGCGAACGACCCCGGCAGGAGTGCGATGGTGCTCGTCACGTTCGCCGCCGCCGGGCCGATCACGGCGAACAGCGCGGGGAAGGTCAGCAGCGTGCCGCCGCCGGCGATCGAGTTCAACGCCCCGGCGGCGAACGCCGACGCGGCGAGGGTGACGAGGGTCGTCGGGTCGGTCGGCATCGGTCGCGGGTCCAGCGGGCGGAGGGGCGCGTCGGGGACTCCTGTTGTACGGACCGGCACTCCGTAGGATGCCTGTCTCACGGACTCTCTCCCCCCGAGGCACAGGGAATGGCGAACTCGCAATTTGTGGTGGACGTGACCGGCGAGAACTTCCGCGCCGTGGTCATCGACGGGTCGGCCGTGGCCCCGGTGGTGCTGGACTTCTGGGCACCGTGGTGCGCCCCGTGCCGGCAACTCGGGCCGGCGCTCGAGGCCCGCGCCGAAGCGGGGCGGGGCGCGTTCACGCTGGCGAAAGTCAACGTGGACGAGAACCCCGAACTCGCCGAGCAGTTCCAGGTCAGCGGCATCCCGGCCGTGTACGCGATCAAGGACGGCAAGGTCATCGACCACTTCGCCGGGATGCTCGCCGAGGCCGAACTCGACGAGTTCGTCGCCCACCTGAACCCCAGCCCGGCCGAGGTCGAACTGCTCGCGGCCGTACAACTCGCGGTCGGCGACCCCCAGGCCGGCAAGACGGCGCTCCGCGAGGTCGTCGCCAAAACCCCCACGGCCGAAGCCCCGCGCGTGGCCCTCGCGTCGCTGTTGATCGAACTCGCCGAGTCGCCCGAGGAGTCGGCGACCCTGTTGCACGGCATCGAGTCGGGCGAGTTCGCCGAGGAGGCCGACCGCCTGCGCCGCGTCTTGACGTTGCGCGAAACCCCGCACGCCGACGCCGACCTGACCGAGGCCCTGAGCGACCACGAGACGGCCGAGCGGTACTTGAAAGTCGGCACGATCCTGGCCGCGCAGGGCGAGTACGAGCAGGCGCTCGAAAACCTCGTGACCGGGGCCGACCTCGACAAGCAACTCGCCGGCGGGGCGATCCGCGAGGCGATGGTCAACATCTTCCACATCATCGGCGTCCGCAGCGAAATGGCGGACGAGTACCGCGACAAGCTGAGCTCGAAGCTGTACTAACCCGCGTCCGCCCGGAGTCCCGCGGATGCGCGTCATCTTGTGCCCGGTCGGCAGCCACGGCGATGTCCACCCGTTCGTCGCCGTCGGCCTGGCGATGCGCGACCGGGGCCACGCCGTCACGCTCGTCACGGCCGAGCCGTTCCGCGACCTGGCCGACCGGCACGGGTTCGCCTTCGCGCCGACCGGCACCGCCGAGGACTACCACGCGCTGACGCACGACCCCGACTTGTGGCACCCGTCGCGGTCGATGCGGGTGCTGTTCGGCCCGCCGCGGTTCGAGCGGATGCTGCGCGACGGCCACGCCCAACTCCTGGCGGCCATCGAACCCGGTAACACGGTGGTCGTCGGCGGGTCGCTGGGACTGAGCGGGCGAATCGCCCAGGACGCGCTGGGCGTGCCGTTCGTCAGCGTCCACCTCCAGCCGGCGGCGATTTTGAGCGTCGTCAACCCCCCGCGCCTGGGCACCCTGCGGGTGCGCGAGTGGTGGCCGCACTGGTTCCGCCGGGCGCTGTACTGGGCCGGCGACCGGCTCGTCCTGGACCCGCTGATGGCCCCGGCCGTGAACCGCCTGCGGGCCGAGGCCGGGCTGCCGCGCATCCGCCGCGTGTTCGGCCCGTGGCGGCACTCGCCGGTGCGCATCCTGGCGTTCTTCCCGAAGTGGTACGCGGACGCCCCGGACTACCCCGCGCACCTCAGGCACGTCGGGTTCGTCAAGTACGACCAGCCGGAGCGGCCGACCCCGCCGGCCGTCGAGGCGTTCTTGCGGGCCGGGCCGCCGCCGGTGGCCGTCAGCTTCGGCACGGCGATGCGGGCGGGCAAGCCGTACTTCTCGGCCGCCGTCGAGGCCTTCCGCCGGACCGGCTTGCGCGGCCTGATCCTGGCCAAGTCCGGCGACCAAATCCCGACCGACCTGCCGGCCACCGTGGCGCACGCCGACTACGTCCCGTTCAGCGCCGTGCTGCCGCGCTGCCGTGCGTTGATCCACCACGGCGGCATCGGCACGACCGCCCAGGCCCTCGCGGCCGGGGTGCCGCAACTCGTCATGCCGATGGCGTTCGATCAGCCGGACAACGCCGCCCGGCTGGAACGCCTCGGCGTCGCCCGCACCCTCTGGCCGGCGAAGTTCACCCCGGCGAACGTCGCCGCCGCCCTGCAAGCGCTCCTCGCGGACGCCGCCGTCGGCCGGGCCGCGGCCGATTACGCCCGGCAGACGGCCGCCGAACCGGACCCGCTCCCCCTCGTCGTCGCCGAGTTGGAACGGCTGCTGCCGGCCCGCGTAGATTGAAGTTGGCGCGTAGATTCGTGCGGCGGGCCGTGATAGGATAGGCGCACCGTGTCGGACGCGCTTCCGACGCCCCCGGGAGGGACTGCTCCATGATCCGCGTCAAAACCATTCTTTACCCGACCGACTTCTCGTCGTACTCGAACTCCGCCTACTTCCACGCCCTCGGCCTGGCCGAGGCGTACAACGCCGCCCTGACGATCCTGTACGTGTACACGCCCGGCGAGGTGCCCCCGGGGTCGGCCGCCGCGGACAAGCAGCACTGGCGGAGCCAGCTCGAACAGATCCGCCCGGCGAACAAGAAGATCCCCGTCAAGCACGTCTTCCTGGAGGGCGACGCCGCGGCCGAGATCGTCCGGTACGCCGACGAGGTGGCGGTCGATGTGATCGTCCTGGGCACGCACGGCCGGACCGGCGTGGACCGCCTGGTCATGGGCAGCGTCGCCGAGCGGGTGATGCGCGACTCGCCGTGCAGCGTCCTCGTCGTCAAGCTCCCCGGCGGCCACCGCACCCCCGCCCCCGCCCCGAGCGAACCCGTCGTCGTCGGGGCGTAGGCGGGGGCGAGAAAAGGGCGAACTAGCCTGGGACCAAGAAGAAAACGACGGCGTTCGGTGGCGGGAACCTCTTCAGCCAAGGTAGCAGCGTATGTCTAAGCGATTGCAATGGGGTGGGGTGTTCGGCGTCGCGGTGGTTGCGGCCGTGTGGTGGATTTCCACTGCCCCGCCGGCGCACGGGGCGGATCCTGAACTCCCGAGCAAGTGGTCACTCACCAAGGAGTTCCCGGCCGTCAAAGACCCGGACGGCGGCCCGGGTGCGGCGGCCGAGAGGCTGACCGTCGGCGTCGAGGGCGGTTGGGTCGTGGTCCGGCTGTTGACCGCGGACGACGTTTCTCAGGTGGCCGTCGTCCTCGCCCGAGCGACCGACCCGAAGCCGCCGGTCGTCACGATCGACCCGAAGTTCCGCAGCTTCGAGGTGCGCTACCGCGGGTACTTCGTCAAGGAGCACGTCGGCCGCCTCCGGGTGTACCGGGAGCAAAAGACGTCCGACGCCCTCGCCTGGCCGGCCCTCAAAGGAGACCCGAAGGAGGACGAGCGTAGTCGAGTCGGAACCCTGCGGATGACCCAGCACGACGAAGCGGTGTGGCTGTCCGCCGGGGCGGTGGAGGGCCGGCCGGACGTGCGGTTCCGGTTCCAGCACGCCGAACTGCGAGCGAACGGAAACGGGGTCCAGTTGCTGCCGGGCGGGTTGATGTACTGCTTCTACGGGGTCGAGGGCAAGTGTGAAGAGGACGGCGAACTCCTGACCGCCCACCGCATCACCTTTTACAACGCCGAGTACGACGTGCGAGCGCTCAAGTTGAAGGCCGAGTTCGGCACCAAGCCGCCCCCGGCCCTGGACGCCAAGGAGTGGTTCAACGCACCGGCCCCGCTCGCGCTGGACAAGTTACAGGGCAAGGTAATCCTGCTCGACTTTTGGGGCCAGTGGTGCGGGCCGTGCGTGGCCAAACTGCCGGCCGTGCAGGCGCTGCACGAGAAGTACCAGGGCCGGGGGCTGGTGGTCGTCGGGGTCCACTCGGCCGACCGGGCCGACGACCTGGCGGCGTTCCTGGGCAAGAAAAAAGTCACCTTCCCGGTCCTCCTGGACACGGAGAAGACCGCCGCCCGCTACCTCGTCGGGTCGTACCCGATGTACTTCCTGATCGACAAGTCGGGCAAGGTGGTGTCCGGGTTCACGAACGACCCGCCGACCGCCGAACGGATCGAAGCCCTGCTGGACGAGAAGCCCGAGCCCAAACCCGCCGTCAAGCCTTAAAAACTCCTCATCTGGTCGCTGTCCTGCAGCGATGCCGCCGAGCACCCCGACACGTCGCGCGTGCCGCTGCTGCCCAAGGAGGTCGTGCCGAAACCGGGGGGTTAGCGCCCGGCCGGTCCGCGGCGGGCGGTTGTGTTAGCCCGCCGCGCCGGCGAGGATCCACCGGCCGGTCGCCGCACGGCCCGCTCCGGCAGTGAAGGCGAAGCGCGGCTCGAAGCCGGTCCGAGACGCCGGGCTTTGATTCGTGCCGGTCCCCGTACAATTCTCCTCATGCCCACCCCCCTTCACGGCCAGTGTCACACGCCCGGCGGCAAGCTCGTGGCGGTCGAAGTGTTCGTGGCCGGCGGACTGCTCGACGGCGTCCGCGTGCGGGGGGACTTCTTCCTGCACCCCGAAGCGGCGACAGCGGCCACCCTCGACGGCATCGCCAGCGCCTTGAACGGCCAACCGGCGGCGCTCGAAGTCGCGGCGCTGGCGGCGCACGTGCGGGCGGCGGTCCCGTTCGGCGTCGAGTTGCTCGGCACGACGCCGGAGGCGATTGCCGTCGCCGTGCGGCGGGCCGTGACCGGGGACGCGGACGCCGACCCCGTCGCCCCGGCCGACCACATCGGGCGGTTTACGACGGCTGAAATCGCGCGGTTCACGGCCGGGTGGGCGGACTACCCGTGGCGGGTTCTGCCGGAGCGGCCGCTGAGTCCGGCGCTGAACGTCGCGCTCGACGAGGTGCTGACCGACCGGCTGTCGAAGGGGCTGATGCCGCCGACGCTGCGGTTCTGGCGGTGGTCGGACCCGGCGGTGATTATCGGGCGGACGCAGTCGGTCGCCAACGAGGTCGATCTGGACGCCGCGGCGGCCCGGGGGGTGACGGTCGTCCGGCGGATGACCGGCGGCGGGGCGATGTTCTTGCAGCCGCACGGGGCGATCACGTACTCGCTATACCTGCCCGAGGCGGCGCTCGCCGGGTTCACCGTCCGCGCGAGTTACGAGGTGTGTGAGGCGTGGGTCGTCGAGGGCCTGCGCGGCCTGGGCGTGGACGCGCACCACGTCCCGATCAACGACATCGCCTGCTCCGAGGGCAAGATCGGCGGGGCGGCCCAGGCCCGCCGCGGCGGGGTCGTGCTGCACCACACGACGATGGCCTACGACATGGACCCCGGCGAGATGGTGCAGGTCTTGCGCATCGGCCGGGAGAAGCTCAAGGGCAAGGCGACGGCCAGCGCGGCCAAGCGGGTCAGCCCGCTCGTCCGGCAGACCGGCCTGAGCCGCGAGGCCATCGTCGAGAGCCTGCGGGCGAGCTTCGTCGCCCGCTTCGGCGGCACCCCCGGCGAACTTTCGCCCGACGAGTTGGCCGCGGCAGCGGCCCTGGTCGAGAGCAAGTACGCCGCGGCCGCCTGGACGCGCGAGTTCGAGTGACCCGGTCCCCCCTCGGGGTCGTGCGTTTCTGCTACAATGCCCGACGGGACTTCGTTCTTTTCGTGAGGGTTGACGATGGCGGGGCACAGCCACTCGGCGAACATCGCCGTGCGCAAGGGCAAGCAGGACGCGTCGCGGGCGCGGGTGTTCAGCAAGCTCGCACGGTACATCATGATCGCCGCCAAGAACGGCGACGGGAACCCCGACACGAACCTGCGCCTGCGGTACGCCATCGACAAGGCCCGGCACGTGTCGATGCCCAAGGAGAAGATCGAGCGGGCCGTCAAGAAGGGCACCGGCGAACTCGAAGGCGAGAGCTACGAAGAAATCACCTACGAGGGGTACGGCCCCGGCGGCGTCGCCATCCTCGTCGAGACCCTGACCGACAACCGCAACCGCACCGGCGGCGAGATGCGCAGCACCTTCGAGAAACTCGGCGGGAACCTCGGGGCCATCGGCTGCGTCAGCTACATGTTCGACCGCAAAGGACTGATTTTACTGAGTGCCAAGACGTACAAGAACGAAGACGTGGTCATGGAAGCCGCGCTGAACGCCGGGGCCGAGGACTTCGAGCGCGACGGCGACTCCTACGCCATCACGACCGACGTGGCCGGCTTCCCCGCGGTGGTCGAGGCGCTCAAGGCGGCCGGGTTCGAGCCGACGGAGGCCGAGGTCAAGCAGTTGCCGAAGGACTACGTCGATCTGGAGCTCGAAGTCGGCAAGAAGCTGGTGCGGCTGCTCGACGTGCTCGACGACAACGACGACTCGCAGAACGTCTACACCAACGCCAACCTCACGGCCGAGATGGCGGAGGGCTGAGTCCGGTCCCGCCCACATACAGAGGTTTACCGTCGGTGAGCGAATTGCTGCAGGCGGCCGGGTACGCGGCCATCGTCTACTTGCTCTTCAACTACCTGGTCACGTTCGGCAGCGGCCGGCCCCTGGTCGAGTGGATCAACCCCGGCCGCCGCTACCTGCCCCTGCTCGCGGGGTCGCTCGTCGCCGGCGCGTACGGCTGGCTCCGCGTCGCCGCCTTGCGCAACCCCGGCTCGACGCAACTCGAACTCTTGCACCGGCTCGTCACCGAGGAGAAGGCTCCGCCCGAGGTCGTCGGCGGGGCCTCGATGCTCGTCTTCGCCGGGTCGATCGTCCTCTTGGCCGGGTGGTGCTGGTGGACCCTGCCGCGCGCCCCGCAGTGCTTCAACGCCAACCCGATCGACCTCGTCCGCGAGTACTGCCGGGCGCTCAAGCACTACGTCCGCTGGAACGGCGGGCTGGACTTCGCCATCCTGTGCGAGGTCCGCAACGGCGCGCTCCAGGTGATCGCCACCGGCACGGACGACCGGGAAATCCTCAAGGGGCTGAACCGCCTGCCGGGGTTGCACACCGACTTGAAGGGCAAGCACACCGTCACGGACGTGGCCGAGCAGAAGCGCATCTGGACCGACCTGGCCTTGTCGGTCTTCACCAGGTGGCCGACCCTGAACGAGTGGCTGTACCCGTCCCGGCACGGCAAGAACGTGGCGGTCACCTTCGACCTGCGGTACGGGGCGATCTTCGCGGAAATGGTCGAGGAAGAGCCGGCCCCGCCGGGCGGGGACTCGATCGGCATCTTCCTGTTCGCGGTGGCGATGAACCAGTACGAAGTGAACAACATGACCGCGATGCGCCATTTCGCCAACCTGTCGCAGGCCGTCCGCCACATCCGCACCGGCGTGATGAAGGGCTGACGCCCGGCGGTCGGCCCGGCCGGACCTACCGCCCGTTGGCGACGACGACGCGGTTGAGCAGTTTCCGGTTGCGCACGCCGCTCCGCACGGTTTCTTGCGCGATCTGCTTGAGATAGAACGTCGAGACCGTGCCGGTGAGGGTCACGAACTCGTCCGTCGCGGTGACGAAAAGTCGCCGGACCTCGGGCAGCGGGCTGTTGGCCAGCAAGGCTTCCGGAGTCGGGGCGTGGACGTGGGGTAATTCCTGGAGAGCGGTCGCCATGACTTCAAACTCCTTCGGGCGAAGGTACACCGTCATCACGCTCTGTCAAGAAGTGGGGGGACTCTCGACCGGGAGAGGTTGTCGAGTCCGTCCGCCAGGTGACAGGGGGCCATCCGTGCCCGAGTGTTGATCGTAAAGGGGCGCTAGCAATCCATGCCAGAGAATTCCGGTAATTTTGTCTCATTCCGCCCGGTATCGCAAATAATCTGCACGCCGCGTGCCAACTCCGCCCCGTTTCGCGGGGAGCCAATCGGCCTCACTGAAGTGGATCGTTTTCTCCTGAGGCTGGGGTTTTGAGGGCTTTGGAGCAGTTGCCCGCCGCGTCGGGTGGCCGGGTCGAATCCGGGCCGGGCGTTCGGCTTGACGGACTTGAACGAAAACGGAAAGATGCGGTAGCGACACTCTAACTTCGGGATGATTTTGCGGCCGGTGACGGTTGCGACGTGCGGCGGAGCCGCGGGGGGGCGGACGCATGATTCGACGACTCGACCGCCTCGCACTCGGTGCCGTCCTCGGCGCGCTCGTTTTGAGCGGCTGCCAGCCGTCGGGGAACTTGCCCGGCGGCGGCATCCCGCGGCGCGGCAACACCCGGCCGACCGGCGACTGGCTCGACGGCCCCACCGCCGGCCCGGACGCCCCGACGGCCCGGGCCGACAAGGGCCGGACCAGGCCGGCCGACGCGGGCTTCGACGCCGTCAAGGAAAGCGGCCGGGCGCTCGGCGGCGTCGTCGAAGACCCGGACGGCAAGCCGGCCCGGGGGGTCAGCGTCGAGTATTCGCTGGCCGACGGCGGCGACGGCCCGGGTGCCCCGCTCGACACGCTGACCGACAACCAGGGCCGGTTCCAGATTTACGGCCTGAAGGCGAAGAGCGGGTACGTCCTCACGGCCCGGTCCCGCATCGACGGCCGCGACTGCGCCGGCCGCGTTTACGTGCCGACCGGCCATCCGAAGAGCCAGCAGCAAGTCATCGCCTTGAACTACGACTTCCTGTTCCCCACGATCAACCCGTCCGGTGGGGGCGAAACCCCGCGGCGGCCGAACTTCCCCGGCAGCCCGCGCTCGGCCGCCCCGCCGGACACGTCGATCCCCCCGCCGGCGGCCATCTTGAACCCGTCGAACCCCGGTGCCCCGTCGCCGGTGGCGCTGGGCCAGTCGAGCCTGCCGGCCCGCGCCGGCGAGTTGGGTACGCCGCGCGCCGCTTCGGAGGTCGGCGAGCGCGACTGGTCGCCGACGACGGCCCCGCCCGCCCCGACGCCGACCGTCGGCCGGCCCGAGTTGCGGACCGACGGCCCGACCGGGCTGACCCGCCCCCCGGCCGCGTCGATGCCCGGCAGCTCGTCGCGGTCGGTGCCGATCCGGCCCCGGTCGGAGTTCGTGCTGCTCGACGCCGCGGGCGTCGAGCGCGAGTTCCCGACCGGCCGCGAAAACTCGCTCGTCCTGCTCGACTTCATGACGACGACGTGCGCCCCGTGCAAGCGGGCCATCCCGGGGCTGATGGACTTGCAAACCCGGCACGGCTCGCGCGGCCTGGAAGTGGTCGGCGTGCTGTGCGACGACGCGCCGCGGGCGACCCGCCTGGCCCGCGCCGCCGAGTACAAGCAGGCCCACGGCTTGAACTACGTGCTGTACACGGAACCCGGCCCGAAGCCGGGTACGCTCCTGGAACGCTACGACGTGACCAGTTTCCCGACCGTCGTGCTGGTCAACGGCGAGGGCGACCTCCTCTGGAAAGGCCCCCCGAAAGACGCCGCGGCCCTGGAGCGCGTCATCGCCAAGGCCCAGGGCCGGTAGCCCTGGTTCGCCCGGCAACCGGCACGAGGATTGCCTCCGTTCGCCGCCGGGCGTATCTCGGTGGGTATCCGGAGGTTGGGCGTGGAACAGTCGTCGTTGCGGAAGCGGTGGTCGGCCTGGCGCGAGTGGCTGCTCAAGCCGCCGCCGGAAACGTCCCCCATTGACCCGGCCGAGTTGCGCGCCAAGCTGGACGAACTCCGCCGCAAGACGCCCGCTCCGGTGCTGTGGCTATTCGGCAAGACGCAGTCGGGCAAGACGAGCCTGGTCAAGTTCCTGACCGGGGCGACCGACGCCGAGGTCGGCAACGGCTTCCGCCCGTGTACCCGGACCTCGCGCCGCTTCCCCTTCCCGACGCCCGAAGACCCCGTCCTGACCTTCCTCGACACCCGCGGCGTGGACGAGCCGGGGTACGACGCGACCGACGACCTCGCCGCGTTCGACCCGCAGGCGCACCTCGTGCTCGTCACCGTGCGGCTCAAGGACTTCGCCACCGGACCGCTCCGCGCGAGCCTGGCCCGGATTCGCCAGGCCCGCCCGAGCCGCCCCGTCGTGCTGCTGCTGACCTGCCTGCACGAAGCCTTCCCGCAACAGCAGCACCCGCAGCCGTACCCGGTGGACGTGTCGGCCGCCCCGACATTCCGCGACGAGGCGAACCTGCCCCCGGACTTCCCCCGGCTGGTCCGCGAGCAAACGGCCCTGTTCGCCGGGCTGGCCGACCGCGTCGTCCCGGTCGATTTGACGCGGCCCGACGAGGGCTTCACCGACGCGGCCTACGGCGGCACCGCGCTCAAGGAAGTCCTGCTCGCCACCCTGCCCGACGCCTACCGCACGGTGTTCGCGCAGCTCACCGAACTGGCCGACACCTTCCGCGACAACCACCTGCACCGCGCGATGCCGGTGATCCTGCGGGCGACGACGCTGGCCGTCACCGCGGCGGTCACGCCGATCCCGGGCATGGGCCTGGTCGTGCTGCCCGGGTTACAGACGAAGATGCTCGACGACCTCGCCGCGCAGACCGGCACGCCCGCCGCGGTCCACCAATTCCTCGGGTCGCTGGGCCAGTCGCTCCGGTCCCGGCAGGCGTTGCGCGAACTGGTCAAGTTCGTCCCCGGGATCGGCGCGGCCGCGAGCGCCGCCCTGGCCGGCCGCGCGACGTACGCGTTGGGCGTGGCCTTCTGCGAGTACCTGCACGCGACCGAACTCGGCCGGACGATGACGCAGACCGAAATCCGCGACTTGTACGACGACCGCTTCGCCGCCGCCGCCAAAGCCTGGCACGGCCCCCGCCCTGACGGCACAGCGTAACCGCCCGGGACACGTCCCAGGAGGCTCCGCCGCAGGCGCATCTTGGCGAGCGGCCCACATGAGTGGGCTGTTCCAACCCGGAATTCGCGTGACTTCCCAGCCCCGAGCGCCCGAAACTTCCGGCGGGCAGTATCCCCCAATTCCGGGTTGGAACAGCCCACTCACGTGGGCCGCTCGCCGGGAGTCGCCTGCGGCGGAGCCGAAAGCAGCAGGTCCCAATGGTCGCCTCCGCCGCGATTCGCTTCGGCCGGGCGACTCCACCTGCCGATGTTAACGGGGTTGCCGATTGTCCCCGGAGTGCCGCGTCATGGATTGGCCCCTGTCTCGCCGCGGGTTCGCGCAAGTGTCGGCCGTCGGCGGCGCGGTCCTCGGGGCACACCTCGCCGGCACCGGGGAGGCCTGGGCGGGGCCGTTCAAGCGGGCCGGCGAGGACGGCTGGGTCGTCGGGCACCTCACCGGGGCGCAGGCCATCGCCGAGGCGTTGCGGGCCGAAGGGGTCGGCTGCGTCTACGGCATCCCGGGGGCGCAAGAGAACGAACTCTGGGACGAATTCAAGTCCCGCGGCGTGCCGTACCTGCTCTCGGCCCACGAGTACGGCGCGGCGTGCATGGCCGACGGGTACGCCCGCGTCACCGGCCGGCCGGGGGTGCTGTGCGTCGTCCCGGGGCCGGGCGTGACCAACGCGCTCACCGGCCTGGGGGAAGCGCTGCTCGACTCGTCGCCGGTCGTGGCCCTCGTCGGCGACGTGGCCAACGGCGAGAAAGCCCGGCCGTTCCAGGTCCACTCCCTCGACACGGTCGCGTTGTTGAAGCCGGTCACGAAGTGCGTCATCGCCGTGACCGACGTACGGCAAATCCCCGAGGCGGTGCGGCGGGCCTTCCGCGTCGCGGCCGGCGGCGAGCCGGGGCCGGTCGCCGTCGTCGTGCCGTTCCACCTGCTCATCGAGGCGGCCGACTTCCGCGTGCCGCCGCCGGCCGACGTGCCGCCGCCGTGGGACGACGCCGCGTTCGAGAAGGCGGTGCAACTGCTCGCCGACCCGCGGCAGCGCGTCGGCATTTACGCCGGGGCCGGGTGCATGACAGCCGGGGCCGCGCTGACCGCCGTCGCCGAACTGCTGCAAGCCCCGGTCGCCACGAGCGTCAGCGGCAAGGGCGCGATCGACGAACGGCACGCGCTCGCCGTCGGCTGGGGCTACGGCCCGCACGGCTCCGAGGTCGCCCAGCGGGCGTTCGAGCGCGACCCGCTGCACCCGTTGAAGAGCGGCGTGACGACGCTGCTGGCCGTCGGCGTGAAGTTCAGCGAGGTCAGCACCGGCTTCTACGGCAACCCCCGCCCGGCCCGCGTCGTCCACGTCGATATCAACCCGGCGAATCTCGGCAAAGTCATGCCGGCGGACGTCTGCGTGCCGGCCGACGCGGGGATGTTCCTGTCGAAGCTGCTGGCCTGCGCGGACCGCTTGCGCCGCCCGGCCGATGCCTTACTGACGGCCCGCATCGCCAGGGAGAAGGCGGAGCAGGACCGCGAGTTGACGGGCATCGCACCGAACGCCTGCGGCCTCGACCCGCTCGCGCTGATCGGTGCCCTGCGGCGGCGACTGCCCGACTCGGCGGCGGTGTTCACCGACGTGACCGCCAGCGAGCACCTGGCCGCGGAGTACCTGCGGGTCGCCTGCCCGCGCAGCTTCTTCAACCCGGTCGATAACCAGTCGATGGGCTGGTCCCTGCCGGCCGCGCTCGGCGCGCAGCGGGCCTGCCCGGCGCGGCTCGTCGTGACGCTGATGGGCGACGGCTGCTTCCTGATGTCGATGCAAGAACTCGCCACGGCGGCGCGCGAAGGCCTGGCCGTCAAAGTCTTCCTGCTGGACGACCACGCCTACCACTACATGCAGATGCTCCAAGACGCCGCCTACCGCCGCACGACCGCGACGAAGCTCGCCCGGCTCGACTACCGCGCGCTGGCGACCGGGTTCGGCGTCGGCTACCACGAGATCACGGCCGCCGACAACGTCGATGCCGCGGTGCAGTGCGCGCTGGCCCTGCCGGGGCCGGTGCTAGTCCGCGTGGCGACCGACTACGGGACGCGCAAGATTCGCTGGATCGACGCCGTCCGCAAGCGGTACTCCAAAGACCTGTCGGCTGCGCAAAAGGCGCGCTTCGCCGCCCGGATCGCCGGCCGCACGTTCACCAGCGGCGTGAGCGACTGATCCGGAAGAATTGCGGAAGTGGGATTGCGGAGTGCGGATTGAAACCCGCGCCGCCATTCCGGCGGTGCGCGGGGGCGGAGCTGCTTCAATCCGCAATTCCAAATCCGCAATCCGCAATCGACGTGGGGTCACGCCGGCACGAGGGAGGTGCCGAGGAGCCGGTCTTGCGGCGGGTGGGCCGGCTGGCGGAGGGCGATCACGAGGTAGGCGGGTAATAACAGGGCCGCCAGGAGCAGCGTCGAGGTGCGTAAGAAGACCCAACTCGGGTAACTCCCTTGGAGAACGAGCGTCACGACCAAGAGGGCGACCAGGGGCGACCAGACGACGAGTTCGCGGACGGCGCACCGCCAGCGGGGGGCGAGTTGGCCTCTTGCTGTGACCAGCGTGACGCCGGCGACCTTCATCGTCAGCCCGCCGCGGAAGGCGAAGGCGAACGCCGCCCACGTTATGGGGAACGAGAACACGACGACAATTCCGAACCGGACCATGACGTTGCGGACCGCCCGCATGACTCTGGGGTCGTCCGTGGAACTGTCGAGGGCGTTCACGGAGCGGACGGCCATCGCGGCGGCCACTTTGACGGCGCGCTCCGAGTCCGGTTCCTGCGAGTCGTTGTCGGAATGCACGTACTCGACCGTGCGGCGCTCCAAGCGGTTGAGTGCCGCCATGACCTGACTCTCGTCGCGCTGCCGTGCGATCACCCGTTCGTCGAGTCGCGCGAGCGTGCGCGGCAACTCTTCGGGGCCGAACATCGCGCGCAAGCGTTCGACCGTCGACTGGCCGATGTGGCCGTTGGACTGAACGGCCGTCAGGAGCCTGGCCCGGCGTTCGGGGCTTTCAAAGATCGAACGCATCAAGCTCGCGCTGTCGCCGTCGTTAGTCCGCACGATCGCCAGCGTGGCGGGGACCACGGCCGCGGCCAGGAACATCAGGGCCATCGGCAACGCGATCATCAGGGCCAGCACGCTCAGGTGCGCGGCCCGGCCGGCGGCGGTGAGTTCGGGCGCGTAGGCGTGATTGTCGGCCAGCCGCTGCCGCAGGTCGGCGACCGTGGCCGGCGGGCCGGCGTCGTCGAACAGGCGGTCGGTGATCGCGGCGGCGTGCGGCGGGATCGGCGCGCGGATGCGGCCGGGCGTACTCCGCGCCGCCCCCTCCAGGGCAAGCGCCGCGGTCTGGCGGACGAGGTCGATGGGGGCCAGCGTCGGGCACGCGTCCGGGGCGAGCAGCCCTTGCCGGCCGGTCGGCAGCGGGAAGTCCAGGAGTTGCAGCCGGCCGTTCGGCTCGACCCAGACTTGCTCCACGCACGTCGGCCCGAGCGGCGTCTCGTCGTCCTCGGCCGCGGTCAATTCGTCGGTCAATTGCTCCAGCACCGGCCGGGCGTCGATCCAGTCCAGGGCGGCCCCCGGGGCGACCACGTCGGTCAGCGGCGCGCCGGCCGGGGCGACGTAGGCGACCCACCCGCGCCGCTCCACCCGGCCGTCGGCGGCGGTCGCCCCGAACGACCCGTTGCCGATGACCCGCAGCCGCGTCGGCCGGATCGCCGCCGACGCCAGGTCGGCGGTGTCGAACTCGCGGACGCCCGGCGGCAGGACGCGCAACAGAATCCGCCGGCCGAGCGACCGGTCGTCGCCCGTCCAGACTTCCCCGCCGTCCGGCAGGTCGCACAGTTTACCCGACACGGCGAAACTGCCGAGGGCACGCGGCAGCGCGGTCGCGGTCGGCTTGAGGCGGTCGAGCGGGTTGCCGAACTTGCTCACCAGGCGCGGCCGGTGCGGCGGCCGCGGCCGCTGGATCATCCGGCACCCGCTGGCGAAATCGTGCACCCCGCGCCACCCGTGGGCCGTCCGCCGGAACTGGAGCAAGAGCACGGCGACCGCCAGCGCGGCGACGCCCAGCCCGACCACCGCCCCGGCCCGCCCGAGGAGTTCGACGCCCAGCTCGGGCGCGGCGTACATCAGGGTCCAGACCGCCGTGAACGCGACCGCCCGGAGGCCGGCGGCGGCCAGCCCCGGCGGGCCGACGCGGCCGACGCGGGTGACCCGCAACCGCAGCAGCCGCTTGCCGATCGTCGCCCCGTACAGGCCCTCGCCGAGCGAGAAGTACAGGACCGACACCAGCACCCCGGGCCACGAGAATTCGAGCAGGTCGAGGGCGACGCTGGAATTCTGCGTCACGCCCAGGAACGCCTGCCGCGGGAACTCGACGACCAGCATCAGCGCCAGCAGCACGAACAGGTCGAGCAGGTACGCCAGGATGATCGCCCGCGGCCGGGCCGGTTGCAGCTTCTCGCTCTGCAACTCGTCCAGCGCGTCCCGCAGGTCGTCCAGGCTCTGCCAGCGGCGGGTGCGGTCCCGTTCGAGGCCGCGCAAGACCGCCCGCTCCAACTCGCGGGGCACGTCGGGGAAGCGGTCGCGGATCGGCGGCGGCGGTTCGGACACGGCCTTGGCCAGCGACGCCGTCAGGCTCTCGTGCTGGTACGGGGCCTTGCCGGTGAGCAGGTAGTACAGCGTCCCGCACACGGCGTACACGTCCGAGTCGTACCCGACCGGCTCGCCCCGGATCTGCTCCGGCGAGGCGAACATGACCGTGCCCAGGAACGCCCCGGTCGTGGTCAGTTGGCGGGCCGCGACCCCGTCCTCGTCCTCGTCCGGGGCGAGCGACTTCGACAGGCCGAAGTCGCCGATCTTGACTCGGTCGTCGTCGGTCAGGAAGCAGTTCGACGGCTTCACGTCCCGGTGGATCACGCCCAGCCGGTGGGCCTCGGCCAGGCCGTCGATCACGTCCAGGATGCGCCCCACGGCGGCGGCGTGGGTCAGCGGGCCGGTCTGATCGACGAGGTCTTTCAGCGTCTTCCCGGGCATCAACTCCATGATGATGAACGGCCGGCCCGACTCGGTGTCCGCCCGCAGCACGAACACGCACCGGGGGTGCGTGATCTGGCTGGCGACCCGGCCCTCCTGGCGGAACCGCTCGACCGACGACGGGTTCGCCGCCAGCCGGGCCGCCAGCAGTTTGACGGCGACCCGCTGTCCGGTCGCGGCCGACTCGGCCTCGTACACGGTGCCCATGCCGCCCGCGCCCAGGAACCGCGTGAACGAGTACCCGGCGATGGCCGTCAGGCTCGACCCGGACGAGTCGCCCGACACTTCGGACAGCGCACTGTTCCCCTCGGACGTGACGGACGACGGCGGCACCTGCGGGTCGAACGCCATCGTTTCTTGCGGCGAGGCGTTGATCAAGGCGGCGGCCTGGAGGGGGCCGACGGCTTCCGCCGGGGCGTCGGCGGGGGCCAGCTTGTGCCCGCAGTGCATGCAGAAGTTCGGCCGGCCGGCGGCGGCGCTGAGCTTCCGGAGGCATTGGGGGCAGTGCATCATGGTCCGCGGTCCCCGGGGTCGGTGTCGCCCGGTATTCGCCGGACGCGAACGGGGATTATCGGGAACCGGCGGCGAAACACAAGCGACGTGGCGAAAACCGGCCGTCACGGATGAGTGATCGTTCTGGTGCTGGTGAGACTTGCCGAGCGGACGGCGTCGAAGGCGGTCGTCAGGCGGAAGGTTTGCGACCGGTCGCGGCCGACGCACTCGGCTCGCCGGGAGTCGGCATCACAACAGCAAGTCGGCCACGCGCACTACGGCCGCCGGCACCGCCAGCGGCGAGACGGTGCCGGCGGAACCGACGACCTGTTGGGTCGCGTAGTCGCCCGCCTGGGGGTCGCGGTACACGAGCAATCTCCGCGCGTTGACATCGACGACCCAGTAGTCGGGGATGCCGGCGCGGGCGTACAGCAAGCGCTTCTCGTGGGTGTCGAAGGCCAGCGACGAGTCGGCGACTTCGACCACGAGGACCGCCGTCGTCGGGTGCCCGGTGCTGCCGCGCGGCACGCCGGTGACGACCGCGAGGTCGGGTTCCGGGTCGAGGTCCTGGCCGAGGACCAGCGGCGACTGCCCGCGGATTCGCCACCCGGCCCCGAAGGCCGTCCGCACCGCCGCCTCGACGAGTTCGAGCGTGACCGCGTGCGGCGGGTTCATCGGCCCCTCCTCCAGGATGACGCCGCCGATGAGCATCGCCCGCCGCCCCTCGAACACCCCCGCGTCGCCCAGGCGATGAAACTCGGCGCACGTCCACAAGACCGGCCGGGGGCCGGTCGGGGCGGGCCGCGGCGTGAGAAGCGAAGTCGTCACGGCAAAAACTCTCCAGTCGCTCGCGCTCTTGGCCCGCCGGGATGATCGACGTAACAGGAACTCTTTCGCGTTGAGTAGCCCCCAGGCGATGTCTGTCTACAGCTTATCGACGAGGCGGTCGGTCGGCAGTTGGAACGCCTGCGAGGTGCGGGCACGGGTCCGGGTGAGAACCGGTCGTCACGGGCTGGTGGTCGTCCCGGTGCTGGTGAGACTCGCCGAGCGGACGGCATCGAAGGCGGTCGTCAGGCGGAACGTTTGCGACAGGTAGCGGCCGACACTCTCGCCGGGCCGCTCTTGCAGCACGAGGATGTCCCCCGGCAGGATCAGGATGCGCTCGCGGGGGTCGATGAAGGCCCGGTTCAAATCGACGCGGATGGGGATTTGCCGCGTCGGCGACACCTTGCGCAGGACGGTACACAGGCTCGGACTCGGCGTGCCGATGCCGCTGCCGACCGAGTTGGCCACGAACGCGTTCTGCGAGAACCCGCCGTTCACCAGCGGCCCGCGGACCTGGGCGATGGCCTGGATCACGTCCAGGTCGTAGTCGCGGGGCAGCGGGAACTGGCCGCCGCCGACCAGGCCGCTCGTGTAGTACACCTCCGTGTCCCGGGCTTCAATGGAGACGATGTCGCCGTCCTTGAGGGTCACGTCGTCGGCGCTGATCGTCAGCCGCTGCTCGGGGTAGAGGCGCAGTGGGATGCGCACGGCCACGGCGTCCCCGTTCATGACGAACTGCTTGCGGCCGACGCCGTCGAGCATCGCCGTCGCGTCGAGCGGCTTGCCCTTGGCCGCGCGGTAGACGATGACCTCGTTGCGGGCGTCGAGGCCGGGCGGGCCGCCGGTCGCGTTGAGCGCCCGCAGCACGTCGTTCTGCCCGGCTTCGAGGGTCAGGCTGTACCCGTTGCCCTTGCGGTTGCCGCCGTACACTTGCGCCCCGACCTGGACCGGCACCGGCTGCGAATCCTCGCGGACGACCGTCACCTGGTAGCGGCGCTTCTGCAAGAGTTGCACGGTGATGCGGCTGCCCGGCTTGACGAGTTCGAGGCCGCCCTTCACCCCGGTGGCGTACTCGCGCAGCAGCGCCTCGGCCTCGGCGACGGTCAGCCCCTTGACGAGGATCGGGGCGAGCCGCGGGACCGAGATCGTGCCGTCGTCGGTGACCGGGATCGGGTAGCCCAGCGCGGCGGTGTTGCTGGTGAGGTCGGGCAGTTTCACCGGCGGGATTTGACCGTCCGGGGCGATCAGGTTGTCCGCAAGGACGGCCAGCACGTCCCCCTTGTCGAGGCGGTACGGGTCGAGTTCGGGCTGCTTCAGCGCGGTCAACGGGATCGCCCGCATCTCGGACTTGGGCCGGCCCAACACTTCGGCGGGCAGTCGGCGGACGGGGATGCCGTCGGCCACGGGATTGGTGATCGAAGCGCACCCGCCGCAGACGGTCGCCGCCACGGCGGCCAGGAGGAACGCGGTCCGGTGCATGGCGTCCGCCTGGGGTCACGGACTGCGGGGCGGGGCCGGCGCGGGCGGTTGGGCGGCGGGCGGCCGGTGTTCCGGCGCGACCTCGCCGACCGGCGGGAGCGGCACGCCCGGCACCGGGTCGGGCACGACCTCGTCGGCCGCGACCGGCTTCAGGTCCGGGTCGGGCGACGGCACCAGCGGAATCTCCACTTTCGGCAGGCCGGGCTTCGGCGACTCCGGGACGACCCCGAGCAGTCGCGGCGTCGGCAGCGAACCCGGGGCCGGCGCGTCGGGCACCCCGAACCGCGGCTTGACGGTGCCAGGAACGTCGAGGCTGGCCGCCGGCGGGGCGGAGTATTGTGCCGCCGTCTGCGTCACGTTCACCGGCACTTCGGCGGGCTGTTCGGGTACGCCCACTGGCACGGTCAGGAACTGCCGCGAGCCGACCGACACGGCGACCTCGGCCCCGTACTGGTAGCCGACCATGTAGTCGCGGATCAGCGCGTGGCCCGTCGGCGTGAGGTAATCGGCCCGGCGGTAGCGGAGCGGGGGCACGGCCGGCGGGGCCGGCACGCCGCCGTTTTCGAGGTGATCCGCGTACCCGTCCGTAAACCCGTCCGCGAACTCCGGCGTGAAGCTCCGCGCCGGGAACTGCTGGCACACCCCCCGCCAGACGGCCCGACTCTCGCCCCGCAGTCGGCCGGACAGTTTGTGCTCGTCGAGGCGGGTGACCGGCTCGTTGACCAGGTTGTGCCCGGCGTAGAAGGCCAGGTTGCACCCCGCACTGAAGGGCAGCAGCGCCCCCAACCCCAGGACCGACTTCCACCGCATGGCAACCCCCCGTCCGGCGCGACCCCGCACGGGGTCGGAACAACAGACACTCCGAGTATCGACCGGAAGCTGGGCAAAGTTTACCGGAAGTGCCGAGTAAATGGATTGTGCGGACGTGTTCGGGCGAACGGCGGTGTCGCCCACGACGGGGCAGATTTCGACGAAGATCGGTTCGACGCGGGATTGAGGTCGGCGAGAGGCGCAGACTTGAATACGACGTTAGGAATGGGACGCACGCCGGCCCTGCCGACAATCCCCGGGAGGTTGGACATGGCCGCACGCCGGCTCAAGGCGTCGAAGGACGGCACGGCGCTTCGATTCGTCCCCGTATTCGCCCCGCTGGAAGACCGCTGCGTCCCGGCGACGTACTACGTCGATCCGGTCCTGGCGGGCAGTGCGGACGGGGCCACGGTGACCTTTGACGCCGGCCACGTCCATCAGACGCCCGGCCTCGTCTACGCCAGTTCGACGGCGTCCGCCCTCGTCAACCCGGCGGCGACCGCCTTCAGTAGTTTCCGCGCCGCACTCGACGCCGCCGCACAGAACGCCGACCCCGCCGACACGATCTTGCTCGCCACCGGGTCGATCCCACTCGACAACAGCGCGGTCACCTTCCCCGCGGGCGGCGGGTTCGTCAACTCGATCCCGGTCGCGCAGTCCCTCACGCTGCGCGGCGACGGGGCCGGCGCGACGACCGTCCGGCCGACGGCCGACACTCTGTTCAACGGCGGCGGCGGGGCCGTCCCGGACGACCTCACGTCGCTCTTCCGCGTGGACGGTGCGGCCGGCAATTTGACCGCCTCGAACTTCCGCCTGGACGGCAGCGGGCACAAGACCGGCGTCGGCTTCGCCGTCCAGAACGGGGCCGGCGCGCGGTTCGACGGGGTCACCGTGACGAACGTCGTCTTCGAGCCGAGCGGCACGAGCAGCGGCGCGGCCGTGGCTGCCAACGCCGCCAAGTTCTTGACGTTCGCCGACGGCACGCTCGCCGGGTACGGCCGCACCGGCATTTTGTTCTTCGGCACCCCGGGGGCCGTGTCGAACAGCACGATTACCGGCCGCGGCGCGGGCACCTTCGTCAACAACGGCGTCGAGTTGCAAAGCGGCGCGGCGGTCAGCGTCACCGGCAACCGGATCGCCGACAACGCCGGCACGGTCGCCCCGGCGGACCAGTCGAGCGGCCTGCTCGTCGTGGACGACGGCGCGGGCCTGAACCCCTCGACGGCCCTCGTCGTCGGCAACACCTTCACGGGCAACACCGTCGCGCTCAACGTCGGCACGGGCCGGCCGGACAGTTCCGCGTTGAACGCCGCGTTCAACACCGTCGCCGGCAACACCCTTGGCGCGTCCGGCGCGTTCGCCATGACCGGGCAGAACCTGGCGAACAACTGGTGGGGCGACGCCTCCGGGCCGTTCGACCCGGCGACCCCCGGCGGCACGGGGGACGCCGTCGAGGGCGCGGCCAAGCTCGGCGTGCGGCCGTTCCTGTCGTACCCGACGCCGCAACTCGCGCCGGCCGACGCGTCCAGTTTCGCCGCTGCCCAAGCCGATTACCTCCGCCTCATCACGACCCTGAACGTCGCCATCGACCCCGTCGGTCCGGCGAGCCTGACGACGGCCCCGGCGAGCGCGTCGTTCACCGTCACTTTCCCCGTCGGCGTGGCCGCGAACACCGTCGAGCCGGCGGCACTCCGGTCGCTCCGAGCGTCGGACTTCGCCGTGACCGCACCGGCCGGGGCCACGGTCGCGCTGGCCGGGGCGGGCGCGGCGTACACGCTCACCGTGAGCGGCCTGACCGGCACGAACTTCGCCGTGACCGCGCGACTCCCCGCCCGCGCCGCCATCGACCCGGCGACCGGCCGGCTCAACGCCGCCTCGAACGCCGCGACGATCACCGTCGCCGTGCCGAACGCCCCGCCGACGATCACAGTCGTCCTCGACCAGACGCTCGCCGCGACCGCCGCGACCGGGGCGTTGCCGTTCACCGTCGGCGACGACACGACCCCGGCTGTCACCCTGGCCGTGACCGCCACCAGCTCGAACCCGGCCGTCGTCCCCGCGGCGACGATCACACTCGGCGGCTTCGGGGCGAACCGCACGATCGCCCTGACGAACCTGCCCGGCACGCCCGGCGTCAGCACGATCACGATCCGCGTGGGCGACGCCCAAGGGCTGGTCACCACCCGTTCATTCGGGGTGACGGTCACTCCGCCGCCGATCCCGCCGGTGACGGTGCCCCCAGTCGTGCCGGTGACGGTTCCCCCGGTCACCGCACCTCCGGTTCCACAGCCGAAGCGCACGCGGTTGTTCGCGGTCGCGGCGGACGCCGGCGGCAGCCCCGAGGTGCAAGTCTTCGGCGTCGATGGCAAGGCCCGGTTCCGCTTCCTGGCCTTCGAGGCGAGCTTCACCGGCGGCGTCCGCGTGGCCACGGCCGACTTCAACGGCGACCTGACGGACGACATCGTCGTCGCGGCCGGGCCGGGCGGCGCGCCGCGCATCCGCGTCCTCAGCGGCACGACCGGCGAAGAGTTGGCCAACTACTTCGCCTACGCTTCGGACTTCCGCGGCGGGGCGTTCGTCACGACGGCCGACCTGACCGGCACCGGTACGCCGTCCGTCGTGACCGGGGCCGGCCCCGGCGGCGGCCCGCACGTCAAGGCGTTCGCCCTCGCCGGCACGACGCTGCAGAGCTTCTTCGCCTTCGACCCGGCCTTCACCGGCGGCGTCACCGTCGCGGCGGCCGACCTCGACGGCGACGGCAAAGACGAGATCGTCGCCGGGGCCGGACCGGGCGGCGGGCCGCGCGTCAGCGCCTTCGCGTTCACCGCAACCGGCCCGCAGCTCACGCAGTCGTACTTCGCCTTCGACCCGGCGTTCCGGGGCGGCGTCTTCGTGACCGCCGGGACGTTCGGCATCGCCGCGGCCCAGGGCGTGGGCGGCAGCACCGAGGTGCGGGTGAAGTCCGGCACCACGATCGTGGCCTACGAGGCGGCCGTCACCGGCGGCGTGCGACTGGGATCGACCGACCTGAACGGCGACGGGGTGGACGAAATCCTCGCCGCGGCCGGCCCCGGCGGCGGGTCGCGCGTCCAGGCCTTCACCGCGGCCGGCACGCCGGTGTTCAACGCCTTCGCCTTCGACGCCGTCGCCCGCACGGGCTACTTCATCGGCTAAGTCGCGGTGTGTGCTACACTCACCGCGTGCCTACTTGTACCGGCTTCGGGGGTCCGCGATATGGTTCCGGGAATGCTCGCGCCGCTCGTCGGCCTGGTCCTCGCGCTGCACGCCCCGCCGTCGCCCGCCGTCGCACCCCCCACCGTGGCGACGCCGCTAATGACCGCCGACGTCCAGTGGGACGTGGTCGCGGCGACGGTCCGGGTCGCCGCCGGCGCGGGCAAGCCGCCGTTCGGCACGGCCGTTTGCATCGGCTCGCGCGGCGGGGCGGTTTACCTGCTCACGGCCGGCCACGTCGTGCCGCGCGGCGAGGCCCGCAGTTACGAGTTCTTCAGCCGCGCGAGTTACCCCAAACCGTGCGACATCGTCTTCGAGGGGGACGTGGCCGTGCGCCTGCCCGAGTGCGACCTGGCCCTCGTCAAAGTCCCACTCGCCCGGGACGACGTGCCGACGGTCGCGCTCGCCCGGCTCGACCAGCGGCCGCGCCGCTTCCCCACCCCGGCGCTCGCCCTCGGCTGCCCGGACGGCGAATCGCCGGTGGTCCGGGTGGAGTCCCTGACCGCCCGGACGTTGGTCCGCCGCGCCGAGGGCAACGGCTTCTTCTGGGAGTCGAAGACCGCCTCGCACGGCGGCACGTCGGGCGGACCGCTCGTCGATCCGCAGGGCCGGTTGCTCGGCATTTGTGCCGCGACCCAGGGGGGTCAGGGGTACTTCACGCACCTCGACGAAATCCTCGCCGGCCTCAAACGGCACGGCTACGGCTGGCTGATCGACGGCACCCGGAAACCGTAGCCGTTCGGTGGTCCACCTCTCGGGTCGGTATACTACCGTGAGTTGTCCGAACCTTGGAGGACTACCCGTGACGATCCCGTCGAAGACTGTGGCGGCCCTGCCCGCCCTCGGCCTCGCGGCCCTCGCCGTCGTCGTCGGCGTGGCCGCCCTGGCGGACGGGTCGGTGGCCAACCCGGCCGGCGACCTGCCCCGGGCCGCCGACGCCAGCGTCATCGCGTCCGAGACCCTGTCGCCGGTGACGACCGCGCGGGACTGGGTCGAAGTGGCCGGGACCAAAAGCCGCGTGAAGTTCCGGTGACGCCGCACCCGAGTCGCCCCATGCCCCCGCCCCCCGACGACGACCCCGCGGTCGATCCAGCCCTCCCTATGGCCCTGCGCCGCGCGGGCGAAGTCCTGGCCGGCGGCCTCGTCGCGCTGTCCCCCTGGCCGTTCGCGTCGAACTCGGCCGGCTTCGAGTTCCTGCTCGGCCTCGGCGTGCTCGCGCTGGTCGCCCTGTGGGCCGCTTACGCCGCGACCGTCGGCCGGCTGAGTTTCCGGCCCGACGCGGTCTCCGTCGCCCTGGCCGGACTGGCCCTCTGGTCGGCCGTGCAACTCGTGCCGCTCCCCGAAGTCGTCGTCGGCGTCGTCAGCCCCGCCCGCCTGGACTGGCACCGCACGCTCATCCCGGCCGTCGGCGAAACCCTGCCCGGCGGCGGCGACCCGGTCGCCCGCGCCACCTGGTTGCCGCTGACCGTCGATGCCGCCGCGACGCGAACCTTCCTCGCGCGAGTGCTCGGCCTGTTGTTGCTCTACGCCGCCGTGCGCAACTGGCTGGCGTCCCGGGCGGCGCTGGCCCGGTTCGCCGTCGGCCTGACGGCGGTGGGCACCGCGATGGCCTTCCTGGCCCTCTTGAACCTGTTCGCCGGCACGCCGGACCGGGTGCTGTGGGTGCTGCCCGTGGACCCGGGGACGGACGCGACTTACGGCCCGTTCGTCTGCCGCAACCACTACCCGGATTACGCCCACTTCGCCCTCGGCCTGGCCGTCGCGCTGATCCTGCCCCGGGCCGCCGGCGACGGCGAGAAAGCGGCCGGCGACGGGCGGAAGGCGTGGCTCACCCCGCGGCTGGTCGCGCTGACGGCGGCCGTCGCGCTGATGGCCGCGAGCGTGCCGTTCAGCCTGTCGCGGGGCGGCACGGTCGCCGGGATCGCCGCCGCCGGCGCGGCCTGGCTGCTGACCCGGCTGCGCTCGCCCAAGGAGTTTTACGCCGAGCCGGTCACGCCCGCGCGGTTCGGCCTGGCCGCAGCGCTGGTCCTCGGCCTGCTCGGTCTCGCCTGGCTCGGCACCGGCCTGATCGAGACGCGGTTCGTCAGTTCGGACCTCCTCGCCGCCCGCTGGCCGTTGTGGCAAGACGCGGCCCGGCTCGTGCCGATGACCTGGACGGTCGGCGCGGGCGGCGGCACCTTCGTCAGCCTCGAAGGCAGCGTCCGCGAGGCCAACCGCGCCGGGGCCGTCTTCTACTACGACAGCGCCCACAACGAGTACCTCGAAGCCCTCGTCGAAGGCGGCGTCGTGCGGCTCGCGCTGACCCTGTTGCTGGTCGTCGGCCCGCTCGTCGTCGTCGGCCGGGGCTACCGCGACCGGCACCACCGGAGCGTCGGCCCGTACCTGCTCGGGGCGTGGTTCGGCCTGGCCGCGCTGGCCCTGCACTCGGTCCTCGACTTCGGCGTCCACGTGCCGGCGGTGGCGGTGACGGCGGCGGTCGTCGCCGGGTTCGGCATGGCGGCGGCCGTGGACCCCGGGTTCGTGCCGGCCCGCGTCCGCGTCCGCCGGGTGCGGTCGGCCGACGCCGTGGCCACGCTCCTCGACCCGGACGCGCCGGTCGAGACCCCGACCGGGCCGCGCGACCCGGCCTGGCACGCCGTCGGCGTCTGGGCCGTCGTCGCCGGGCTGGGCCTGGGGGTGGCCGCCGCCGGGGTCGCCCGGGAGTCCCAGGCCCGCGCCCGGGGCGACCGCCTCCAGCGCGACGCCGAGGCCCAGTTCTGGACCGCGGGCAACCCCCGCCGCCTGGCCGACCGCGCCGCCCTGTACGCCGAGCGTGCGGCGGCCCTGCCCGGCGACGGCACCGCGCTGTACGACGCCGGCCAAGCCGCCCTGGACGCGGCGGCTTACGACACCTGGACCGTCAGCGCCGCGGCCGTCGGCGGCCCGCTCGGCTTCCTGCACCCCCCGGCGTCGCCGAGCGGTGGAGCCTTACGCGACGGCCTGGCCTGGTTGCAACTGGCCCGCGCCGCGAACCCGCTGTTGCCCAAGGTCCACGCCCGCCTGGCCGTCCACGCCGGCGCGTTCCCCACCGGCGAACCGGCGGCGGCCCACTTCGCCCGCGCCAAACGACTCCTGCCGGCCGACCCCGACGTGTGGTACGCCGCCGGCCGCGAAGCCTTCGGCCGGGGCGACGACGCGACCGCCCGCGCCGACTGGGCGCACAGCCTGGCCGTCTCGCCCCGGCACGTCGGCCCGGTCGTCGCCGCACTGCGGACCCGCACTTCACCGGACGCCCTCCGCGCCGCCCTGCCCCGCGACCCCGTCGTGCTGCTCGCGGCGATGAACGCGCTGTACCCCGACCGCGCGACGCAGTCCGCCGGCCGCGCGGCGTACTTGGCCGACGTGCTCGCGCTGACCGAGGACCGGCCCGACGCGTCGCCGGCCGACCTCGCCAGTTTGGCCGAGTGCTACGACGAGTTGAACCGCCCGGACGAGGCGGCGACGACGATGCTCCGCCTGTACGCCGGGCACCCCGAGGACGCCGACGTCCGCGACCGGTACGCCCGCTTCCTGGAGGCGACCGACCGGTACGACGAAGCCGTCCCGATCCTGGAAGCCCTCCGCCGCCAGCGGCCCGGCAATCTCGCCGACGCCGACCGCCTCGACGCCGCCCGCCACGCCGCGCGACTCCTCGCCGAGATCCGCGCGAAGTGACCGGGGCGAGCCAGGAGCGTGGGCGACTGGAGGGCGTTCGTCAGCGGCCGGCGAGCCAGGAGCGTCCGCCACTGGAGTTGCCTGCGCACGGACTCCAGTCGCTCACGCTCCTGGCTCGCCGGCGTTTTTACACGGCCGGGCCGAACCCCGGGTACTCGTACACCGTCACCGGGTTGCCGTCACCGGAGTCGGCCGTCACCTTGCCGGGGCGGTCGGTCACGGTGTGATCGACGCCTGAGAAGTCGAGCGCCACGCCCTTGCGGGCCGAGGTGTCGCCGGCGAAGCGGTCGAACCGCCGCGCGGCCGCGGGCAGGTCGTCGAGCGACTTGACGCCGCCCGTGGCGAACAGGCCGTCGGCGTTCACGCCACGGACGCGCGGGCCGCCGCCCGGGCCGGCCCCGAAGATCAGCACGCCGTTGGCCAGGCCGGCCGTCGCCCCGCCGGTCTGGGTCGCCTCGAAGGCAAAGAAGTCGGCGACCAGCCGGCGGGCGTCCGCGCCCAGCGACTTGCCGTCGTAGATCGCTACCCGCGGCCCGCCGCCCGCGCCGGCCGTCACGACCAGGTCCGGCCGGGCGTCGCCGTTCACGTCCCCGGCCGCCAAGTTGACCCCGCCCCGGAAGCCGGCGTCGTCGATCCCCCAGAACCGGCCCCGCTCCATCCCGTCCGCGTTGTACACGGCCACGACCGGCCCGCCGCCCTGGCCGGGGCTGACGACGAGTTCGGACCGGCCGTCGCCGTCCACGTCCACGAACACCGCGTTGAGCGCCCCGGTGTACGACGCCTCGAACGGGGCGAACGCCTTCACCAAGACGCGGCCGTCCGACCCGCTGACCACGGACACGCGCGGCCCGTCGGTGACGATGTTGTCCGCGACGCCGTCGCCGTTCACGTCGCCCGGCACCTTCACCGGCTGCGGCTTGACCGTCACGATGACTGGCGGCTCGTACGGCAGTTCGGTGAGGTAGACCACGAGCCGTTCTGCCAACCTGGCGACGACGACGCGCGGGTCGGCCGCCGACGGCACGCCGCCGGCCACGGTGACGCGACTCTGGTCATCGACCGCGACGGCCGGGTTGTACCGCCCGTTGACGGCTTCGCCGGTGTTCGCGAGTTGGATTTCGCCGTACCGCCGGACCGTCTTGCCGTCCTGCGCGACCTGCTCGAGCGCGACGAAGTACGAGTCCGGGGCGTCGGTGGCCCCAGGGGTCTGGCCCGCCTTCCGGCCCGGAATCGTGTGGAGGGTCGCCACCAGGGTCGCGCCGGCGGGGCTGATGACGACATCCACGACCGGCAGGACGGAACCGATCGCCGACGACAACTCGGAGAACCCGCCGACGCCGTAGGCCGTGTCCGTCTGGCCGTCAGCCGTCAGCCGGGCAATCGCGAACTGGCCGCTGCTGCCACCCAGGCCGACGACGACCGCCCCGTAGGCTCCGGAACCGATCCAGCCGCCGGCCGCGTCGTTAACCTTGGATCCGGTGATCGAAGCCACGCCGTCGGAGTCGAAGCTCGTATCGAGCGCCCCGGCGGCCGTGAGCCTCGCGGCGAACGCCCGGACGCCGTAAGTCGGGATGTCGGCGACACTCGTGAAGCCGCGGGGGAGCAAGGGAGTAACGGAGCCGGCGACGAGGATTCGGCCGACGTGGTCCAGGGCCACCGCTCTCAAGCCCACGGACTGCTTCGCGTCGGGGAACGGCCGGGCGGGGTCGGTGTTCGAGACGGTTTCGGTGCCGAAGGTGACCCGGCCGCCGACGCCGAAGGTGGTGTCGAGAGTGCCGTCGGCCCGCAGCCGCAGCACCGCCGCCCGCCCCGCGCTGCCCGACTCGTGGGTATCGACCGACCCCGTCGTCCCGGCGATGACGACCCGGCCGTCGGGGGTCGCCACGACGCCGGCGGCGAGGTCGCTGCCGGAAGTGCCGTCGTCGCGCGGGGCGAAGCCGCCGGCGGCGTTGGCGTTGGCCGTGTACGCGGTGTCGAGCGCCCCGGAACTCGTGAGCTTGAAGACCCGCATCGTGCCGTAGAAGCCGTCGGGCAAGAACGAGTTGGCGGTGCCGACGATAAGGACGCCGCCGTCGGGCGTGGCGGTCGCCGCGGCGATCGAGGTGATCTGGGTTCGGGGGTCGGTCGCCACGATGTCGTCTTCCAAGAAGCCATTTACGAACGTGACGGCCCGGAACTCGGGTTCCTTCAGGGCCGCGCGGCCGTTGACGCCGAACGTCGCGTCCGGCGTGCCGTCCGCGTTCAGGCGCTGGACGAAGAAGCCGTCGAGCCGGCCGATGACGAGCGACTTCCCGCTACTCAGGCTGATCACTTTGCTGACATCGGGGTAAATGAAGTCGCCGGGCGTGACGGGCCGCAGGGCGGCGCGGCCGTCAGTCCCGAAAGTCGGGTCGAGGTCGGCCGGCCCCCGGACGGGCGGCGGGGTCGCATCGACATGGGCCGCGTGCATCGGGGAACCCGCCGCGAACGTCTCGAGGCCCCCGGCGGGCGTCAGGCGGTCTTCGAGCGCGGTCAGGCGCAAGCGGGTCGGGCGGCGGGACATGGCGGTGCTCCGGGGCGCGGATTCGGTCTGGCGATCAACCAGACGATACAGCGCCGCGAAAAGTTTCGCAAGACGCGGACGCCGAAGCGGTCCACGGCATCCGGCCGGCGGCCCGACCCGGAACGGCTATCGAACGAGCAGGTCGGGCACGTCGAAGGCCGCGTCGCCCAGGGTGATGCGCTTGAACGGCCACTCGGCGCACGGGGTCGCGGCCGCGGGCGGCATCCCGACAATCAGGGTATCGGCGACCAGGGCCGAGCCGCACTTCGCCTGGGTGACGACGGCCTGGCCGGCGGCGAACGGCTCGTCCTGGCCCAACCGGCGCAACTCCTCTGCGGCGACCCGGCCGGTGCCGTACCCGAGTTGCGCCAGTCGGCCGTCGAACTCGTAGGGCGTCTTGTCCGTGAGCTGCTGGCCGCGCGCGCCGACCGCCGCGAACGACCCGTCGGGCACGAGGAGGGAGCGGTAGACGGCGCTGAGCCGGCAGGCGTCGTCGTGCTCGCGGCGGGCCTCGGGGGCCGGCGGGCCGAAGCTCACCGTCCGCGCGGCCGTGGCGTACAGGCCGTCGCGGGTGCCGGTCACCTGCAGCCGGCAGACGCCTTCGAGGGCGGCGTCGGTGAAGCCGGGCCGCGGGTACCGGCCGGCCCCGGCGAGGACGGCGACCGACACGGCCGCCGGCTCGACGCCGTGCCGCAACAGCCGGTGCGCGAGGTGCCCGGCGATCTCCCGCTCGGTCTCGCCGGGGTCGGCCGCGCGGGCCGTCGCCTCCACGGCGTGCGCGACGTGCCGGCCGAGGTCGAGGTAGCCGACGCGGTCGAAGGCGCTCAGCGGGCGGATGATGGTGCGCAACTTTTCGTTGACGAGCGGCATGTTCGGGAACGGCCGGTCGGTGGCGATCTTCTTCCCGGCCGTCAACTCGCCGAGCAGGGCCGCCCGCCCGGTGGACCAGTGCCACTCCTTGAGCTGGAACCCGAGGCGGTCGAGTTCTTCGTCGAACAGCCGCTGCGTGTCGAGATTGCTGCACAACAGCCAGCGCTGCTTGCCGTTGGTGTAAACGCCCGGCCGCTCGGTGTCGGCGAACAGGCCGCGCAGGTTGAACCCGCCGCACAGCCAGGAGACGTGCGCGGGCATGAACAGCACGGCCGCCTCGCAGCCGAGGTCGGGCAGGATCGCCCCGACGGCGGCCAGCTTCGCCTCCACGTCGGCCCGCCGGTCGGCGACCGGGTCGGCCGGCGGGTCGCGCTCCAGGTCGGCGTTGACGACGATCGTCGAGTCCTCGCGCGGGATCATGTCGGGTCACCGTAAGGGAACGAAATTTCGCCGGCCGCGTACTGCGCGGCCAGCCCGCGGTACCGGGCGGCGATGGCGGCCGTGTTGGCGACTTCGGCGTCCGTGACGGCCCGCACGACCCGGCCCGGCACGCCCATGACGACCGACCGCGGCGGGATCACCGCGTGCGGCGGCACGACGGCCCCGGCCCCAATCAAGCACTCCTCGCCGATGACCGACCCGGTCAGCAGCCGCGCCCCGATGCCGACCAGCGTGCCGGACCCGACCCGCGCCCCGTGCAGGACCGCCGCGTGGCCGACGACGACGTTGTCGCCGATGACGTTGGGCACGCCGAAGTCGCAGTGGACGACCGCGCCGTCCTGGACGTTCGACCCCGCGCCGATGGTGACCGGGGCCACGTCGCCGCGGACGACGGCCCCCGGCCACAGGCTGACGGCGTCGCCGAGGGTCACGTCCGCGGTGACGACGGCGTTGAACGCGAGGTAAACGGTGCCGACCCGCCGCATCATCGAAATTGCCCTTCGCCCGCCGCCCGGCCCGGAACTCCCATAATGATAGGGGCAAACCTTCCCCCCCCGCGAGTGAACCGATGATCCACGCCGTCGCCTTCCCGTTCGACGCCTTCGGCAGCGGCGGCACCGGGGCCGGGGCGCTGCTCCTGGCCGACGTGCTGCGCGAGGCGGTGGACGACGCGGCCGCCGAGGAGGAGCCGACCCGGGTGGCCGCGTACACCGACTTGCTCACCGTCGAAGAACTCGCCTTCGAGACGCCGACCGACGTGGCGAATTGGCGCGACACCGGGCGGGAGGCGGTCGCGGCGTGCGGCGGCGGCGAGTTCACCGTCTGGCTGGCCGGCAACCACCTCGGCGTCCTGCCGGTGTTCGAGTCCCTGACGCCCGCCGACCTCGTCATCCAACTCGACGCGCACCTGGACTGTTACGACCTGACCGACACCAGCACCGAGTTGTCCCACGGCAACTTCCTGATGCACCTGCAAGACGAGCGGCCGCAAATCCTGCACCTGGGCCACCGCGACCTGTTCCTCCCGGCCGAGGCGACGGAAGCGTACCTCGACCGGATTCACGGGGCCGACGATTGCGCCACCGACTTCGCCGGGGTGCTCGAAACGGTCCGGGCGATGGCGAAGAAGGCGAAGCGCGTCTGGCTGGACATCGACGTGGACGCGCTCGACCCGGCGTTCGCCCCGGCCGTGCAGCAGCCGCAGCCGTTCGGGCTGACCCCGCACCAACTGCTCGCGCTGCTGCACGCCTTGAACACGCCGAAGTTTTGCGGCATCAGCGTGAGCGAGTTCGACCCCGGCCGGGACCGCGCCGACGCGACCCTGCAACTCCTCGCCTGGCTGCTCGAGCGCGTCCTGCTGATGCGCGTCGAGTAGGCGGCCGGTTAGGCCAGCAGCTTCTCGACGAGCTTGCCGTGGACGCCGGTCAGCCGCATGTCGAGGCCCTGGGACTTGAACGTGAGCTTGGTGTGGTCGAAGCCCATCAGGTGCAACAGGGTCGCGTGCAGGTCGTGGACGTGGACGCGGTCCTCGACGGCGTTGAACCCGAGGTCGTCGGTCCGGCCGAGCGTGAAGCCCTTCTTGACGCCGCCGCCGGCCATCCACATCGTGAAGGCGTTCGGGTGGTGGTCCCGGCCGTCGGTGCCGCCCTGCATCATCGGCGTCCGGCCGAACTCGCCGCCCCAGATGACCAGCGTGTCGTCGAGTAGGCCGCGCCGCTTCAGGTCGGTCACCAGCGCCCAACACGCGCGGTCAGTGTCCTTGCAGTTCTTCGTCAGGCCGTTCTTCAAGTCGCCGTGCTGGTCCCACGCCTCGTGGTAAATCTGCACGAACCGCACGCCCTTTTCGAGCATCCGCCGGGCGAGCAAACACGAGTTGGCGAACGACGCCTTGCCCGGCTCCGCCCCGTACATCTCCAACGTCTCCTTCGACTCCTTCGTAATGTCCATCACCTCCGGCGCGGCCGTCTGCATCCGGTAGGCCATCTCGTAGGCGCTGATCCGCGTGGCGATCTCGGGGTCGCCGACTTCGCCGAGCCGCAGTTTGTTCAGCGCGTTGACCGAGTCGAGGGTGTCGCCCTGGAGGCCCGGCGACACGCCCTCGGGGTTGGCCAGGTACAACACCGGCTCCGCCCCGCCGCGGAACTGCACGCCGCTGTAAACGGTCGGCAAGAAGCCGCTGCCCCAGCACGAGTTGCCGCCCGACGGACCTTTGCTGCCGGTCGAAAAGACGACGAACCCCGGCAGGTTCTTCGACTCGCTGCCGAGGCCGTAGAGCGCCCACGAGCCGAAGCTCGGCCGGCCGAACTGCATGTTGCCGGTGTTCATCAAGACCTGGGCCGGGGCGTGGTTGAATGCGTCCGTCGCCATCGACTTGACGATGCACAAGTCGTCGGCCATCTTCGCGGTGAACGGCAGCAGTTCCGAGAGTTCCGCCCCGCTCTGGCCGTGCTTGGCGAACTTGAAGATCGGCCCGAGGCACTTCGAGTTGGGGTTGATGAACGCCGCCCGGTAGCCTTCGAGCAACTTCGCCGGCGGCAACTTGCCGTTCTGCTTGACGAGTTCGGGCTTGTAGTCGAACAGGTCGAGGTGCGACGGTGCCCCGGCCATGAACAGGAAGACGACGCGCTTCGCCTTGGCCGCGAAGTGCGGGGCCTTGACGGCGAGCGGGTCGGTCGAAGCCCGCGCCTCGTCAGCCGCCAACGCCGCGAGCGCCGCCGCCCCGAGGCCGACGCCGCACTCCTTCAAAAACCAACGCCGGGCGAGACCGTTGCCGTGCATGGGGAGAGTCCTTGAGGTTACTGAGTGGTGTCGAGCCGCCGGTGCCACGCGCCGGCGCGACGGGACGTGTGAATGATGGCAAAGACCAGGATTCTCTCGTCTTCAATGAGGAACAACACGCGTTGATGGAATCGCTTAATGACGCACTCGCGAACTTCCCGGCCGACAGATACGTCCTCGACGGTCGAGAAGAATCGGGGAGTAGACGCGATCGTACGGAGTGCCCGCGCCAACAGACGTTGGAATGCCCCCGCCGACCCGTCCCGCTGAGTGGCAAGGTAGTTGACCACGCTGACCAAGTCGCTGTAGACGCCTTGGCCGATTTCAGTGGTCACTTCAGGCCCCGCTGCTCGCAAAGGGTTTTCAGGTAATCGAGCGTCTCTTCGACGGTGTACGTCTTCGTCTCGCCGCGGGCGATCGCGTCGAGCCGGCGTTGAATTTCAGGTCGCCACGACGCGCGGATTTCCTCGGGCGTGCCGTCCAGCTCGCCGTCGTCGTCGATCAAGTCGCGGAGCCGCAGCAGCTCGGCCGGGGCTAGCTTGCGGACGCGGTCGATCAGCTCGGGCGTCAGGACGGTCGGGTCGGTCGCCGCTTCGGTGCTCATTTCGCGGCCTCCTGGAAAAAGATGTTGCGTGACTGTGTCGCGTGTCAGGAAAGCGTGTCGAGTCGGCGGTGCCACGCGCCGGGGCGGCGGTCGGTGTGGACCACGGCGACGACTAGAACCTCGTCTCCAACGATGACGAAAATGACCCGCTGTTGGAATCGTTTGACGTAGCCCTCCCTCGCCTCAAACCCAGGGTGGGGGTCGTCCACCGGCGAGTGACGCCGCGGGGCGTACACGATTCCTTCGAGGGTGCGGTCGAACTCGTCGAGCATGTCATCGCCATGTCGCCCGGGCTTGGCGTCGTAAACATTCACCAGCGTTACCAAGTCCAGCCTCGCGGCACTCGTCACCGTGACTTTCATGCTTGCTCACCGCGCCAAGCGCGCGAACGGAGGTAAGACATCGTCTCCTCGACGGTGTACATCTTCATCTCGCCACGGGTGATCGCGTCGAGCCGCCGCTGGATTTCCTCGTGCCACGACGCGCGGATTTCCTCGGGCGTGCCGTCCGGCTCGCCGTCGTCGATCAAGTCCCGGAGCCGCAGTCGCTCGGCCGGGGACAGTTGGCGGACGCGGTCGATCAGTTCGGGCGTCAGGACGGTCGGGTCGGTCGCCGTTTCAGTGCTCATTTCGCGGCCTCCTGGAAGAAAAGGTTGCGGAGTTCGAGCTTGGGGCTGCCGGCGAAGGCGATCGGACCGGGCGACGGCAGCAGGCGCTGCTTCATCGTGAACGGTTCGCTGCCCACGGTGCCGGCGATCGTGGTGCCGACATTGAGGGTCGCCCGCGTCCAGGTGTTCGGCTTGGCCGTCAGGGTGAGCTTCGCGGTGCCGAGGGTAATCGCGACCTCGCCAGTCGGAGACTTGAAGTCGAAGATCAGTTCGCCCGGGCCGTACACCGCGCCACTGGTCAGCGGCGTCGTCCCGGTGCAGGTGATGACCTCGCCGGCCTTCCAGTCCGCCGCGGCCCCTGGGGTCCAGCCGGTAAAGTCGAGGCCGGTGTACAGGGACATGTGCCCGGCGGCGACGACGGCCGTATGCGCCGCGGCCGGCATGGTGCTCGGCTTCTCGACGATCGTCACGTTCTTGAAGCGGCACTCGGCACCCTCGCTTTCGAGCGCGAGATACCCCTTGCGTGGGTTGCACTCGCTGACGCCGGAGACTTCCTTGCCGTTGACGTGCAGCTTGATGCTTCCGTCCTGGGCGACGACCTTGTAGTGGTTCCACTCGCCGCCGCCCTTGCACCGCCGCTCGCTCGGCAGGCAGCGCTCGTAGCCCTTGGGGTGCGGCCGGTCGGGCTTACACTTCGCCCCCCAGATGCTGAACAGGTCGCCGTGGCTCGTCGCCCAGTCGGTCTCGTAGTTCACGAGCACCTGCACCTCGATGCCGCGCGTGTACCCCGTGCCGACGGCCGGCAGGGGGTCGCCCCAGACGAACAGCCCGGAGTTGCCGACTTCCTTGACGTTCGTGTGCATCCAGTCCATCTCCAGCACGAAGTTCTCGTAATGCTTGGCCGTGCGGAGGAACCCCGTCGGTCGGCCGTCGGTGACGACGCAGTCGTCCTTGACGGTGAACGTCTTCGGCCCGCAGTTGACGTTGACCCAGCCGGTCAAGTCCTTGCCGTTGAACATCGGCACGGCCACGTCCTCGGCCCGGGCGGACCCGGCGAGGATCGTCAGCAGGCCGGCGGTGAGTAGCAGTCGCATGGGTAAGCTCCAAAGGGGTCGGTAGGAACTAATCCTTCGTCAGCGTCTCGTCGAGGTTCAGCAGCACGCGGGCGACGCTGACCCACGCCGCGGCTTCGGCCGGCGTCGTGCCGTCGGGGTAGCCCTTCAGCGACCCCGCGAGTAGCACCGGCTTCGACGACTCGTCGGCGAACCGCAGGCGCTGTTTGTTCAACGTCGCCGTCAGCACGCTCAACTCCGCGGCGCTCGGGGGGCGGCTGACGCACAGGCGGAAGGCGTGGGTGAGGCGGCCGGCGTCGTCGTCGTCCGCCCCGCCGTCGTGGAGCGCGCGGGCGGCCAGGCCCCGGGCGGCGTCGAGGAACATCGGCTCGTTCAGGCCGACGAGGGCTTGCAGCGGCGTGTTCGACCGCGACCGTTTGACGCACGCCACGTCGCCGTTGGGCGCGTCGAAGGCCTGCAGCGCGGGGTACGGCACGCTGCGGAAGCGGAAGACGTACACCGACCGGCGGTAGCGGTCCGCGCCCGTCGATTCGGGCCACGTCTTCGGGCCGTAACTGGCCGGCGGCTGCATCAGGAACATCGGGATCGGCGGGTAAACGCTCGGCCCGCCGACGGTGCGGTTGAGTAAGCCGGACGCGGCCAGGGCGATGTCGCGGACCAACTCGCCCTCGACGCGGAAGCGCGGCCCGCGAGCGAGCAGGCGGTTCGCCGGGTCTTTCGCCGCGAGGTCCGGCGTCACCTTCGACGACTGCCGGTAGGTGTCGCTCGACGCGATCAGCCGGTGCAGGTGTTTAACGCTCCAGGGGGCGACGCCGGGGGTCGAGGGCCGCATGAACTCGACGGCCAGCCAGTCGAGGAGTTCGGGGTGCGTCGGCCGCTCGCCCTGGGTGCCGAGGTCGTCCGGGGACGACACCAGCCCCTGGCCGAAGTACGTCTGCCAAACGCGGTTGACGAACGCCCGCGCCGTGGTCGGCGACTTGTCATCGACGAGCCACGTGGCCAGTGACAACCGGTTGACACTCGCGCCGGCGGGCAACGGGTGCAGGAAGGCCGGGGTGCCGGGGGCGACGGGGTCGCCGGGCTTGAGGAAGTCGCCGCGCTTCAAGATGTGCGACGGCCGCGGCGCGGTCATCTCAGCGAGGACCAGTTGCGACTCGCCCTCGGGGTGGTCTTTGAAGAGGCTCTCGATGTCGAAGTTGGCCTCCTTCCACTCGGGCACCGTGAGGCGGAAGTTGGCGAAGGTCGCCGCCGTCGCGGCCCGTGCGTTCGCCGCGGTCGTGACGCTGAAGCGGAAGCGGCCGAGGTTGTTGTTTTGGTTGTCGTCGCTGTTCCAGCCGCCGTGGTTCTGCACGAGCTTGAAGGTGACCGCCGTCTCTTTGGCGCGCTCGATCGGCTTGTCGAAGACGAACACGGCGGTGCGGGGGACGTTGCGCCGCCCGGGGCCGACATCGACGCTCCAGGCGGTTTCGTCCTTGCCGTCGATGGCGAACGCGACCGGGCCGAGGGTCCGCTTCTTCTTCGACTTGTCGTCGTAGATTTTAGCCAACTCCTGCTCCGGGGCGTCGGCGTCGCTGGTGGCCGACGCGACTTTGACCTCGACCCCGTTGACCAGAACCTTGATCTCGGTCAGCCCGAACATGCCGGTGATCGACCGGCCCGGCCCGCCGTGCGGCAGCGTCGGGTCGGTCAGCAGTTCGAGCCGCAGCGCGGTGACCGGCGCGCCGGCCGGGAGCTTGGCGGGGAAACTCTCGGCGAACTTGGTCGGCGCGTAGCCTTCGGCGAGGACCGAGCCGTCGGGCTGGACGGTGTGCTTCTGGCCGCCGCTGGTGTCGAGGTCGGGCCGGACGACGGCCCACGCCGGTTGCGGCGGCAGCCCCTTCTCCCACGCCGCCATCCGGGCCGCCCAGTCGGGTGTCTTGTGCTTCAAGTCGTCTTCGATCGCCGCGACCTTGCGCAAAATCTCCGCGCGGCGCATCTGGTGGCCGGGCGTGTAGACGGTCGCGGTCGCCTCGTGGGCCGAGTTCAGGAAGGCGAACAGCCGGTAGTAGTCGGCGTGCGTGATGGGGTCGTACTTGTGCGTGTGGCACTGCGCGCAGGCGACCGTCAGGCCCAGCACGCTCTTGCCGATGGCGTCCATGCGGTCGAACATCGCCTCCATGCGGAACTGCTCGGGGTCGATGCCGCCCTCTTCGTTGATCATCGAGTTTCGCAAAAAGCCCGTCGCCGTGCGCTGGTCCTGCGTCGGGTTCGGCAGGAGGTCGCCGGCGACCTGCTCGACGATGAACCGGTCGTAGGGCAGGTCGTGGTTGAAGGCGTCGATGACGTAGTCGCGGTAGAACGAGACGAAGCGCGGCTTGTCCTTTTCGTAGCCGTCGGAGTCCGCGTACCGGGCCGCGTCGAGCCACAGGCGGCCCCAGCGCTCGCCGTAGTGCGGACTCGCCAGCAGCCGCTCGACGAGTTTGCCGCTGGCGTCCGGCGACTTGTCGGCGACGAAGGCATCGACTTCGGCCGGCGTCGGCGGCAGGCCGGTCAGGTCGAGGTGCAGGCGGCGCATCAGCGTCGTCGCGTCGGCGGCCGGCGACGGCGTCAACCCCTCGAACTTCAAGCGGGCCAGCACGAAGGCGTCGATCGGGTGCGCCGCCCCGGCGGGCACGGCCGGGCGAGTCGGGGCGACGAACGCCCAGTGCTTGGGGCCGGCCTGCTCGTTGGCGAGCGCGTCCGGCCACGCGGCCCCGGCCGCGATCCACGCCTTGACTTTGGCCGCTTGCGCCGCGGGCACTTTCACGCCGCCCGGGGGCATCTGCGCGTCCTCGTCGTCGCTGACGAGCCGCTTGTACAGTTCGCTCTCGTCGGGCTTGCCGGGCACGATCGCGGCGTGCTTCGACTCGCCGCCGGCAAACGCCAGCTTGCGCACGTCGAGCCGGTAGTCGGCCTTCTTCTTGCGGGCGTCGTGGCAGGAGGCGCAGTTCTTCGTCAAGAACGGCAGCACGTCCTTCTCGAAGTTGACCGCGTTCGGGTCGCCCTCGGCGCGGGCCTGCGGGGCGGGGGAGGCCGTCGTCAGCAGCCAGGCGAGGAGGCCGACGACCGGGACGGTTCGGAGGAGGAACCACCGCATGGGGCAGGACTCTGGCGGGGGAGGGTTCGCAACAGTCGGGCGGGCTTCTCTACTATACCCGCAACCGTCCCCGATTCGATCCCACCAAACCGCGGGCCGCCCCGATGACGCCGCAAGCCCTCTTCCGATTCTGTCCGCGGTGCGCGGCCGGCGTGACCCCGGGGTCGCCGCTGAACTGCCCGTCGTGCGGCTTCCGGTACTACTTCAACCCGACCGTCGCCGCTGCGGCGTACCTCTTCGACGGGGCCGGCCGGGCCTTGTTCATTCGCCGCGCGAAAGACCCCGCCGCGGGCAAGCTCGCCGTGCCGGGCGGGTTCATCGACGCCGGCGAGACGGCCGAAGACGGCTTGCGGCGGGAGATTTTCGAGGAGGTCGGCCTGGCGGCGGGGCCGCTCCGCTACCTCGGCTCGTGGACCAACCAGTACCCCTACGCCGGGGTCACGTACCCGGTCGTCGATCTGATCTTCGCGGCCCCTGCCCTGCGGCCCGAGAGGGCGCTACCCCTGGACGCGGTCGCCGGGTTGGAGTGGCGCACCCCGGCCGACATCGACCCGGACGAACTGGCGTTCCCGTCCTTGAAAATGGCCCTGGCGCTGTTAGTCTCGGCCGAAGAGACCTGACCCCCGGCCCCTCTCCGACGCGGAGAGGGGAGCGAGTGAAGCGACCTCACCCCTGGCCCCTCTCCGACGCGGAGAGGGGAGCAAGCGGGTCATAGCCAACGACTGAAACCCTCTTGCTCCCCCTCTCCGACGCGGAGAGGGGAGCAAGAGGGTTGAAGCCGACGACTGAAACTCTCTTGCTCCCCCTCTCCGTTTCGGAGAGGGGGCCGGGGGGTGAGGTCGCCTTTCGGCCGGGGGTGAGGTCTTCTCCCTCCCCGAAACCAATTCCAATCGTCTCACACAGTGCCTTGCCGCGAGCAATCGGGTATGATTTTCCCCACTCCCTCCCCCGTGGGCCGCCGCCATGCTCCGCGTCCTTTTCCTCGCCGTCGCCATCACGTCCGTGGCGTCTGCCGCCCCGCCGGTCACCGCCCTCGCCTACCGGGCCGACGGAAAGGTGCTCGCCGCCGGCACCCGCGACCGGGTGACGCTCACTGACCCGGCGACCGGCGACGCGATCCGCTCGCTCGCCGGGCAAGACGGCCGGGTGACGGGGCTGGCGTTCGCCCCGGGCGGGTCGCTCGCCGTGGCCAGCGGGGCACCCGGCAAGTCCGGCGTCCTGCGCGTCTACGCCGCGCCGGACGACGCCAACCCGGTGACGCTGACCGCCCACAAGGACGCGATTTACGCGCTCACGTTTAGCCCCGACGGCAAGACGCTGGCCACGGCCGGGTACGACCGGCTCATCAAACTCTGGGCCGTGCCGCTGACCGCCGCGAGCACGCCGACGGCGACGCTGACCGACCACTCGGACGCGGTGTTCGCCCTGGCCTACAGCCCCGACGGCAAATTGCTCGCCAGCGCCGGGGCCGACCGCGCCGTCAAGCTCTGGGACGCGGCGACGAACCAGCGGTTGTACACCCTGCCCGACTCGACCGACTGGGTTTACGCGGTCGCCTGGCAGCCGGACGGCAAGACCCTCTACGCCGCCGGTGTGGACCGCAGCCTGCGCTCGTGGGCCGTGACCGCCGAGGGCGGCAAGCTGACGGCGTCGGTGTTCGCCCACGAGGCGGCGGTGTCGCGCGTCCTCGTCGGGCCGAAGGGGGCGGTGTTGTACACGGTCGGCGAAGACGGGTCGGTGAAGTCGTGGACCGCCGCGACCCTGCGCGAGGTCAAAGTCTTCGCCCCGCAGGCCGACGTGATCCCGTCCGCGGCCCTGTCGCCCGACGGCCAGCAACTCGCGCTGGGGCTGTTCACCGGGGCCGTCCTGCGGGTCAACGCCGCGACCGGTGAGGTCGCCAAGCCGAAGCCGCCGGCCGTGACCGCCGTCAGCCCGAACGCCGCCCGCCGCGGCACGACGACGACGGTGACGCTCACCGGCACCGGCCTCGACGAGCTGACCGCCGCGACCGCCGACAACGGCCTGACACTGGAGTTGACGCCCACCCCCGATGACAGCGCGACCCGCCGCACGGCCAGGCTCACCGTCCCGGCGAGCGCGTCGATTGGCTACGCGACCTTGACGGCTGAGGGCAAAGCCAAGTTCGCCGTGGACCGCTTCGCCGCCGTGGCCGAGGGCCAACCCGGCCGGACGATTTCGCTGCCCGCGACCGTCACCGGCCACCTCGACCGGCCCGGCGACGCCGACGCGTACCGCTTCAACGGGGGGGCCGGCGACGAACTCGGCGTGCAACTGGTGACGACCGCCGACGCGGTCGAGTTCACGCCCGTGCTCACGCTGGCCGACGCTACCGGCCGCGTGCTGGTCGAGCGCGAAGGCAACCTGCTCGGCGTCAAACTCCCGGCGGCCGGCGGCTACACCGTCGGCGTGCGCGACCGCGAGTTCCGCGGCAACGCCGGGCTGACGTACCGCCTGCACCTCGGCCCGGTGCCGGTGATTACCGAAGTCTTCCCGCTCGGCGTCACCCGCAGCGTCTCGACCGCCGTGACCGTCCGCGGCGTCAACCTCGGCGTACTCGCCGCGAAACCGGTCGCCGTGACGACCGACGCCGCCGTCGGCAGCCGGTACGCCGTGCCGGTCGAGCGTACCGCCGGCGACCCCGTCGGCCCCGCGTCGGTCGTCGTCGGCGAGTTCCCGAGTGCGGCGTTCGCGGACGACGCGACGGCACTGCCGGCGGTGCCGTTTACGGTCGATGGCGAGTTGACGGCGGCGGGCGCGACGCACGTCGTGTCGTTCCGGGCCAAGAAGGGCGAGCGGCTCGTCGCCGAAGTCGAGGCCGCGCGGCTCGGCTCGGCCCTGGACTCGGTCCTCGAACTGCTCGACGCCGACGGCAAGCCGGTGCCCCGGGCGACCCTCCGCTGCACGGCCAAGGCGTACACGACCTTCCGCGACCACGACTCGAACAACCCCGGCATTCGGCTCGAAGCGTGGACCGAACTCGGCGTCAACGACTACCTGTTCGTGAAGGGCGAGTTGATGCGCATCGACGCGCTGCCGAAGGGGCCGGACGACGACTGCGCGTTCGTGAGCGTCGGCGGCAACCGCGTCGGCTACCTGGGCACGACGCCGACGCAACACGCCAACGGTAGCCTCGCGTACAAGGTCGAGTTGCACCCGCCGGGCCGCACGTTCCCGCCGAACGGGATGCCGGTCTTCGCCCTGGCCTACCAGAACGACGACGGCGGCGGGACTTACGGCAAGGACTCGCGCCTCGCCTTCGACGCCCCGGCCGACGGAGTCTACCGGCTTCGCCTGCGCAACGCTAGCGCCTCGGCCGGCCCGGGCCACGCCTACCGCTTGACCGTCCGCCCGCCCCGGCCCGACTTCACGTTAAAACTGACCGCGTCGTCGAACGTCTGGAAGGGCGGCGGCACTCCCGCGACGGTCACCGCTACGCGGCTCGACGACTTCGACGGGCCGATCCGGGTCGCGGCCACGGGGATGCCGCCCGGTTTCTCGATCCCGGACACCGTAATTGAGGCCGGTCAGACGGTCGCCGTCGTCACCCTGAGCGCGACCGCCGCGGCGAAGTCGGCCCCCGCCGGGTGGCACCTCACCGGCACCGCCGACATCGCCGGCCGGGCGGTGACGCGGTCCACCCCCGGCGTGAAACTGACGGTCGTGGACGACGCCGACTTGACGCCGACGACCGCGGCCGAGGTCGTGCTCCGCCCCGGCACCGAGTCCCGCTTTACCGTCAAGGTCGAGCGGCACTTCGCCTTCGCCGGCCGCGTACCGCTGGACGTGCGCGGCCTGCCGCACGGCGTCCGCGTCATGAACATCGGTCTGAACGGCATTCTGGTGCTGCCGGGCGAGAGCCAGCGCGAAGTCGTGCTGTACGCCGAACCGTGGGTGACGCCGCAGAGCCGCCCGGTGACGGTCACCGCTCGAAGCGAGCGCGCCAGCGGCGAACTCCGCGGCAAGGCCCCCAAGGACACCGAGTACGCCGCACCGCCTTTGCTCCTCCGCGTGCAGTAAACCCCGGCCGCGCGGCGGGGCGTTCGGTAAAATGCCCCGACACCCCCCACAGTGGAGCCAGGCATCATGGCGGAGACGCGCGAAATCCAGTTGCTCATCATCGGCGGCGGCCCCGGCGGCTACCCGGCCGCCCTGCACGCCGGCGACCACGGCATCCCGACCCTGCTCGTGGACGAAGGCGCGCGGCTCGGCGGCGTCTGCTTGAACCGCGGCTGCATCCCGTCGAAGGCGCTCCTGCACGTCGCCAAAATCATCCGCGAGGCCCACGAGTCCGCCGGCATCGGCCTGACCTTCGGCGAGCCGAAGCTCGACCTGCCCAAGCTCCGCGAATTCGTCCAGGGCAAGGTCGTCACCAAGCTGACCGGCGGTATCGGCCAACTGTGCAAGTCCCGCGGGGTCGAAGTCCTCAAGGGCACGGCCGGGTTCGAGGACGCCAACACCGTCGTTGTCACCGACGGCGACAAGCAGACCCGCGTCCGGTTCAAGAATTGCATCATCGCCACCGGGTCCGTCCCGACCGTGCCGAAGCCGTGGGCGCTGGGCGACGACCGCATCATGGACTCGACCGCCGCGCTGCTCATGCCGGACATCCCGAAGAAACTCCTCGTCATCGGCGGCGGGTACATCGGCCTGGAGATCGGCAGCATCTACTCGGCGATGGGGTCGGCCGTGACCGTCGTCGAGGCGATGGACGGGCTGCTCGTGCTCGCCGACCGCGACCTCGTCCAACCGCTCGAAAAGAAGCTCCGGGCGGAGTGCGCGGCGATTTATTTGAACACCAAAGTGGCCAGCCTGAAGCCGACCCCGGCCGGCATCGTCGTGACCCTCGAAGGCAAGGACGTGCCCGGCGAACTGACCTTCGACCGGGTGCTGGTCAGCGTCGGCCGGCGGCCGAACACGGCCGGGCTGAACCTCGATAAGGCCGGCCTCAAGACCGACGACCGCGGCTTCCTGGTCGTGGACGCGCAGCGCCGCACGGCCGTGCCGCACATCCAGGCGATCGGCGACGTGGCCGGGGAGCCGGGGCTGGCCCACAAGGCGAGCGCCGAGGCCCGGGTCGCCGTCGAAGTGCTCCTCGGCGAGCCGGCCGAGTGGTCGCCGCGGTGCATCCCGGCGGTCATTTACACCGACCCGGAAATCGCCTGGGCCGGGCTGACCGAGAAGGAAGCCGTCGAGCGGCACGTCCCCCACGAGGTGACCAAGTTCCCCTGGGCCGCGTCCGGCCGGGCGGTCGCCCTGGGCATCACGAACGGCTTGACGAAGATGCTCTTCGACCCCGAAACCAAGCGCGTCCTAGGCGTCGGCATCGTCGGCACCGGGGCCGGCGAGTTGATCGCCGAGGGCGTCCTGGCCATCGAAATGGGCGCGGTCGCCCGGGACGTGCTGGAGTCGATCCACCCGCACCCGACCCTGTCCGAAACGGTCATGGAAGCGGCCGAAATGGCCTACGGCAACGCCGTCCACTTCGCCGGCAAAAAGAAGATCGCCAAGTGACCCGCGTCACGGCACCCAGTTGTCCTGGGCCGCGACGCTGGCGCAGAACTCGGCCAGCAACTTCGCCGCGTTCGACAGGTCGTCCAGGTGGACGACCTCGACCGGCGAGTGCATGTACCGGTTCGGGATGCCGACGATCCCGACGGCCACCCCCTGCCGGCTGATCTGCATCGCGTTGCCGTCGGTCCCGGTCGCCCGGGGCACGCCGCGGACCTGGACCGGGATGCCGTGCTCCGTCGCCAGGGCTTCGAGCCGGTCGAAGACGCGCGGGTTGACGTTCGGCCCGCGGAACAGCACCGGCCCGCCGCCGCACTTCGTCTCCCCGCCGACCTTTTTGTCGCTGCTCGGCGTGTCGGTCGCGTGGCACACGTCCACGGCAATCCCGACGGCCGGGTTGACGGCATACGTCGCCGTCGTCGCCCCGCGGAGGCCGATCTCCTCGGCCACCGTCGAGACGGCGTACACGGCGGCGGTCAGCGGCCGGTCTTGCAGCAACCGCAGGGCTTCCAGGCAGACCCAGAGGCCGACCTTGTCGTCCATCGCGGGGGACGCGGCCAGGCCGTTGCGGAGTTCGCGGTAGCCGAGTTCAAAAGTCACCCCGTCGCCGTGGCGGACGACTTGCAACGCCTCGTCGGCGGTCCGGCAGCCGATGTCCACCCAGACGTCCGTGAAGCCGGGCACCTTGCCGCGCTCCTCGGGCGTGAGCAGGTGGATCGCCTTCCGGGCGACGACGCCGCGGACCGGCCCGGTCCGGCCCCAGACGGTCAGGTGCTGGCCCAACAGGATTTGCATGTCCCAGCCGCCGATCGGCTGGACGTACAGGAAGCCCTCGGCGTCGATGTGCTGGACCATCAGGCCGATCTGGTCGCAGTGCCCGGCGAGCATCACCCGGGGCGAGACGGTTTCGGTCTGGCCGCCGGGGAAGCGGGCCGCGAAGACGTTGCCGTGAACGTCGGTCGTGAGTTCGTGGGCGAAGGCCCGGGCGTGGTCGCGGACGACGCCCTGGATGGCCTGCTCGAACCCCGACGGGCTGGGCGTGGCGAGGAGTTTCAACAAAAAGTCGTGCGGCGTCATGGTAGGCGTCATGGGGCGGAGGTTTTGTTAGCCCGACGCGCGAGCGAGGGTCGCACGGTCGAGGGGAAAGTATGGGGTCGGTGACGGTACGGCCCACGACCCCGAACACTCCTCACGACCGTTCGACCCTCGCTCGCGCGTCGGGCTAACTAGAGTCGCCTGCGGCGGAGCCTAGGGCGCAGGCTCATCTTCCGGCGCGGCCCGTCGCCGACAAGGCCCGGACACCGGCCGGGGCAAGTCCTATCATCAGGGCATTGCTTTCTCCCGCTGTTTAAAGGTTGCCCCGGAATGCGACACGTCTTGTCGGCGCTCGTGCAGAACCAGCCCGGCGTACTGGCCCACGTCTCGGGGATGCTCGCGTCCCGCAACTTCAACATCGACAGCCTGGCCGTCGGCGCGACCGAGCACGGCGACCTGTCCCGCATGACCCTCGTCGTCCACGGGGACGACAACGTCATCGACCAGGTCCGCAAGCAGCTCGACAAGATCGTCACCGTCGTCCGCGTCGAGGACATCTCGGCCGAGGACTTCGTCGAGCGCGACCTGATGCTCATCAAGGTCAAGTGCCCGCCCGAGAAGCGGGCCGAAATCGCCCTGCTCACCGAGACCTTTCGCGGCCGGACGACCGACATCACGACGGACAGCCTGATGGTCGAGATCAGCGGCAGCGAGGGCAAGGTCGAGTCGTTCATCGAGTTAATGCGGCCCTACGGCATCCTCGAACTGGCGCGCACCGGCCGCATCGCGCTGGTGCGCGGCACCCCGAAGGCGAGGGACGAGGAGTGAGTACGCCCGACCGGATCGTCCTGCCGTCCCGGGCGCTCGCCCCGGGCCTCGCGGACCTGCTCAAGGCCCTGGCCGTGGGCGACGCGATCACCCTGACGCAGACCGTGCGCGTCGGGGCCAAGTCCTGGAAGGCCGTCGCCGCCGGCACCTTCCGGGGCGTCAACTACCTCTCGACCGGGGTCACCACCGACCGCGTGAAGGAGGACGACATCGTCGTCCCGACCGTCCACTTCACCAAGGCCAACGGCGAGTTGACCAGCATCGCCCTGGACGAGCACACCCGCATCGAGAGAGCGTAACCCCATGACCCGGTTGCTCGCGTCCGCCGCCTTGTTCGCGACCCTCGCCGCCGGCCCGGCGTCCGCCTGGAACGGCGGCGGGCACATGGTCACCGGGGCGATCGCCTACGCCCTCTTGGAGAAGGACGCGCCGGACGTGTTGGCGAAGACCGTGGCGGTCTTGCAGGCCCACCCGCAGTACGACAAGCTCTGGAAAAAAGGCTGCGAGGCCCGGCCGGAAGAGGAGCGCGGCCTGTACCTGTTCATGGTCGCCGGCAAGTGGGCCGACGACATCCGCGGCAGCGACTACGACCGGCCGAAGTGGCACTACATCAACTACGGGTTCAAGCCCGACGGTCAGCCGGACACGATCAAGCCGGGCACTCCCGACCCCGACGCGAACATCGTCCTAGCCTACGCGTTGAACTTCGACAAGCTCAAGGCCGGCCCCGAGGCGGTCGATCGCGCCGTGCCGTTGTGCTGGCTGTTCCACCTCGTCGGCGACGTTCACATGCCGCTGCACGCGACCACCCTGTTCACCGAGGCGTACCCCGACGGCGACCGCGGCGGCAACAAGTTCTTCGTCAAGGTCGGCCCCGACGGTAAGGGCTTGAACTTGCACTACCTCTGGGACGGCCTCATCACCGGCAGCACCGACTTCCGCGACGTGAAGAACCTGGCCGCCGAACTCCGCCTGCGGCCCGAGTTCGCCCGGGACGAGCTGACCGAACTGGCCGAGGAGTCGTTCGAGAACTGGGCGAAGGTCGAGAGTTTCGAGTTGGCCAAGACGGTCGTTCACCGCAACGGCACGCTGAAGGGCGGCACCGGCGAGTTCTCCGCCGTCGAGTTGCCCGCCGACTACACCAAGACCGGCAAGGCCCTCGCCGAGCGCCGCGGCGTGCTGGCCGGTTACCGCATCGCCGAGAAGTTGAAGGCGGCGCTGAAGTGAAACGCTTCGCACTCGCCGCGGCCGTGCTGGCGCTGCTTTTGTGGGCGCGGACGGCCTTCGTCGCCGTCGATTTCGCGGAGTTCGCCTACGTCACCCGGTTCGGCGAGCCGGTCGTCGTCCTCGACGGCGCGACCGACGCCGGGTTGCACGTCAAGGCCCCGTGGCCGATCGACGGGGTCGTCCGCATCGACCGCCGCTTGCAGTCGTTCGACCTGCCGACGGTCGAGAGCCTGACCCGCGACCCGACGAACAAGACGGTCGATAAGACCCTGGCCGTGGACGCCTTCGTGAGCTGGCGGGTGGCCGACGCCGACGGGGCCGACCGGTTCGTCCGCACCCTCGGCACCCCGGACCAGGTCAAGCGCGTGCTCGGGCCGCAGATCAGCGGCCGGCTCGGGGCCATCATCAGCACCCTGCCGATGGACGCCCTGATCGCCGTCGCCGACGAGGCCGCCATCGACGCCCGCACCGCCAAGCTCCGCGACCGCCTCCTGCTCGGGGCCGGCGGCACCGCGACCTCCTTGCGCGACGAAGTCCGCGCCCAGTACGGCGTCGAGATCGTCGATCTCCGCCTCCGCCGCTTCACCTACCCCGAAGCCGTCCGGTCGAGCATCGCCGAGCGCATCCGCAGCGAGCGCATGCGCAAGGTGGCCGACCACGAGAGCGAAGGCCGGCAGCGGGCCGCCGAGATTTTAACGACGGCCGAGAAGGAGGCGAAGGAGACGGAAGCCCGCGCCCGGGCCGAGAAGACCCGCGTGGAAGGCGTCGCCGACGTGGAGGCCGACCGCATCCGCAACGACGCCCACGCCCAGGACCGCGCCTTCTACGAGTTCCTGCAAAAGCTCAAAGCCTACCAGACGATCCTGAGCGACACCCGCGACGTGCTCCTCCTCTCGACCAAGCACCCCCTCTTCGAGTGGCTCCTCAACCCCCCGCCCCGCGACCCGGCGAAGCCGTAATCCCGGCGAGCGGCGGGTGTCAGCCCGCTGTTCCAACCCGGTATGGAGAGTGGCAACCCGGGCGAAGTTTCGGGCGCTCGCGGGGGGACGATTTCACCCATTCCGGGTTGGAACAGCCCACTCACGTGGGCCGCTCGCCGGGAGTTCGCCTGCGGCGGAGCCGAAAGCAATAGGCTGCAACCCGCCTCGTGAACCCCTTACCGCAGCGGGGTCGGGCCGGGTTTGCCGGCGGCGTCGAGGATTTGGAAGTGGTGGATGCCGGCCTTGCGGGCGTCGGTGTGCGTCCAGACAACGGCCTTGTCCCGGGTCACTTCGGTCAGCTTGACCTGGCCCGGCTTGGCGTTGTAGCTGGTGAACACCGTGTTGCCGTTGGCGAGCCGTTGCACCCCACAGGCGTCGTCGATCGGCTTGCCCGGCAGGTCGTCGTTGGTCAACCGCCAGACTTCCTTGCCGGCGGGGTCCAACTCGACGATCAGGTTGCCGTGGGTGCAGCCGACGAGGGTGTTGCCGTCGGGCAGGCGGATCGCGGTGAACGGCATGTGCGGGGTCTTCGCCTCCCAGACGATCTTGCCGGCGGGGTCGTACTCGCGGACCAACCGGTCCAGCAGTTGCGGCACGAGGTAGTTGCCGGTGGCCAGTTTGCGGGCCATGCGCGACTGCATGTGGTGGTCCTTGGTCTGCGCTTGCAGCGGCACCTCGGCCAGGATTTTGCCGTCCCGGGCGACTTCGAGGAGGCGCGGCTTGTCGCCGGCCTCGGTCAGCAGCACGGCCCCGCCGGCGAGCGGCTGGACGGTGTTGACTTCGCTCTGCGTGCCCTTGAACTCGAAGACGATTTTGCCGGCCGGATCGACCTCGACGGCCGCGCCGCCGGGGTACGCCGCGCTCTTCGACAGGGCCAACAGGACGTTGCCGGTGGGGAGCACCCAGCCGTCCCGGGAGGCGTGCGGGTACTGCCAGGTGACCGCGCTGCCGGCGTCGAGAATCAGGGTCTCGCCGCCGGTGACGAGGAGGCCGTGGCGGACCACTTTGCCGGCCACGAGGTGCGGGCGGACGCGCTCGGCGAGCAGCTTGTACCCGTCGGCGTTGAAGTGCAGCTCGTCGGCGACGAACAGTTCGGGCCGGGCCTGGCCGGCGGGCGTCAGGCTCACGTCGAAGGCGTCCACGCACGACACGCGCGGCGACTTCGCGGCCGCCTTGAGGACCAGCGCGTTGAGTTCGCGGTACTGGTCGGTCTCGCCCCAGCGGGCCGGCGCGGGGTTGACCGCGACGTAGACGATCTCGGTCGTCGGTAACTTGGCGTGGACGGTTTTGACGAACGCGGAGAAGTCGGCCGCGACCTCGGTCGGCGACCGGCCGGCGTGAATGTCGTTGCCGCCGGCGCGGAGGAAGATTTGCTTCGGCGCGTGAGGGAAAATCAGGCGGTCGGCGAAGTGGGTGCAGTCGGCGATCTCGCACCCGCCGACGCCGCGGTTCAGCACGGCGTGGTCGGGGTAGTCGGCCGCCAGCGACTTCCAGAGGCGGATCGTGGACGAACCGACGAAGAGCACGCCGCCCCTGGCCGGCGGGGCGGCGCGGTCGGCGGCCTCGTAGGCGGCGACCTCCTTCTCCCAGCGGGCGAAGTCGTGCGGCTTGGCCTGCTGGGCGGGGGCAGTTCCGCCGCCGGCGAGCGTCAGGCAGATCAGGGCGAGGGTCGGGCGCATCGTCGTCTCCGGGGGGAAAGAAAGCGGCTCAAGTCACGCGGTACACGGCGACATCGCCGGCGGCCGTGCCGACGGCGACCGACCGGTCGTCGGGCGACCAGGCCAGGCTCACGGCCTTGTCGGGGCCGACCTTGTCCCGGCCGGCGAGCGGCGACTTCGCGGCCGGCTGCCACAGGTGAAGGTCGCCGTTCGCGTAGGCCGAGGCGAGCAGCGGACCGCGGCGCTGCCACTGCACGGCGGTCACCGGGGCTTCGGCGTCGTCTTCGAGGAGCATCAGCGGGGTGCGGCCCTCGGGGCCTTTGCCGGCGCAGTCCCAGACGCACACGGCCGCGCCGCCGCCGGTGGCGAGGTGGCGCGCGGTGGCGTCCCAGGAGAGTTCGCGGACCTTGGCCGGGAAGCCGGTCATTTGCAACGGCGTGCCGACCGCGGCGAACCAGAAGTGGACGGTCGCGTCCTGGTTGCCGTGGGCCAGCATCTTGCCGTCCGGCGACCACGCCAGCGCCAGCGGCGACCCCTTCCAGGCGAACGTTCGCACGGCTTCGGGGTGCACGCCGTCGTACAGGCTGACGCCGCCGTAGGCCGCAGCCGCGAGTAGGCCGGTCCCCGGTTGCCAGGCGAGGTCGTGGACGGTCGCGGCGTGCCCGGCGTACTCGCGGAGGAGTTCCCCGGCCGCCGACCAGAGGCGGACTTTCTTGCCCGCGGCCGTGGCCAGGCGGGTGCCGTCCGGGTGCCAGGCGAGCCGTTCGACCCACTGCGCCCCGCCGTCCAGACTGGCGACTTCGGTGCCGCCGGCCCAGAGTTTCACGCGGCCGTCCTGCCCGGCCGTGGCGAGGAGCGTGCCGCCCGGCTGCCACTGAAGCGCCGCCGTGCCGAAGCCGTGGCCGGCGAGCGCGTGCCGAACTCGGCCCGAAGCGTCGAAGACCGTCACCGGCCCGGACACGGCGGCCGCGGCGAGGGCGTCGCCCGACCACGCCAGGCCGATGACGTGGTCGGCGACGGCCCCGCGCCAGACCGGCCGCAGGCGGTTGTCGAACTTCGGCCGGCGGGGCGGAGGCATGGGGATCGCTTCGCGTGAGTGGTTTTGTTAGCCCGACGCGCTAGCGAGGGTCGCGGGGTCGAGGATGGCGTGGGCAGACGACGACAGAACGGCCAACGGCCCCGAACATTCTCCTCGACCGTTCGACCCTCGCTAGCGCGTCGGGCTAACGCGCCTTCGGCGGAGCCGCGCTACTGCGACCCCGTCGGCTTCAACTTCAAGTAGTGCTCGACGGTGTTGGGCGTGCGGTCGGGCGGGGTTTCGTAGGGCAGGCTCTTCAGGAAGGCGACGAGGTCGTCGAGATCGGCGGGCTTCAGGTGGCTCGTCGTGCCGTGCTTGTCGCCGGGGTTGCAGGTCGTCAGCACGTCGAGGAGCGTCTTCGCCCGGCCGTCGTGCAGGTAGCTGTTGACGCGGTAGACGCCGAGCAGGGTCGGGGTGTCGTACTTCGCGCCGATCTTCTCCGTAGCCGCGCCGCCGGTGCCCACGTCGTGCAGGGTCTGCGGCTTCTTCGTCGAACTGTCCGTGAAGTAGCCGCCGCTGTGGCAACTCGCGCAGTTCGTCTCCTTGGCGAAGAAGGTCGCCTTGCCGCGCTCGGCCGCGGGGGTCAGCTTGCCGCCGGGGGCGTGGGGCGACGGCCGCACCGGGAAGGAGTTGGTGTACACGGCCAGGGCGTCCAGGTCGGCGGACATGCCGGCCGTCTTCTGGTCGCTCTCGGCGAACTCCGTGAACGTGGTCCGCGGCTTGAGCTGGTGCTTCGACAGGCCGCGGCCCTGCATCAGCTTGCCGCGGATCGTGTACTCGAAGTCCTGGGCCTCGTCGCGGTCCCCGGACCAGTGCAGCGGGTGCGTGTGGGCCAGGCCGAACAGGTTCATCGTCTTTCGCTGGCCCTCGGGGTTCGTCCAAACCCGGCCGTCGTGCAGGCCGTCGGGGTGGCACGAACTGCACGAAATCCACCGCGCCGACCCCATCGGTTGCAGGGCCGTCTGGAACAGTTCCTTGCCCCGCCGCCACTCGGCCGTGTGCGCCGGCTCGCCGACCGCGATGGTGCCCAGCTTCTTGCGGAACAGTTCGTCGAACACGGCGACCGCGTGGTCGAGGGTGTTGTACACGTAGACCTCGCGGCCGTCGGGCGACACGCACACGGCCCGCGGGTGCTTGCCGACGGTCACGGCGTGGCCGATCCGCTCCATTTCCTGGTAGTCGTCGTCGATCAGCTTCGACACGTACAGGTCGTTGGTGCCGGAAAAGACGGTGTAAATCTTCGACCCGTCCGGGGAGACGGCCGACTCCCAGGGGTTGGTCACGACGAAGTTGCCGTCGTAGGTGTCCAGGGCGATCGACCGCCGCCGCTTCTCGCCGGGCTTGGCCGGGGTCAGGTCGCAGAAACTGACGTGCGGGAAGATCGACCCGCGGGCGTCGTGCGCCGTGACCCGGCTGCGGATGTGGCTGACGTAAGCCTTGCCCCGCTTGGGGTGCAGCGTCACGTGCCGGGCGAGGTTGTCCTGCTCCTGGCCCGGCCAGCGGTCGGCGACTCGCCCGGTCGCGCGGCTCACGGCGACCAGCGTGCCGGTGTAAAACTCGGTCGCGTACAGGGTCGCCTCGTCCGCCGACAGGGCCAGCCCCCGGCAGTCCTTGCCGACGGCGAACGTCCGCGTCACCTTGCGGCCGGCCACGTCGATTTCGCTGACCGTCCCGGGGTAGTCGTGCGAGACGTAGGCGAACGCGCCGTCCCGCGTCGTGACGATGCCGTAAGGCTCGTCGGCGACCGCGAGGGTGTGGACGACGCGGCCGGTCGCGGCGTTAATGAACTGGACCGCGTCGTCCCCGTAGACGGTGGCGAGGGCCAAGTTGCCGGCCCAGGCGACGCCCTCGGGATGATCCCCGACGGCGACTTCGACGAGCTTCTGGCGGGCCTTCACGTCGATGACGCTGACGCTCCCGGCGTCCGTGTTGGCGACGAGCAGCCGCGACCCGTCGGCCGACAGGTCGAGCAGGCTACTCGACGACCCGGCCGGGCAGGCCGCGGCGGAACCGAGCAGCAGGGCGAAGGCGAAGAGCGAACGCATAGCGGAGCCGTCCGTGGGGAAGAAGCGTAGGTCCAGTAGTTTATACCGGCCCGGCGAGCGGTGTCCTTCGGAGTGCAGAAGGCAGAGTGCAAAGTGCGGAATGAAACCCGGGACGCCCGAAGTGCGGCGGCGGGTTTGTCCGAGTTCCCCCCAGAAGCTCAAAGCCTACCAGACGACCCCGAGCGCCACCCGCGACGTGCTACTCCTCTCGACCAAGCACCCGCTCTTCGAGTGGCTCCTCACCCCCCCGCCGCGCGAGCCGGCGAAGGGGCTGTGATGACACTTCTACTCGTCAATGATTTGGACGAGGGCGACGGGGACTGGGACGAAGTACTTCGCTTTGTCGAGAAACGACTCGGCCCCGAACTTCGTGACGGACGCCAGCCACTCGCCCAGCCGAACACTTGCCTGACGGGCCAGTGCGACGGACTCGGGATCGCCGACGGTTTCGCGCTCGATGTCGAGGACTACTCTCTCGGCGCAGGACAGGAACTGGTGGACGTGTTCGCCGTCGGCCCCCTCCGCGTCGAGCGGGGCCGGCAGCCCTTCGGTCAACTCCGGGAAGGCGTAGTAAGTCAGGAGCGGCCGGGACTTGTCGGGCAGCGTGTTCTCCGACTCGCGCAAAGGGTGCGTGCAAAAAAGCAGCCACCGCGCCTCGGCCGGCACCAACGTCACGTTGTCGAGCCAGGGCCGGCGGATGGCAAGGTAATCGGCCCGACCCAGCCGCGCCATGTTGTGGAGGAGTTGACCGACGAGGTTGCCCCCGTCGTACGGCTTGATTCCCGACTTCCCGTGACGGTCCGGCTTGTTGACCCATGGCGGGATGCCGGCGAGCTGGTACTTCTGGTCCTTCTCCTTCGGCCCGAACAGGAGGAATTCCGGGTCGAAGACGAGTTGCTGCTTCACGCGACTACTGTCAGCAACCGTCTCGATGGTAGCGACCCTAGACTGCGTCGGCTCCCGACGCGTGACTTCGCCGAAAACGGGGCGGTCCCAGGGGACCGATTTGTAGGTGAACTTGATACCCCGCGTGGCCTGACCCGGCGGCCCGAGGCGGTCCCACGTCATGAGCCGGTTAGCCAAGTCGTCCCGGCTGAGGACTTGGTGGGCCTGGAGTTCGGTCCGGATTTCGGCGAGTTCGCGGTCCATCTGCTGGTTGTCGCTCGTCGCCCGCCGGAGGATGCCGCCGACAATCCCCTCTTGGTTCTGGTCGATGGCCTGTTCGAGTTCGTTCTCCTCGTCCTCGCTCAGTGAGCCGAGAATGCGACTCCGCAACGCTTCGTCGTCGATGCCGAGTTCGGCAAACTTCGCCTGAAGCGCGCTGTCGCGTAGCTGCTCGTGAGTCCCCGTCAGGATGAGGTAGTAGGCCGTCACGTCCGCCACTTGCCCGAGCCGGGCGACGCGGCCGTTGCGCTGCATAAGTGTCGCCGGCGACGAACTCAGGTCCCAGTGAATGACCTTGCAGGCGACCTGCAAATCGAACCCCTCGTCGGCGGCGGAAGTGGCGACGAGCACCCGCGCGTTCGTGCGCGGGTTCACCAAGTCCGCAACGGCCTCTTGGCGGGCTGCCGGTGACATGCTCCCCACTAACTTCCGACAAACGGTCCCGAGCAAGCTTTCCAGCGCCTCACACGTCTGGAGGCTTTCGGTAAACAGCAGGAAGCGGTCGTCCGGGTACCGCCGCAGCAGTTCTTGGAGCCACTTCAGCTTGGCGTCCTCCGCGCCGACCTTGTCCCCGCCGCGGCTTTGGAGGTCCAGGAGGGCGTTGGCGAGACGGACGAGTGCGACGATTTCTGGCTGCTCGGCGACCCAGTTGCCGTCGTCCGTGCTTTTCTCGCGGACCTCCTTGGAGTACCTTTGGATGTCGAGCACGACGCCCGCCCGCGCGAGGCTGCTCGCGGGGAACTCGAAGTTTTCGCTCGGGAAGCGAACGGTCGCGTGGGGGGTGCCGGGCGAGTAGGACGCTATCCGCTGTGAGACGCTTCGGATGAGGACTCGTAAGCCTTCTGTCCCCTCGCCCTTGTCGCCTTTGTAGTCTTCCTGTGTGGCCCAGTGCAGGTGCCGGACCGCCCAACTGAAGAGCCAGCAAGCCCCGGCAACGGAACTGCTCGTAAGCTTCTTTTCGAGCTGGGCCGTCGCAAAGCCCCCGAACCGCTGGCCGTGCGCCGCAGCGATCGCGTTGACAGTGTCCTTGACCTCCGAGACTAAGGCCAGGAACTGGCTGCTCGGGGCTGGCAGTTTTGGCGTCGTCGGGTCGTCGTCCGCGACGTTGTGCGGGCGGACAATCGTCAAGTTGGGGAAGATTCGGCTTCCAGACCATGAGCAAACGCTCTCGTCGCTCTGCCGCCGCCACACGACACTGGCTGCCGCGCCTTGGTCCTGAAGTATGCTGCGCAACTCCTTCGCCTGGACCGCGGGATCGTAGGCGTTGAACACTTCGGTCGTGCCCGGCCGCCTCACGCCGTGCGTCAGCAGCCGTAACAGGTTGACGAACTGAGCTTGCGACCGGAAGGGGGTCGCGCTCATCAGGATCGCAAGTGTGGGCGGCTTCGATTCGAGCCAGAATTCGCCGGTCAGGAGTCGCATGGCGGCCAAGTAGGTCTGCGTGGCGTCTGCCCGGCGGGTCGGCCCGCCGGCCAAGTTCCCCTCGCTCGCGGCGTGGTGGCATTCGTCAATGATGATGACATCCGGCCGGACGCCGCGCGGCAACACCGCCTGCCGGGCCTGGGTCGTGTACAAGCGGGCGGCGTGCATGCTCGCCACCGCGACGCCCTGGGTGTTGCCGTAGTCGCGAAATGAGTCGATCGGTTTGACGATCTGGTCGTCGCCGATCGTCCGGGACAGCACGTCCCGTAACTTGGCTGCGGCGTCCTCCACAAGGCCGCCGGACGTGAGGTAGAGACAGCGGAAGCCCTCCATCGTCCCGCGGGCCAACAGCATATCGCGCAAGATCAGCCCGACCTCAATCGTCTTGCCCAGGCCGACCTCGTCGGCGATCAAGAGCCGCCGGAGGCCCTCCGGCTGCGGCGGCTTGCGGACGAATTGTTGCAAGGCGAGTTGGTGGGGGAACGGGTCCTTGTCGGTCGTCGAGAGCCGGCCGGACGACAGGTTGGCGAGTAGCTCCAGCGCCCCCAGTCGCATGACCGTATCCTGGTCGGTTTCGGAGGTGGAGCCGCCCTCGTGCTCGAGGACAAGCTCGCCCGGCCGGTAGCCGGACTCGCCCATAAGCCGCTTGATGACATCGGGGTTCTGCTGCTGGTATGCGCCCCCGAAATCATGGACCTTGGCCCAGGGCATCATGCGCTTTGTGATCGCGTCCGCTTCAGCCCCGACCGCGTAGGCGTAATGGACGACTCCGTTTGAGAGAGGGTCGGCCGGGTTGCAAAATAGCAGGTCGGTGGCGGTCCCCAGGTAGTTGGGGATCGCAAAAACTTGATGGGCCATCGAATGCGCTCACTTGCGTCGAGGAGTGTGTGGGACTCCTATGTTCGACGGTCAGACCGCTAACGTGACGAGAATTCGTTGCGGAATGTGAGAAAGACTAACTCCTCCCCCACCCCCCGCCGCCTTACGGCACCATCATCGTGAACGGCCAGACGTAGGCTTGCAGCATGGTCATCGTGCCGACGACGGCGGCCAGGAAGATGCTGTGGCCGATGACGGCTTTGAACAGGTCGGCCTCCTTGCCGATCTGGTTCGTCCCGGCCGTGGCCACGCAAATACTCTGGGCGTCGATCATCTTGCCCATGACGCCGCCGGTGCTGTTGGCCGTGCAGATGAGCGTCTCGGCCTGGCCGCGGGTCAGGTCGGACCCGCTGAACGCGCCGCTCTCGTACACCTGCCCGGCCGTGATCTGTTGCAGGCTGCCGAACAGGGCGTTGCTGCCGGCGTCGGTGCCGGTGAGGAAGACGCCGAGCCAGCCGAGCATGGCCGCGAAGAACGGGTACAACACGCCCGTCTCGGCGAAGGCGACGCCCAGGGTCGCGTCGATGCCGGAGTACTTCGTCACGTAGCTCAGGCCGAGCATGAACGCGATCGTCGGGATCGGCACCTTCATCTGCACCAGCGTCTTACGCAGTACGGTCAGGAACTGCCGGCTGGTCGCGCCCAGGAGTATCGCCGACAGCACCGCGGCGGCGAAGACCGGCGTGCCGGGGGCGGTCAGCCAGGCCAGCCGGTAGACGGCCTTCTCCTTCTTCTCCTCGTCGGTCGCGTTGAGCTTCTGCAAGCGGTCCGCCCGCTCGACTTCGAAGTGCAAACTCGGCACCGCGAACTCGTAGTACGACGCCACGCCGAGGACCGTGACCGGCGACTTCGTCTTGGCCTCGTACTGCCGGACGGCCCCCGCCCCGGCCAGGCAGACGGCCATGACCGCGAACGGCGACCAGGCCCGCGCGACCACCCACGGCGTCAACGGCAACGCCGCCGTCGGCCCCGAGTCGCGCAGGGCGGCCCGCACGTCCACGCCGTGGCCCAGGGTGCCGTCGGGCACGACCGCGACCGGCTTGTCGGCCGGCGGGGCGAACTTCCACTCGTGCTTCGGCCGCCAGACGAACTTGAGGAACAGCGACAGCGCGACCAGCGAGAAGATCGACGCCCCGATGTCGGTCAGCGGCCAGACGTTCAGTCCCGGCACCCAGGTGTGCATCGTGGCGAAGGCGTACTGGCACACCGCGAACGACCCGCCGCCGACGACCAGCGCCGGCCAGACGGCGAACGTCTGCCGCCACGGGCACATCACCTTGACCATGTAGAACGGGATGAGGCACGACAGGAACGGCAACTGGTGGCCGCACATGACGCTGATCGTCTCGGGCGGGATGCCGGTCACGTTGCCGAGGGTCAGGATCGGCACGCCGAGGCCGCCGAAGCAGACGGGCGAGGTGTTGGCGATCAAGCAAATCACCGCGGCGCGGAAGGCCGGGACGCCGAGGCCGACGAGCATCGCCCCGCAGATGGCGACCGGTGCCCCCGACCCCGCGGCCCCCTCCATGAGCGCCCCGAAGCAGAAGCCGATGAGCACGGCCTGGACCCGCGCGTCGCCCGACAGCGAGCCGATGGACCGGCGGATGATGGCGAACTGGCCGGTCTCGACGGTCAGGTTGTACAGGGCCATCGCGCCGAAGACCGTCCAGCCGATGGGCAGCAGCCCGAAGGCCGCGCCGTAAGCCCACGACGCGGCCGCCATGCCCGGCGGCATCCCGTACACGAGCCAGGCGATCAGGATGGCCACGGCCGACCCCGCCGCGCCGGCCCGACTGGCCAGCCAGCGCCGGCCGACGAGCAGGTAAAACAGCACGACCACCGGGAGCGCCGCGACGATCGTCGAGAGCACGCGGTGGCCGAGGGGGTCGAGGTTCTGGACGTAGGCGAGTCCGAAGAGCGCGTCAGGCATGGGCGGGGACACCGATCCGCAAGGGGGAGAGTCCGGCGGGAGTTCAATCCAACTCGTAATACTCCGCCAGCGCCGCCCCGGCGAGGCCGGCCAGTTCCATCTCCTCGGGGTACTCGAAATCGACCTGGATGAAGCCGTAAGGCTCGCGCGGGTCGATCCGCACCGGCAGGTCGATGAGGTGCTGCTCCAACTCGAACGTCAGCCAGCCGATCTCCTGCGGCTCCGTCCGCACGTCCGGCAGCCCGGCCGTGATGGTGAAGTCCGGCCGCTGCGGGGTGACGAGCCGGGAGAAGCCGCGCACGGTCGGCTTGAGCGTCTCGAACAGCTCCTCCGACACCGGCGTCAACTCCCAGTCGCGGCCCTGGACGCGGTTGTACAAGGTCGCGTCGCCGTCGCCGAAGCGGACCTCCATGCGGTCGGCCCGGTCGCGCAGGCACGTCAAGATGCCCAGCAGCCAGAAGCGGCGGGCGTCCGGCTCGGCGCGCAAGTCTTCGGGAGTCGTGTAGATGAGCAAGGGGCGTCTCGAAAGAGTAGGAATTCCACCGCAGAGGGCACATGAGGGCACGTGAGAAAGGCAAATGCCGAGAGAGAGCTAATACCGAGTGGGTTCTGCGGACACGCTCGCCACCCCATCGGTGCAGGGTTTTCTGGTTTAGCTCTCTTGGTTCTGGCCTTTCTCCGCGCCCTCACGTGCCCTCTGCGGTGAATCGGATTTGCTTTACAGGTCGCTGGCCTGGCCGTCCGGCTCCGGGATGAGCACCAGTCGCAGGCGGCGGAGGGCACGGAGGTAGCGCATACTCGCGGCGGCTTCGCTCAGGTCGAGCATCTTCGCCACGTCTTGATTGGCCAGTTGCTCCTGGTGCCGCATCAGGATGATGTCGCGGTCGTCGGGGTTCAACTCGTTGACGGCGTTCGCCAGCCGGCGGGCGAGTTCGGCCTGGATCGCCTCGCTGGCCGGCGTCTTCTCCTGGTCCATGAGTTGCGCGACGAGAGACGTGGACGAGTCCTCGGCCCAGGCCGGGGCGTTGATCGTCTGCTCGCGGTCGAGGCTGCGGCGCTGGGCCGTGCGGTGCCGGCGGTGGGCGTCGATGATGCGGTCTTGGGCGAGGTGCCGGAGCCACAAGTGGAACGGCATGTTCGGCGTCTTGAGGTATTCCGTCAGCCGCTGATTGGCCTCGATCAGCACGTCCTGGACGATGTCGGACGCATCGACGCGGCGGCCGAGGACCGGGTCGAGCCGCAAATCGATGACGCGGCGGAGCGGTTCGCGGAGCCGCCCGAGCAGGGCATCGACGGCCCCGTCCTTACCCTGCCGGGCGTCGTCCAAAAGCTTGTCAGTTTCTTCGCGGTTCGGCCACATGTAGCTATCTTAGCAGAGCAACCCGCGGTTCGGCCATTCCGTTGCGGACGCAACAGAATGACTTCCGATGCGCACCACTGTCGTACTCCACCTGATCGGCCGGGCGAGTTACTTCCACTGGCTCGGTGCGTTGGACCGGTGGTGCAATTCTGTCGGGATGGGAATGACTGTAGAAATCGGACGACGGTCAGGCACGCCAGCCGGGGCAGCTTGGGGTGCAATTCTGTCGGGATGGGAATGACTGTAGAAATGATCGACGAAGCGGCCCTCGACGCGCTGGAGTCGTGCCACGGGGAACCGGCGGGGGCCAGGCTGGTGCCCGGACAAAGCCGCCGGGAAAAGCGTTGGGTTTGGCAGTACTACCCGCACACCGACATTCACTATCTGATCCGGGACCGCATTTCATGGCGTGGCACCCGGACCCGGCGGGTGATTATCGTGCAGTACGCGACAACACTTCCTGGCGAATCTTCCTGAGTTCGTCCCGGCTCAGTACGTCGTCGCAGTCGAGGTTTTCGGGGATCGGCTTCTCGAGTACCGCGGCGAGTTCCGGGGGCATCTGCCGGACCATGTCGTCGTAATCGACCGACGGCGGAACGAGTCGCATCTGCCGCAGGTGTTCGAGTCGTGTCGCCTCGGAACTGTTCGACCGCACGAGGTAGCCCAAATCCGTGTCGCCCTCGCGGAGCGGGATCGCCGCCAAGTCGCCGTTGACGGCGTAGAACTCGCGGAGCAGGGCGAAGAAGATGTCGCGCCGCCGCGCCTCGGGTAGCGACTGGACGAACTCGACCGGCCGTTCGGCTGGGGTTTCGGTCGCGGTCATGGCGTGGCTCTTGTGAGTCGGCAGAGGGAACACAGTTCGTACTAGATTTTATGCTATCGACGCTGCGCTGTCAGCTACTATTTTCCGCTCGCTCCGCCGGCGGTTCTCGGGTACGATATTATTCCCCGCCCGCCGCCTTCTCTCGCGGTTGACCCCGATGCCCACGCGAATCGCTTTGCTTACCCTACTCTTGTGCGCTGTGCCCGCGAAGGCCGCGGAGCCGGTGTCGTTCGTCAACGACGTGCTGCCGGTGCTGTCGCGGTCGGGGTGCAACCTCGGGGCGTGCCACGGCAACTTGAACGGCCGGGGCGGGTTCAAACTCAGCCTGCGCGGCGAGAACGCCGAACTCGACTTCACCACGCTGACCCGCGAGGCGCTGGCCCGCCGGGTCGATGTCGCCCGGCCGGACGAGAGCTTGCTGCTCAAGAAGGCGACGGGGCAGGTGCCGCACGAGGGCGGCGGCCGCTTCAAGGTCGCCGGCCCCGAGTCCGCCGTGCTCCGCGCGTGGATCGCCGCCGGGGCCGGCTTCGACGGGGCGACGGCGGCCCGGCCGGTGTCGCTGAGCGTCGGCCCGACCTCGCGCGTCTTGAACGCCCCGGCCGACCGCACGGCGATTACCGCGACCGCGACGTTCTCCGACGGCTCGACGCGGCCGCTGACCGACCGGCTGGCGTTCGAGACGAACAACGTCGGCGTCGCCAGGGTGTTGCCGTCGGGCGACGTGATCCGCGAGGCCGACGGCGAGACGGTGGTCCTCGTCCGCTACCAGCACCTGATGACGGCCGTGCGCGTCGCCTTCGTGGCCGACCGCCCCGCGCCCGACCTGTCGAAGTGGCCGACGGCCCACGCGATCGACCGGCTGACCGCGGCGAAGTGGACCGAACTGCGGCTGACGCCCAGCGAACTCGCCGGCGACGGACTGTTCCTCCGCCGCGTCTTTCTCGACGCCTGCGGCATCACGCCGACGCCGGCCGAGGTGCGGGCGTTCGTCGCCGACCCGTCGCCCGACAAGCGGACCCGCGTCGTCGAAACGCTCCTCGACCGGCCCGAGTTCGCGCAGCACTGGGCGCAGCTCTGGTCGGACCTGTTGCGCAACGAGGAGAAGGCGCTGGACCGCAAGGGGGTGCAGCTCTTCCACCGCTGGATCAAGGCGACGATCGCCGCCGACCGGCCGCTGAACGAGTTCGCCTGGGACGTGCTGGCCGCGCGGGGCAGTACCTACGAGAACCCGGCCGCGAACTTCTACCGGGCCGTGCGCGAGCCGTACCAGCGGGCCGAGTCGGTCGCGCAGGTCTTCCTCGGCCTGCGCGTCGGCTGTGCCAAGTGCCACAACCACCCGTTCGACGTCTGGACGCAGGACGACTACCACCGGTTCGCGGCGACGTTCGCGCGGGTCGGCTACCGCGTCCCGGAGAACGGCCGCAAGGACAACCTCGACAAGCACGAGTTCGTCGGCGAGCAGTTCGTCACCAACTTGAGCGCGGGCGAATTGGCCCACCCGCGCGGCGGCACCGCGAAGCCCAAGTTCCTCGGCCGCCCCGGCGACGGCCCGGCCGGCGACCGCCTGGACGCGCTGGCCGACTGGGTCGCGTCGCCGGACAACCCGTTCTTCGCCCGGGCGCAGGCCAACCGCGTCTGGCTGCACCTGATGGGCCGCGGGCTGGTCGAGCCGAACGACGACTTCCGGGCCAGCAACCCGCCGTCCAACCCCGACCTGCTCGACCACCTGACGAAGTCGTTCGCCGCCGGCGGCTACCGGCTCAAGCCGCTCGTGCGGGAAATCCTCACCTCGCGGACGTACCAACTCGCCTCGTCCCCCGCCGCCGACGGCAGCAACGCGGCCGACGAGTCGCACTTCGCCCGGGCGACCGTCCGGCCGCTCGGGGCCGAGCAACTCCTCGACGCGATCAGCGTCGCCCTCGACCTGCCGGTGAAGTTCCCGGGCTACCCGTTGGGCCTCCGCGCCGCCGAAATCCCCGCCCCGCCGCAGTCCGGCCGGCGCGGCAAAGAACCGACGGACCAGATGGGGTCGCGGTTCCTCAAAGTCTTCGGCAAGCCCGACCGACTGTTGACGTGCGAGTGCGAACGGAGCGAAGACCCGGGCATGTTGCAGTCGTTCCAACTGATGACCGGCCGGCTCGTGGACGATATGCTCAAGTCCCCCGGCAACCGCCTGGGCCGACCCGAGTTGACCCTCGACGACCTCTACCTGGCCACCCTGGCCCGCACGCCGACCCCCGCCGAACGCGACCGGCTGACGCAGTACCTGGCGGACGCGAACGCCCCCCGCGCCGCCTGGGAAGACATCGCCTGGGGCCTGCTCAACTCGAAAGAGTTCCTACTCCGCCGGTAGCCGCGTTAGAGCGGAGTTCGAGTTGTCTTAACGTGTCCTGATCCCGTCAAACGCCACGGGCTTCGGCCAGGTTTTCGGCTCCGCCGCAGGCGACTCGTGTTAGCCCGACGCGCTAGCGAGGGTCGAGCGGTCGAGGGCAAGATGGCTGTCGATGACCGCACGGCCCACGACTCCCGACACGTCAATGACCCATCGACCCTCGCTAGCGCGTCGGGCTAACACGAGTCGCCTGCGGCGGAGCCATGTAACCGGCACGATGGCGGAGGCGTACTCGCCGGAAGGCGTGGACCTGGCGGCGAATGCCGGAATGACATTCTGTCCGGCGAGTCCCCTGCGACACCAACTTGAAGTCCGCTCTTAACTCGGGTCGATGGCGATGCCGAGGGGGCCGACCACGTCGCGGAGGGCGGGCAGGTTCTCGTCGGTCACGTGCAGCGCCACCGGGCCGAGGCGGGCTTCGATCAGCACTTCCGTCGTCGGCCACTGCATCAGGCCGTCGGCGATCTCGGCACTGGCCACCGTCACGACGCGCAAAACGTGGGTCTCGGCCGTACTCGGCGGCAGGACGAACAGCCGGGCGGCGGACGGCAACGGCTGGCCGGCGCGCAGCTTGAACCAGGTGTCGAGCATCGCCATGTCGTACCCGGCATCGACCATCCGCCGCAGGGACGCCGGCGTCAGGCTGAACCGGCGGACGCTCGGCGGGTCGCCGGGGATCGGGTCGGTCAGGCGGACGATCTCGGCTTCGAGCAGCAGGTCCGAGTTGGTCGTGTCGAGGGTCATCGACACGCCGTCGCCGGCGATGGCCAGGCACTGTTGCGGCTTGGCCTCGTAGTCCCGGTTGCCGATCAGCCGGAGGTACTTGAAGTCCGGGTCGCGGCCGTCGTCCGACAGCGCGATGCGGTCGGTCACGCGGATGCTGACGATGCCCCGGGCGACGGCGGCGTCCAGGTCGGCGGCGGTCTGGAACTCGACCAGGGTCGCGGCCGTGAAGATCGTCAGCCGGTCGCGCTTGTCGGCCCAGCGGCGGAGCAGGTCGGCCACGGCCGGCGGCACGACCTTCATGCCGTGCTGGTTGAGCGTCTGCTGGATGCCGGCGAGGGTGACGCCCGATTCGAGGCCGTGGTAGGTGCGGGTCGCCGTGAGTTCGAGCGTACACGCCGGGCCGAGGTTCTTCCACTGGGCGAACCGGCTCAGCTTGCTGATGAGCAGCGGTGTCAACCCCTGGCGGTACGCCAAAATCTCGGCGTTCGGCTGGACGAGCAAGGCCTGGGCCACGGTCGGCGGCTGGACCGGCTCGGCCCCGCCGACGAGCAACCAGCGGCCCACGTCGGTGAGCCGCATCTTCCAGACGGTTTCGTGCTGCGTCGCCTCGACGAGTTTGAGCGGCAACAGCACGCCGAGGAAGTAGTTCTCGACCCAGAGGCGGCCGCGGGTCTTGGTCTCTTCCTTGGGCAAAATCCCCTGCCACGACGGGTGATTGGCCCAGAGCCAGTCGGCGACCGGTTGCGCGTCGGCCCACTGATTGGCCGGCAGTTTCGCCAGTAACAGGGCCGCGAGGAAGCCGGCCGTTGGGGTCGGGTACTGGCCGGTCTCGCTGGGCGAGTAGCCGCGGAGCGGGTCCCACGGTTCGACGGCCGTCAGCCCGGCCCACAACTCGACGAGGGTCGGCGCGAGGGTGGTGCCCCACGACTCGGAGAACGGGGCGGCCCGCAACTCGCCGTCGCGCTTCTGCAACAGCCCGCACGCCTGCGCCCAGAACAGCGCCAGCACCCCGGCGTCCGGCACCGGCCGCAACTGCTCGGCGACCGACGCGCTCAGCACCGTGTCGGTCTGCAACCGGCCGTGGTCGCGCTTGAAGAGGGTGTTCGCCTGCGTCAAACGGACGAGGTTTTCTTCGATCTGCTGGCGGACCACCGAGAGCCGCAGCGGCCAGTCGAGGCCGTCGGCGTTACGGGTCGCCGGCGCGCCGACCGGTTCGCCGAAGATCGTCGGCAGGCCGAGGTCTTCGGCCCGGGCGCGGGCGGCGACTTGCGGGTGGACGACGACCCGGGCGTCGGCGATGTTCCCCTCGCCGAGGAACGATTCCCACTGGCCGAGTTCGGCCGGGAGTTCGCCCAGGACCGGGCAAACGAGGCCGTTGTCCAGCAGGGTCGTGATCGGCGACAATCCCTCGGCGTGGCCTAGCGCGGCGAGCGCCAGCACCAGCGACCCGACGTTCCAGTTGGTCCGCCGGCTCAGGCCCATGAGCGTGAGCGCCTTGCGGGCGGCGTCGGGCAATTCCTTGATCCGCCGGTCCATGACCGGCGGGTTCAGGAGCGTGCTCAGGCACTTGTCGATGAGTTCGTCCGTCGGGATCACCGTCCGCGGCTTGACGAGGCGGCTGGCCACGTCGCGCAGCAGCGTCTCCGAGTAGCGGGCGAACAGGTCACGCAGGCGCTCGGTGGCGAGCTCGTTCTCATCCGTTGGAAGCATACGTGTCGTTGTACGCCGGTCGCACCCCACGGAACAGGGCAATCGCCCGGGCACTCGGCATTGACGCCGGCCCGCAGAGGTGGTCCACTCGCTGCGGTCGCCGAAACACGGGAGGGATTCGCATGAACTGGTTCAAGTCGGTCGTCGGACTGGGCGTGGTCGCGGCGCTCGCGGTCCTCGGGTGGCAGGCCCGCGAGACGCGCCGCGAGGTGACGGCGTTGGCCGTGCGGCTCGACGCCGCGCCCGCCGTTGTGCCGGCAGCGCCCGCGGCATTGCCGCCGGCCGTCGCCGCGCGCCTCCCCGGCGAGTACCTCCTCGAAGCCCCGGACGTCGTCGAACTCCGCTTCCCGATCGGGGCCGAACAGGATGTCGTGAAGCACCTCGGCGGCCAAATGGCCGTCCGCCCGGACGGCACAATCTTCCTGGGGCCTCTCGGCAGCGTCGTCGTCGCCGCCGCCACCGTGAGTGAGGCTGAGGAACGAGTCCGGCGGCACTTGGGGATGGACGGGGTGAAGCTGCGGGTCACGCAGTTCAACAGCAAGCGGTACTACGTGATCTTCGACGGGGCGAGCGGCGAGCAGGTGGTCGAGCTCCCGGCGGACGGGAACGAGACGGTGCTGGACGCCCTCAATTCGTCGGGGGTCGTGCAGAAGCTCCCGGCGAAGCGCGTGAACGTCTGGGTATCGCGGCGCACGCCCGACCAGGGCGACCAGGTTCTGCCCGTGGACTACCGCGGGATTACCCAATCCGGTCTGACGCGGACCAACTACCAGTTGCAGCCCGGCGACCGCGTGCACGTCAAGACGGTCAACTGAGCCGGCCCCGGCGGGCCGTCGGGCCGGTCGAAGTCTCGGCCCGGCGCGCTTCTTGCGAAGTTCCCCTTGAAGTGCGCGGGCGGGAGCCTTACATTCCATGATGACCACTGCGGGTGTAACTCAGTGGTAGAGTACCTCGTTGCCAACGAGGTTGTCGTGGGTTCGAGTCCCATCACCCGCTTTTTCCGAGTGTTCCGTTCGACACGATAGCCGGGAAGCCCCAGCGTTTGCCCGCGGGTCGCTTCTCGGCTTTCCGCGTTTTCCGCCCCCGTTCCCCCGTTCCTCCCTCCTTCGCACCCCCAGTTGAGACGCATCATGGCCGATGAAACGACCCCCGAGACGGACCTCGACACCGACGCGGGCGTCGCCGTCGAAGAGATGAAGAAGCTGCCCCAGCAGGTCGAAATCTCGGACGCCGGCCCGTGCCGCAAGCACGTCAAGGTGACCATCGAGCGGGTCGCCATCGACGCCCTGATCGAGGAGAAGTTCTCCGACCTGATGCTCAAGAACCCCGCACAAATCTCCGGCTTCCGCGCCGGCAAGGCCCCCCGCAAAATCATCGAGCGCAAGTTCAAGAAGGAAGTCTACGGCGAGGCCAAGACGCAACTCCTCATGGCCAGCCTGGAGCAACTCGCCGAGGACTCGACCCTGTCCCCGCTCAGCCCGCCCGAACTCGACCCCGGCAGCGTGCTCATCCCCGACGACGGCCCGATGGTGTACGAGTTCCGCATCGAAGTCCGGCCCGAGTTCGACCTGCCGAGCTACAAGAACTTGAAGGTCAAGAAGCCGGTCCACGAGTTCAGCGACGCCGAGATCGCCAAGGAGGGCACCCGCCTCCTCGAACCCTACGGCTCGCTCGTCCCCAAGGACGGCAAGTCCGCCGCCGTCGCCCTGTTCGACACGGTCACCGTGGACGCGGTCATCAAGGACGGCGACAAGGAACTGAACAAGGTCAACGAGATCGCTTTGAAGGTCGAGAAGCGGCTGGCCCTTTCGGACGGGGTCGCCCAGAAGTTCGGCGAGCAGATGGCCGGGGCCAAGGTCGGGGACACCCGGAGCGTGGACATCACGCTGTCCCAGGAGGTCGGCACCGAGAGCCTGCGCGGGGCCAAGGTCCAGGCCGTGTTCACCGTCAAGGAGATCAAGGCGACCCGCCCGCCGGAACTGACCGAGGCCCTGTACGAGAACTTCGGCGTCCGCAACGCCGAGCAGTTCGGCGAGTACGTCCGCGCCCGGCTGAACCGGTTCATGGAGTACACCCAGCGGAACGCCGCCCGGGCCAGCGTCTTCGAGACGCTCGCCAAGGACGCGAAGTTCGACCTGCCCCAAGACCTGCTCGTCCGCCAGGCCCGCAAGACCCTGCAGCGCCGCGTCATGGAGATGCGCTCCTCGGGCATGAACGACGAGCAAATCCTCGGCCGCCAGCGCGTCCTCGAACAGGACGTGATCCGCACGACGGCCGCGGCCCTCAAGGAGCACTTCGTCCTGCAGAAGATCGCCGAGATCGAAAAGCTCGAAATCGAGGACGAGGACATCGACGCCGAAATCGAGGCGATCGCCGACCGCAGCGGCGAGTCCCCCCGCAAGGTCAAAGCCCGCATGGAGCGCGAGGACATGCTCGAAGCCCTGGCCACCGAACTCCTGGAGCGCAAGGCCCTGGAAACGGTGCTGGCGACGGCCGAGTACGAAGAGTACGCCTTCGACCCGCTGAAGTCCGACGACCAGGACGACATCAGCGTCTCCGACGCAGAACTCGCCCCCAAGGCCGAGTAAGTACCGGCGGCAACGGGAGGTTTTGTTAGCCCGACGCGCCAGCGAGGGACCGCCGGTTCGTTCCCAACGGGTGCGGGCATCGACCGGACATTCGTCGCCCGTCAACCTTGCCAACGATCGTTGCGACCCTCGCTGGCGCGTCGGGCTAACAAGTCGGGGCACTCGCGCCATTGCTGGTGTACGCTCCCCTCCGCGTCGATGGTATTCGCACGTTCGCTATTTCTCCCCGCCCGCCATCAACATTGACGGCGGCACTTCGTGGGTGGGTCCGAAGGGGAATCCTTCAATGGCCAATGCCCAACTCCGCCGGAGCAGTACAAGGACGCCCGGGAGTGGGTCATCGACCGCCCCAAGGGCGTCCGGTGCGGGGCGACCGGGCACCTCGGCGGCACGCCCGAGTTGGCCGCCCCGCGGGCCGACCGGTTCCCCCTGCCCTTGCCCCTGGACGTGCTGACCACCGGGGCGACCGGGGGCGGCATCCCGTGGGTCTGGGACGGCTACCTGATGCGCGGCGGGGTGACGCTCTTGAGCGCCCTGCCGAAGTGCGGCAAGACGACCCTGCTCGCGCACCTGTTCAAGACCCTGGCCGCCGGCGGGAGCTTCTGCGGCCGGCCGCTGGTCACCGGGCGGGCGCTGGTCGTGTCCGAGGAGTCGCCGGAGGTCTGGGCCGACCGCCGCGACCGCCTGGGCCTGACCGGGTGCGTGCGGCTGCTGTCCCGGCCGTTCTTCGGCCGGCCGAGCGCCGACGACTGGTGCGCCGGGCCGGCCGGGCGGCCGACCCGGGCGGGGCGAAGCGGGTGCTGACGGCCGTCGGCCGGGCGACCGGCATCCCGCCCGAGTGGTCGGTCGAGTTGGACGAGGACGCGGGCGTGTACCGGGGCACGGACATGGGCGACCCGGCCGCGCTGCTGACCGACGCGATCCGCAAGGCCCTGTTCGCGGCCGGCCCGGAGGGGCTGACGGTGAAGGGGGGGTGCGAGGCGATCCCGCCGGAGTGGCAGCGCAACGAGAAGCGGTTGCGGGAGTCGCTCGCGGTGGGGTCCGAGTCGGGCGTGTGGGACAAGGAGGACCGGGCGGGTCGAAGTGGGGGACCGGTGTACCGCGTCGGGTTGCCTCCAAGACCGGCGGGGAAGAAAGTGCTCGCCGAGGGAGTCCTGTTCGACGACTTGCCGGTGCTCCCCGATTGATTGATTCCTCCCACACTAGGCCGTGTGGACAGATCTCGGTTTTTCGCTAGTTTTTAGGCACTCCACGAGGGTTTGCCATGCGCCGCCACGAGATCTCGGACGCCGACTGGGAGCGGGTTCGGGCGTTGCTCCCGCGCCGCCCCGGCCCCGTCGCCCTGGACCGGTTGTTCCTCAACGCGGTCCTCTGGGTCGCCAAGACCGGCGCGCCGTGGCGGGACCTGCCCGACCGGTTCGGCCCGTGGAACTCGGTCTGGCGGCGGTTCGACCGGTGGGCCCGGCGGGGCGTCTGGGCGGGCCTGTTCGCGGCGCTGCAGGACCCGGACCTCGAGTGGCTGATCCTGGACTCGACGGTGATCCGCGCCCATCCGTGCGCGGCCGGGGCGAAAAAAAAGTCGACGGGACCGGCGGCCAGGCGGACCAGGCCCTCGGGCGGAGTCGGGGCGGGTTCGGGACCAAAATTCACGGCGCGGTGAGCGGGCTGGGGCTGCCGGCCCGGCTGACCCTGAGCCCCGGCCAGGACGCCGACATCGCCCACGCCGACGCCCTGTTGGAGGGGTTCGCCCCGGGGGTGGTGATCGCGGACAAGGGGTACGACGAGCAGGCTCTGGTGGACGCGATCGAGGCGAGGGGCGGGGAGGCCGTGATCCCGGCCCGGGCGAACCGGACGGTGCCGCGGGCGATCGATGCCGACCGGTACGAGGACCGGAACCTGGTCGAGCGGTTCTGGGCGAAACTCAAGCAGTCCCGGCGGGTGGCGACCCGGTACGAGAAGACCGCCCGGAACTTCCTGGCGTTCGTCCACGTGGTGTCAATAATGATCTTGCTGCAATAACCGTTACAATCTGTCCACACGGTCTAAACACGATCAGTGACTTTTGCCTTCAGCGTCGGCAGTATCAAGGCGTCGCGTCCGCATTCCAAACTGAGACGCTAACGGGACGTTCAAGCCCCCAGCCCTAACAGCCAGGCGTTCGCGCGAGCGGGGCGCGGCCGGTACAACCGGACCGGCCCGCCCAATCTCGCCCGGCTTCTCAGCTTCCCGGCGGCTTGCCGCTGTCCCCGGCCGGCGGGGCGTGGTAACTTCAGGAGAATCTTCGGCGGACGCGCTTAGCGAGGGCAGGCCATGCGGATCGGGCAAGCGGGGTTACTCGGCGTCGCGGCGGTCGCCCTTTTCGTCGCCCGCGCCCCCGGGCAAGGGGCGTACCGGACGAGCGCGTCCCCGCCGGACGCGGCCTTCCTCGACCGGCTCAATCTGAAGAGCGAGTGGAGTGCCATCGTCCCGCTCCAGAGCGGCCGCGACGGCGTCGCCACCGTCCAGGTCGTGGACGCGACCCAGGTGTTCGCCCAGACGCACTCCGGCCTGCTCGTCGCGTTCGACGCGGTGACCGGGGCCAAGCAGTGGGCGTACCGGTACCCCGCGCAGTACACCACGGCCTACCCGGTGGGCGTGAACGACGATTTCGTGTTCGCCGTCAACGTGGCCCGGATGCTGTGCTTCAACCGCGTGACCGGGGTCGTCGAGTTCGACTTCGAGTTGCCCGGGTCGGCGACCGTCGGCCCGGTCGCGGACAAGGAACTCGTGTACGTCACGCTGAACGGCACCCGGCTGATGGCGTACACCTTCCCGCCGATCCTCCGGGCGGTCGCCAAGGCCCGGCCCGAGGACGCGGTCAAGCCGACGAACCCGGCCGACGCGGTCGCCACCCGGTACGGCACGGCGGCGAACTTTTCGGGCCTCAAGGACGCCGAGTTCACCCGCTTGTACTACCCGCGCGAGCCGAAAACCGACATCGGCCTGGGGCCGCGTCAGGCGACGCCGTCGATCTCCGCCCTGCCCAGCGTCTCGCCGCCGTACACGCTCGACACGCGCGGCCTGTACGTCACGCCCTCGATCAACTCCCTGCCGACGCTCCGCCAGCCGTACACCCTCAAGCCGGACTACATGCAGTACAACCAGCGGACCCCGTCGATCCAGGCGATCCCCCCTTCGGTGGCCCGGGCCGCCGAACTGGCGAACTTCCGGCCGCGCGGTGTCGAGCCGACGCTTTACTGGAGCCACACGAGCGGCCGCCGGTACGTCAACCCGCCGGTGCTGACCGACGCCCAAGCCGTGTCGGACATCAAGGACGCCCCGGTCATCACCCGGCTCTGGGCCACGACCGACGGGTCGATCGTCGAGGCCCTCGACAAGCGGACGCAACGGACCCAAGTCGTCGCCACCCTGCAAGACGCCGTCACGTCGCCGCTGACCGGGCCGATCCCGGTCGGCACGGACCGCCTCGGGTTCGTCGGCCTGCGCGACGGCAACGTGGTGGCGTTGAACCTCCTCCAGGGCGGCCCGCAAGGCCCGCGGATCGAGTGGCGGGCGAGCGTCGGCGGCACCATGAACCACCGCCCGGTGGCCGCCCGGGACGCCGTGTTCGCGTCCGGCGAGCAGTCCGGGACGACCAAGATCGACATCGTCACCGGCGACGTGATCTGGCGGAGCGAGACGACCGCCGACCAGTTCGTCGCGGCCAACGACGAGTTCGTCTACCTCAAGGATCGCGCCGGCACCCTGGCCGTGTACGACCGCAAGCAGGCGACCGACGCCGCGACCCGGCGGTCGCTGCCGCTGGCCAAACTGGACATCGCCGGGTTCGGCGTGAACGTGTCGAACGATAAGACCGACCGCATCTTCCTCGCCGGCGACAACGGCCTCCTCGTCTGCCTGCGCGACGCGTCGGCGAAGTACGCCCGCCCCGTGCCCCTGGTCCCGCCGGCCCCGCCGAAGAAGGACGCCGCCCCGGCCCCGGAGCCGAAGAAGGACGCCGCCCCGGAGCCGAAGAAGGACATCCCAGCCCCGAAGAAAGACGTGCCGAAGGTCGAGGAGCCGAAGAAAGACGTGCCGGCCCCCAAGAAGGACGAGCCGAAGAAGAACTAACGGCAGGCTATCTCGTAGAATGTCACCCTTCTCAGGCGGAGGGTTGTCGATGAGCGGATCCAAGAAGCCCCGTGCCATCATGCTGGCAGGCATCAACGGGGCCGGCAAGACGAACGCTTCGCGGGCGCTGCTCGCCGACACACTCAAAGTGATGCCGTTCGTCAACGCCGACGCCATCGCCCAGGGCATCAACGGGTTCGACCCGGAGAGTGCCGCCTTCGAGGCCGGGCGAATCATGGTCGAGCGGTTGCGCAAACTCGTCGATCAGCGGACCGACTTCGCGCTCGAAACGACCCTCGCCGCCCGGACGTATGCCAAGTGGGTCCGCGAAATCACTGCGGCGGGCTATACGACGCACCTCTACTACTTCTGGCTCGACAGTGCCGACTTGGCTGTTTCCCGAGTGGCCATGCGGGTCTCGACGGGCGGCCATCACATCCCCGAGCCGACCATCCGCCAGCGGTACGGCCGCAGCCTTCAGAATCTGTTCACGCTGTACATTCCCGTCGTGACGACGTGGAAGGTCTACGACAACACGACCGCCATTTACCGGCTGATCGCAGAAGGGGGTCAGGGTTACGAGCCGTTCGTCTATGATGACAGTACGTGGCAGAAGATTCAGCAGGGAGCAGGGTCATGACCGAACTCAACAGCGCGATCCCCGACGCCGCCGGCACGGACGTGTCCGACAACGACGCCATCAACGCCGCCCTCGGCCGGGCCGCCCGGGAGGCGTCATTGACGCACGCCCGCATGGGCAGGTCGGTGCCGGTCGGCCGCGACGGGGGCGTCGTCTGGGTCACGCCGGCCGAGATCTTCGCGCGGTACGGCCTGGACGAGTTCGGCCGGCCGAAGGGCTGAGATGAACCCCATTCTGATCGCCGGCGTCGCCCTCGTCGGCCTGCCCATTTTACTGCACCTGATCCTCAAGCAGGAGCCGAAGCGGCTGCCGTTCCCGGCCCTGCGCTTCCTCCAGGCGAAGCAACGCACCACGTCGCGCAAACTCAAGCTGCGGCACTTCGTGCTGCTGGCGATGCGGATGCTCCTGATCGCGCTCTTCGCCGTGGCCCTCTTCCAGCCGAAAATCCCGGCGACGTTCTCGGGCGTTTCCGCCGGCCTGGACTTCGGCGAAGGCCGGCCGCTGGCCGTCGTCGTGGTCATCGACACGACGCCGAGCATGGGGTACACAGCCGACCGCCGCACCCGCCTCGACGAGGCTGTCCGCCGGGCCGTCGAACTCGTGGACCGGCTGCCGGGGGCGTCCCGCGTCGCCGTGCTGACGACGGCCGAGCCGTTCGCGCCGTGGGAACTGTCGCCCGCCGACGCCCGCCGGCGGCTCGAAGGCTTGAAGACCCCGGACGGGTCCGGGCTGCCGGTCACGAGCGTCTTGTCGAACGCCTACCAACTCTTCGCCGCCCTCGACGCCGAGTCGGGGTCGTTGGGGGCCGACCCGTTGCCGCGGTTGGTCGCTGTGTTCACGGACCGGACCGCCGAATCCTGGAAGGCCGACCGCACCGACGACTTGACGGCCGCCGCCGACCGCCTGGCCGCGCCGAAACCGGTCTACCTGCTCTTCGACGTGGGCGTCGAGCAGCCGGCCAACGTGAGCTTGCTGGCCGCCGAGGTCCGCCCGGCCGTCGTGCCGGTGGGGGCGGCGGTCGCGGTCACGGCGACCGTCCAGGCGACCGGCCCGGGGGTGCCCGCGGCGCGCGTCAAGTGCCGGCTGACCGACACCGGGGCGACCGCCGCCAACGACGTGGCCCTGCCGGCCGGCGTGCCGACGGCGACGACGTTCACCTTCCGCGACTTGAAGCCGGGGCTGCACCAGGCCGAGGTGACGCTCGAAGCCCCGGACAACCTGGGGCCGGACGGCGTGCCCGGGTTCGACAACGTCCGGTACGTCACCTTCCGCGTCGGCGAGAGCCGCAAGATTCTCACCGTCTGCGACGACCCGAACGACGCCGCGTTCTGGCAGCTCGCGCACCGGCAAAAGGGCGAGTTCGCCTGCGACGTGGTCACCCCCGCGACGGTCAAAGACTTCGCCGCCTACGACGTGGTCTGCTTCCTCAGCCTGAACGACCCGGCCAAGCCGCTGGCCGACGGCGAAAGCCTGTGGGCGAAGGCGTCGCGGTACGTGTCCCGCGGCGGCCGGCTGCTCGTCGCCCCCGGCGGCCTCGACCAGATCACGCTCGCCAGTTACGACCCGAACGGCCCGGCCGCGGGACTCATGCCCGGCAGGCTCGCCGGCGTCATCGACGCGGCGACGACCCTGGCCAAACCGGTCGCCCCGACCGACCCCGACCGCCGGCTCGGCGTGAGCTGGTTCCTCTCCGGCGACGACGCCCTGCGGCACCCGATGATGGCCCCGTTCAAGGACTGGCAACTCAGCGGCAAGGTGGACTTCCTGCTCTACCCGCGCCGCGCCTGGAAGTTCTGGGAGGTCGAGGCCAGTCCCGAGGCCGTCGTCGTCCGGTACGACGACTCGCCCGACGCCGCCCAGCGCCGCCCGGCGGTCCTGGAGCGCGGCGTGGGGTCCGGCAAGGTGCTGCTGTTGACGACGCGCATGGACTGGCCGTGGGACGCCGAGCGGAAGTGGAACGACTACTACGAGACGGCCGAAAGTTCGTGGGCCGTCGTCTTCCCGAACCTGCTGGCGAAGTACCTGGCCGGCGACTCGGCCGAGGGGCTGTTCCAATACACCGCCGGCCGCGCCGTCCCCGTGCCGTTGCCCCGGGGCGGGGACGCCGGCAAGGCGCTCGTGTTCGAGGGGCCGGGGGTGCGGCCGGACGAGGCCACGCCCAAGCTCGAACCGGGCCAGGCCGAGTGGCGATTGCCGCCCGAACGGACGCGGACGCCGGGCAACTACGCCCTGCGGACCGAGGACCGCGCGTGGCAGGAAGGGTTCAGCCTGAACGCCCCGGCCGAGGAGAGCAACCTGGCCAAGGTCGATCCGGCCGCGATCGAAGCCCTGACCGGCCCCGGGTCGATCGTCGCCGTCGGCAAGGACTTCGACCTCGCCGCCCTGCTCGCCGGCAAGAGCGCCGACCTGCCATTGTTGCCCTGGCTGCTGCTCGCCGTGCTGGTCCTGTTCGCCCTCGAAGGCGTCCTGGCGAACCGCTTCTACCGCCTCCGCCCCGCCCGGAACTAGTCGGAGCTTGATAAACTACCCGTTCAGGTGCTCGCAGACGGGACGTAGAGACCAGGGGAAAGTGAGATGGCACTCGATCAATTCTGGACCAGCGTTCGGACGGGACTTCGGCTGTACGCGCCTCCCCGCGTGATCGCCGACTCGCCACGACTCGATAGTGAAGCCATTCAGAAGGCGCTCGCGCGGGCGGACCTGTGGCTGACTCCCGCCACCGTCCGCGGTTACGACCGGGCGGACTTCGACTTCCTCCCGGCCGAGTATCGGGACGAACTCGCTCGCCTCGTGGAAGGCTTCCAGAAGGTCGTCGCGGGCGTGAATCCTCGCGGTCCGGCGACCGAAGAACAGGTGCGGTTGGCAACCCCGCTCTTCCGGGGGATCGTGGAGGCCCTGGAGTTCGACCGCTTCGCCGACGCCGACGCATTTCGCGTCGGCAAGGTACTCGAGTCCGATCCGGTCTTCCCGAAGGACGGTGTCGATGCACGCTACCGGACCGGCCCCGACTTCAACGGAGAACCCGGACTCAAAATCATGATGTACCTACCGGATTCGGACCTGGAATCGTTTCTGGCGCGCGCCGCGACGATCCGCCGGGACGTGACCGAATCCGTCCTGCGACACGGCCAACCGTATTGGCCCTATATGTCCTTTCGCTTCCAAAGCGACCTCGCCGAACTGCAGAACCCGGGGGCGGACGAATGAACCTACCCGACCGCCTTTTAGAGTTGGCGAAAACCTTGACGGACCTCGAAGTGAAGCGGCCTCGCCAGGCCACACTCCGCAGGGCGACCTCGACCGCTTACTACAGTGTCTTCCACTTGCTCGTCTGCGAATACGCCAGCTTATTCAGCGACGACGACACGGTCCGTGCGGCGATCGGGAGAACGGTCAATCACAAAGACATCACGGAGGTCGCCCGCGACTTCTGCGCCGCGTCGATCAAGTTGCCGGGGGCACTGGGCAAACTGGGCATCGCCGCCACCGCCGAACTCGTCGGTGTCGCAACGGCGTTTACGGAACTGCAAGCCGAACGCCACGACGCAGACTACGACCTCTCCTTGACCTACACCCGCGTCGAAGTTGCCGAATTCGTTGCACTCGCCCAACAGGCCTTCAAAAATTGGGAGATCGCTCGGAAGACGCCGGTCGCCAAAATCTTCCTGGCGTGCTTCCAACTCAAGAAGAGCTGGGACGTGAAGCGGTGACCGCATATGCCTACCCCGCCCTCACGGCCGCAGCACGCGCAGGGTCACGCCGCTCGGGGTCGCTTCGGACCGGTAGACGCGATGCGTCGCTTGGCGGAAGTCGGACGCCTTGGCGGACGGGATGTCGCAGAAGGTTTGCGGGTTGCGGTCGATGAACGGGAACCAACTGCTCTGCACTTGCACCATCACCCGGTGGCCGGCGCGGAAGGCGTGACAGACGTCCGGGAGCGCGAACTTGATCGTCGCCGGCCGGCCCGGCTCGAACGCCTCCGGCTTCGCCAAACTGTTGCGGTACTTGCCCCGGAACGGTTCGCCGCGCACGAGTTGCTGGTAGCCGCCCATGCGGACGTTGGTCGGGTTCGGGTCGGGGTCGGGGGCGTCGTCCGGGGCCACGTCGATCAACTTGACGACGAAGTCGGCGTCGGTCCCGGTCGTGGTCACGTGCAACTCGACCTCGACCGGTCCGCCGACGTGCAGGTCTTCGGTCAGCACCGGCGACTGGTAGACGAGCACGTCCGGCCGCCGCCCGGCGAACCGCTGGTCGGCCGTCATGTAGTCGTTCTCCATCCGCGGCGACATCTTCTCGACGTAGGGCACCGGCTTCTTGGGGTCGGAGACGTACTCGTCGAACCCGGACCCGGCCGGCGGCTTGGCGGTCGTCAGGGCCTGGTCGGCGGCGAACGAATAGGTGACCTTCTTCGCCCCGGCCGGCGGCCAGGCGTCGAACCGCCGCCAGCGGTTCGTACCGGTCTCGAACACCAGCGCGGCCTTCGGCAGCGGGTCGGCGGGGGCGGTGCCCTTGAGGTGCTTCTCGAAGAAGGGGAGTTCGACCTTCTCGCGGTAGAACTCGGCCGTCTTGGCGTGGAACTTGACCGGGCCGAGGGCGTCCCCGTCGCCGCGCGCCCAGCCGCCGTGGACCCACGGCCCCATGACGAGGACGTTCTGCGGGCACGCCGGGCTGGTCTCGGCGACCCGGCGGTAGCAGTGCAGCGTGCCGGCGAGGTCTTCGGCGTCGTACCAGCCGCCGACGGTGAGCACGGCCGGCTTGACGCCGGTGACGTGCGGCCGCAGGTCGCGGGCCTTGCAGAAGGCGTCGTAGTCGGTGTGGGCCATCTGGTCGGTCCAGAACGGCTCGGCCCCCTTGTTCCACTTCTTCTCGGCGTTGGCCAGGGGGCCGAGGTCGAGGAAGAACTGGTAGCCGTCCGGGGTGGCGTAGTCGGGGTCGAGGGAGTCCTTCAGGGCGTACATCTTCGGGCTCATCTTGGGGAACATGCCGAAGAAGCGGAAGTTGTGCGCGAGCAGGAACGCGCCGTTGTGCCGGCAGTCGTCGCCGTCGAAGAAGTCGAGGACCGGGGCCTGCGGGCTGACGGCCTTGAGGGCCGGGTGGGCGTCGATCATGCCGCACGCGGCGTAGAAGCCGGGGTACGAGATGCCGACCATGCCGACGTTGCCATTGTTCCCCGGGACGTTCTTGACGAGCCAGTCGATCGTGTCGTAGGTGTCGCTGCTCTCGTCCACGTCGGCCGGCCGTTTCTTGGCCGGGTTGTGCGGGCGGGCGTGCAGGAACGTGCCGCCGGACTTCATCCGGCCGCGCACGTCCTGGTGGACGAACAGATACCCGGCCTTCCAGAAGAGCGGCGACGGCGACAACCGCGTCGGCGACGCCCCGACCCCGTACGGCCCGACCCCGTAGGGCGTCCGCGTCAGCAGCATCGGGTACGTCTTCGAGGCGTTCTTGGGCGCGTAAACGACGGTGAACAGCTCGACGCCGTCGCGCACCGGCACGCGGTACTCGAACTTGGTGTAGTTCGCCAGCAGGTATTCTTTGTTGGCCTTGGCGTCGTCCGCCGCCGGCGTCTGCGCCAACGCGGGCACGGTCCAGAGGACGAGAAACAGGGCTGCCCAGCGCATGGCGATCACTCCGCGACGGTTCCGACTCGGCCGAAAGAGAGGTTGAGAAAAACACTACGCCGGCGGGCCTGAAGCGTCAGCGCCCGGAGTCGTGTATGCGAAGAACTCCAGTCGTCGAGCGCGCGGGGTGGCGTCGGCGGGAAAAAGTAGCGTGGCGGGCGCGGGGCGGGTATCGTCTTCATTCTCGCCAGCCCTCGACCCGCGGACGGTGCCCATGCTCGAAATCTTTTGCCTCATCGCGCTCGGGAAGAGAATCGCCGCCAACGCGCGGGCCAAGGACTGGAGCGGCGGAGCGGCCGTGGTCGTGCTCGTCGCCCTGTGGTTCGGCGGCGAAATCGCCGGGGCGATTGCCGGCGTCGTCGGGCTGATGATCCTGAACCCGGAGGACGAGCCGAACCTGCTGGTCCTCGTCGCGTGCGCGATCGCCGGGGCGGCCGTCGGCGCGGCCGTGGCGTTCGCCATCGTCGCCCTGCTCCCCACGCCGCAGTCCGAGGAGTTTGAAGAGTACGAAGAGTTTGAAGAGTACCGCTGACGGTTACGGCAGGCCGACGGCGTTGCGGCGCTGGCGGGTCAGCGCGTCGGCCGGCACCTTGGCGTCGAGGGCCTTCCAGGCGGCGGTCGCCTCGGCCATCGCGGCTTCGGGGGCGAGTTCGCCCATGCCGAGGCGGCGCAAGATCGCGTCCAGCGCGGCCAGGCGGGCGTCGGCGTCCGGCAGGCGGCCGACCGTCACCGGGTTGGCCGTGTTCAGCGCCAGGAAGCGCCGCTGGGCCAGGCTCAAATTGCGCGACTGGTCCGCGTCGAACTTGTACCCGAGCCAAATACGCTCGTTGGCCTCATCGACGTGCTCCCGGCGGAACGGGCCGCTGCCGGTCGCCGGGTCGCTCAGGGTCGCGGCACTGCCGGTCGCGCCCGCGCCGTCGGCCAGGAAGTCCCAGGCGGCCTGCGGGTCGGGACACGTCTTGCGGACGACGCCGATCAAGGCGTGCGCGCCGAGGAACGGGACGTAGTTGCCGTCGGCCGCGGCGGCCGGCTTGCCGTCGGCGTCGAAGCAGGTGCGGGTCCCGGGCAGCGGGGCCACGCCGAACCGGGCACTGACGCCGCCGGTGGCCGGGTCGAGCGGCAGGCGGGCGAGGTCGCGCAAGTTCACCAGGTCGAGTACGGCGGTGTCGATGGCCGGGCCGGGGTCGGCCGGACCGGGCTTGGGGCGGAACGGGGCGGTCGCGGCGAGCCACCGGGCCGCGGCGAGGAAGCCCGGCCCCTGGAACCGCGGTGCCCCCGTGGCCGGGTCGGCGAGCAGCCCGAGGGCCGTCGTCTTGCCGGCCTTGGCGTCGCGGTTGGCTTCGATTTCGCCGACGGCCGGGCGGTCGTAGCAGGCGACGATCCGCTGGAAGAGCGTGCTCAACTCGCCCGGCCCGGTCGGCAGCGGGGGCAGGCTCGGCCGGCCGGCCACGCCGTGGAAGTACGCGGCGACTTCGGCCACGTCTTCGTAGGTGCGCGGCGGTTGCAGCGGCCGGCCGAACGCGCGGGCGAACCCGGCCCGGTCGGCGTCGCCGGCGAACCGGTCAACGCGGTAGACGAGCACCGCCCCGTCGCCGACGAGCGGCAGGCCGACGACTTCCCCGGCCCAGTTGCACAGCGTCTCGCGGTACACTTCGGCGATGCGGCCGCGCTGCAGGGGGTGGTCGTTCGCCTTGAACGCGGCGGGCAGCGGCAGGCACTCGAACCCCGGCCGCGCGAGCGTCGCGCCGAGTTGCCCCGGCGACACGACGAGCACGTCGGCGTCGGCGAAATTGGGGACGACGCGGACGGCAACGCCGGTGCGGCCGGCCCACGCCTTGGCCTGTTGGGCGAGCCGCCCGGCGTAGACGGGGTCGGCGCAGGCGACGGCCAGACTCGCCCCGGCCGGCCGCGCGGCCCCGGTCGCGGGAGTCGGCGGCGGGGTGGACGGGCACCCGGCCGCGGTGACTACCATCAGACACAGGAAGGCGACCCGGGATCGCCCCGGCGCGGAAAGTCGTCTTCGCTGTTGCATCGCCTGCGGCCCGTCTGTTAAGATTCGCTTAACGCCGTAGCGTCGTCGTCGTTCTCAGACGGTATTACGGAGCGGTCGCGTCGGAAGATCGAAGATTCTTCGCCCCGCCCAATCGGCCCGGTTCGCACGGCTTCAGTCCCCGTAATTTTGTGGCGCGGCACTCGGTGGCCGTGGGCGTCTGGAGGCGCATCCCACCATGAAGATCGTTCTCGTCGTGGCGTCCGGGATTTACGCCGGCAAAGAAATCGCCATCGCCGGCAATCAGTTCGTCATCGGCCGCGATGAGGACTGCAACTTGCGCCCCGCCAGTCCGGCCATCAGCAAGAAGCATTGCGCGGTCTACTACAAGGACGGCGAACCGTTCGTCCGCGACCTGGGCAGCACCAACGGCACCTTCCTGAACGACCACCAAGTCGAAGGCGAGCGGGCGCTCGCCGAGGGGGACAAGGTCCGCGTCGGCCCGCTCGACTTCACGGTCAAGTTGGTCGGCGCGAAGTCGGACAACACCCCCCTGCCGAACGCGCTCAAGAGCGTCGGCCCGGCCTCCTCGACGACGAGCCTGCGGCCGGTCACCGGGTCGGCGAGTACCGACAGTGGGATGAAGCCGATCTCCCTCGCCCCGAGTCCGTCCGGCACGTCGGCGGCCGCGAAGCCGGCGACCGCGATCCCGTCGGCCGGGTCGAAGCCGGCCGCGCCGGTCAAGCCCGCCCCCGCGGCGAAGCCCGTCGGCGACGTGGGCGACGACCACATCGCCGCGATGCTCCTGGGCATGAGCGACGAAGACGGCGACCCGCCGCACGTCCCCGAGGGCAGCACGATCATGGAGTTGCCGGTCGTGGACGCCTACGGCAACACCATCCTGCCGAAGCCCGAGGAGAAGAAGAAGGCCGCGATCGAAGACTCGTCGTCCGTCGCCCGCGACCTGCTGTCGAGAATGACCCGCCGGCCGCGGTAGCACGAGAGCGACTTTTGTTAGCCCGACGCGCCAGCGAGGGACACAAAGGTCGTTGACCACGTGGGAGGCCGAGAACCCAGTTCGGCAGTCCTGTTGGGGGGACATCGTCAGTGTGTAGTTCGTGACAAGCCGAACACCAATGTGGTTCCGCGTCCACTTCCTCGTCGCCTCGATGTCGCTTTACGCCGTCGCCTGTATGCTTCCGGCGGCGGCCTTCTGTGTCGCCGGCAACGACAGCACCTCAAACGGTTTGGGGCTGTTGGCCCTCGGGTGGATTGACGGCCCACAGGCGTGGTTACCGTGGTCGGCCAATTTCCTCTGGATGGCCGGGGTTGTGCTTCTTGCCGTCGGTCAGCCGGGCTGGGCGTGTGCGTCTTCGGTAACCGGATTGTTGTTTGCCAGTCGCATACTGTTCTCTTACCCTGGTGCGGTGCTGCTCGAAGCCAAGGATTGGTGGCTCACTAGCCAGGCGATACTGGTGGCCGGCTGCACGGCGGCGTCCATTTGGTCGCAGGTTTTGCAGACTAGCCCTGCTAGCCCTGCTAGCCCTGCTGTCGCCGCTGCACGGCGGCGTCCATTTGGTCGCAGGTTTTGCAGAGGCGGGCCACAACGCGAGACATCGCCGCGTAGCGCCGGAGGCTTCGGCGAGCTTTGTCGGGGCTGCCGCGATTTGAAGCGCACGCCGGGCACCCACAAGGGGATGCCCCTACAAAACCCGATTCGCCCCCAAGGCCCTCCCCCGTTGCCCACGCGACCCCCCGAACCGCCCTTCGCCCTGCCCGAGGCGTGGACGAAGCGCACCCTGCCGGCGTTGCGGCGCGCGCTCCTCGCCTGGTTCGCCGTCCACCGCCGGCCGATGCCGTGGCGGGAGTCGCGGGCCGCTTACCCGATCTGGGTCAGCGAAGTCATGCTCCAGCAGACGACCGTGGCCGCCGTCGTCCCCTTCTTCGAGCGCTTCCTGACCGCCTTCCCGACCGTCCGCCATTTGGCCGACGCCGACGAGCAGCAGGTGTTACACCTGTGGCAGGGTCTCGGCTATTACCGGCGGGCGCGGCACCTGCACGCCGCGGCCAAGCGACTCGTCGCCGACCACGGCGACGAGCTGCCGGACGACCCGGCCGTCTGGGCGGAGTTGCCGGGCGTCGGCCGGTACATCCTCGGCGCGGTCTTGTCGCAGGCGTTCGAGCGGAAGCTGCCGATCGTCGAGGCGAACAGCTTGCGCGTGCTGGCCCGGTGGTTCGCGTCGCCGCTCGACCCGCGCGCCGGGCCGGGGCAGAAGTGGGTCTGGGCGGCGGCGGCGGCGGTCTTGCCGGACGCGCAGGTCGGCGACTTCAACCAGGCGCTCATGGAACTCGGGGCGACGGTCTGCACGCCGGTCGCGCCGCGCTGCGAGGCGTGCCCGGTGGCGAAGTGGTGCGAGGCGAAGCGACTCGGCTCGCAAGCGACGATCCCGCCGAAAGCGAAGGCGAACGCAATCACGACCGTCGCCGAAGTGGGCGTCATTTTGCACGACGAAGTTGCAGTCTGCCTGTTTCAGCGGCGGCCGGACGCCGCGCGCTGGGCCGGAATGTGGGAAGTCCCGCACGGAGAAGTCGGCCCGCGCGAACCCCTCGAAGCGGCGGCCGTGCGAGTGGTCCGCGAACTCACCGGGTTCACGCCGGCGCTCGGCGAAGAAGTCACGACGGTCCGGCACGGCGTCACCCGCTTCGCCATCACGCTCACCGGCTTCGAGGCCACGATTCGCGGCGGGTCGTTCGCGGCGGGGCATTACGCGCAGGTCCGCACGGTGCCGGTGGCGGAGGTGGCCGACTACCCGATGAGCACGTCGCAGCGTAAGCTCTTGACCGAGTGGCGGCGACCGAACCGCGGCCGCCGGCTGTTCTGAGCGGGACCAGCGTGCGCGTTCCGCGGTCAGCAACGCCCCCGGGGTGCCGCGAAACCGGGCGATTCGAGCCGAAATCGGGCGGCACGGTCGTTGCTTTAGCTTAGGGGTGGCATCGGCCCCGAGTCTTTTTGCCCGAGGTTTGCCGTGGCCGATCGCGCCGACGCCCACCCTGAGACGGCGACCCCGCACTGCCGAACACCGGCCCAAACGCTGCGGCACGCGATCGACCACGCCGCCCACCTGTTGCCGGCCCAAGGCCCGATCACGGTCTTCATCCACCACAACACCCTGCACGCCTTTGAAGACCAGTCGTTCGACGACGGGGTCCAGCACGGCGGCGCGGTCTTCGGGTGCAAGCCGTACCTGACCGAAGAGAACTACCGAGACAAGTTGCGCCTCGGCCGCATCCGCCCGACCGACGTGCGCGAGGTCCTTCAACACGACCTCGGCCCGCGGGCCGACGAAGCGGTCCTGAACTTCGGCACGCGACTGCAACTGCGGGCGGGGATGATGGAGTTCCCGCTGCGCATCGGCCCGCCGGCGGAACTGGCCTGGTTCATGGCCGAGACCGACGCGCTGACGCGGCTCCGCCGGGACGCGACCCCCGCCGGCCAGCGGCTCCCCGGCGCGACGCGCCGCTGGGTCTTGCGCGACCTCGTCACCGG
>JAYTSV010000191.1:0-14654 GCA_043745465.1 Fimbriiglobus sp.
ACACCAAGTATTTCGGCTCACGGTCGCATATTTCTGTTTTCAGCCTGAAATCGATCACGCCTGGTTAGTGTACAAAACTAGTGAACTGCGTAACCCCTATCGAAGTCGGAATACCAAAACATCCCGAGACTCGTCATTCAGCGAACGACAATCAACCGCCCCGCCTACCACGTGTACTGCACCGAGAACGAGATGCCCTGGGCGAACATGTCGGTCGTCCGCAGCGGCACGGTCGGGCGCGTCGCCGCGAGGCTCGGGATCGTGCCTGGGAGGGGGAAGTTGGGGATGCGGTTCACGTCGAGGACGGGGTCGATCTGCTGGCCGGCCCGCACGACGCTGTTGAGGTAGAGGAAGTTGTAGCCCACCCCGACCTTCCAGTGCGGCGTCAGGTCGTAGCTCAGCTTCAACCCGGCCTCGGGCAGCGCGCCGAAGTTGTTCTGGCCGAAGGTGCCGATGTTCGCGCCCGGCAGGGCGAGCAGGCCGCCGGTCGCGGTGCCCGTCCCGCCGGCGAACTGGATGTTCTGCGAGCCGTTGACCTCGACGGTCTGGAACACGGTCCCCAGGGCGACACTGGCCCGCCCTTCGGCGGTCCACCGGCCGCGGCGCACCTCGCCGGCCAGGCCGAGGTTCACGCCGTGGAAGTTGTTGGCCGTGCGGAAGCGGTCGCTCACCGTGCCGAGCAGCGCCGTCGGCACGCCGATGGCCCCGAGCGACCCGGGGGTGCGGCTAAACGTCTCGGTGATGGTCAATTCGTCGGTCAGCCGCAGGTAGCGGTAACCGACGAACACGTCGAGCTTCGAGCACGGCCCACACAACAGCGACCGGCGGAGGTTGACATCGGCCCCCCAGAGTTGCGTGTCCGAGCGGACGGCGACCGCCCCGGTGGCCAGGCCCGGGGCGGCGACCAACTCGGAGAACGGAATGCCCTGGTTGGCGTTGACGAACGGCCGGGCCAGCAGTGGGAACTGGTCGGTACTGGCGGTGAACTCCTTGCCGTTGCGGCCGAGGAAGAACAGGCTGGCGTCGAGGCCCCAGGTGTGGCAATCGTCGAACCAGTAGGTGCCGCCGAAGCGTGCCCCGGTGTGCAGCGAGGTCGGCAGGCTGGCCCCGCCGTAGACGACGGACGTGTCGCCCAGCCCGGGGACGCCGTTGAAGGCCGGGCTGCTCGTGGTCACCAGCGCCGGCACGCTCGCCGGGCTGACCCACCAGAGCAACAAGTCCGCGTGCGCCGTCCACCGGCCCGGCGCGCCCCGCAACCCGGCCCACGGCCCGGCGAGAAGCGCGCTCGGCCCGCGTGTCCCGTAGAGGGGTGGGTCGAGGACGGGCGACGGGCCGTTGGTCAAAACCGACGGGGCGGCCGACATCGGCAGCATCGGCGGCATCGCCGGCGGGGGGGCGACCATCGGGGAGCCGACCGGCGTCGGCAGCAGGCCGCCGGGGTACGTCGTCGGGTAGCCGCCGCCCGCCGGGTACGGGTTGCCCTGGATCGTGTACGGTTGGCCGGGGACCGGGTACGGTTGACCTTGCTGGGGGTAAACGTAGACCGGCGGCAGCCCGGTCACGGTGCCCGGAGGGAAGCCGACGCCGGGGGTCGAACCCGGCTCGACGTTGACCGTCGGATTCGGCAAGGCCCGCGGGGGGCCGAGGGTCGGCGGGGCAGCCGTCGAGTTCAACGGGTTCATCGGCGTGCCGCCGGGGGGCAGCATCGGCCGCGGGTCGGTGGCCTGACCGCGGGCGTCCTGGGCGTCGGTGTTGACGGGGCGGATCCGGGCGATCCGTGCCGCCGGCAGCCGGGCCGGCTCCTGGGCCTGAGCCGCCCCGAGGAATGACGCAAAAATCCCGGCCCCGACTCCGGCCTTACGCAGTCCGCGCATGGCATGTCCTCCCTGACTGATCGCCGCGTCTGGTGGTGCGGGGCACGTCCGTGCCTGCGGCCAGGATGCCCCGACCGCCCCCCGCGAAGACGCTAACGCTTCCTCCTCACCATCGGCGAACCCCGCCCCGGCCCGCGAACCCGCCCGCCTACACCGGCCGGTAAAGTGCCGTCTCACGGGCCGGTCGGGCGCGTCGTCCGGGTCGTACCGGTCGGCGAATCTGTGCGGGCGGTGGGGTGCGAAGGGACGAGCGGCGCGATCCGTAGGATTAGGAGAATCGGGGCGACCCGGAGGATTGAATGGAGGCCGGCAAGCCCGGCCACCGATGACAGTTGCGTAAGGTCGGGGGACCGCGAAACTTGGAGGGGATGTCCGATGCGTACGAACTGGAAATGGGCCACGACGACCGGGGTCGGGGCGATCGCCTTCACCCTCACTTCGGGCGGCGCGAGCGCCTTTTTCCCGCCCCTCCCGTTGGCCTCGCCGGACCCGGTGACGATCGTGTCGCCCCCGCCGGTGGCCCCGATCCTGGTGGTCCCGACGATCACCCCTCCCATCCTGGTCGAGCCGATCAAACCGCTACCGCCGGTCGTGGTGCCCGTCGTCCCGCCGCCGCCGTTCGTGCCGCCGGTGTCGCCGCCCAACGTCCCGCAGACGGTCCCGCCGACTTGTTCGTACCCGGTGACCCCGCAGACGGTGCCGGAGCCGGCGACCATGTTGAGCGGGCTGATCGGCCTGAGCGTCGTCGCCGCCGGGGCGATTCGCCGCCGCCGGCAAGCGGGCACCGACCTCACGGCGTGAGCGCGAAGCTCGGGAGGGCCGCCGCGTCCAGGGACTCGACCACGTCGATGGCCCGGCGGAAGCGGCCGCGGTAGCGGGTGAGCAGTCGGTCGAGCCGGGCTTCGGTCCCGCCGATGCCCACGTAGGTGCGGAAGCGGGACACCCCGCGGAGCGCGAGCCGGGGCATGCCGGGGTCGAACTCCCACGGGTGGAAGTAGAGCATCGCCAGCGGGGCCGATTGCCGGATCAGTTGGTCGATGCCGGCCTGCACGCACCGCAGCGGGAACAGGCGGAAGTACCCGCCGCCGGCGATCGGCAGGTTCTGCCCGCCGACCCGCCAGGTCGCCAGCGGCAGTTCGAGCACTTCGCCGCCGGACCGTCGGCCCTCGCGTTTCAAGCGGAACGGGACGCGCGGGGCGTCCGGCACGCCGTACCGGTCGTGGCGGACGGGAAAGACCGACGTGTCGTACTTCAGGCCCACGTCCGCGAGCACATCGACGGCCCAGGCCGTCTGCCGGGCGACGCTGAACGTCGGTGCCCGGTAGCCGAAGACCGGCACCCCGGCGACGGCCGAGAGCGTGTCAATACTGCGGCGCAAATCGTCCCGGAAGGTCGCGGGCGTGAACCGGTGGACCCGCAAGTGCGACCAACTGTGCGTGCCGATTTCGTGCCCGGCCGCGGCGATGTCCCGGACGAGGTGGGGGTGCGAGACGGCGATCTCACCGACGATGTAGAAGGTCGCCGGGGTGGCCGCGGCCGCGAGTTGGGCCAGGAGTCGCCGGGTCGATTGCTCCATGCGCCGGGCGTAATCGCGCTTCAAGTCGTCCGGCACGGCCAGGCGGGCGGCGGCTTCGATGCGGTAGTGCTCTTCGATGTCGAAGCTCAGGACGACGGCGGTAGGCGAGTTCAAGAGGAAGTCCTGCGGAGAGTCGGGAACCTGTTTTCGGCCGTGGCGGCGAACGTCTGCTAGAATCTCCGGCACAGGCCGCACGACCGAATCCGCGGCCCGCCTCCCGAGACCGGCCCGATGACACGGACCCGAACGCCCCACCGCCGCCTCCGGGTCGCACGCTTTGTCATACTTTCCCTGGGGGCAGTAGTCACCGGGATCGGGCTATTCTTCTTCCACAAGTTTCAGGTCTTTCGCGAAGCCGGGTCGATCCGGGACCGCGCCGCGGCGGCCGCCCGCGACCAAAAGTGGCCAGTCTCCGTCAGCCTGTACCGCAACTATCTACGCCTCCAACCGGAGGACACGACGGCCCTCGAAGAGTTCGCCGCGAGCCTGGAAGAACTCGTCCGCACGTCCGCGCCGGGCAAACTGCCCGAACTGATCTCGACTTACGAGCGGCTGCGGCAGTTCGACAGTTTGTCGCCGGACAACCGCCGCAAGCTGGCCAAGCACAACCTGACGGCCGGCCGGACCGCCGCGGCGCGGGAGTCGATCGCATTTCTGTTGCAGTCGCCCGACAGGAAGCCGGACGACGCGGGCCTGCTGGAAATGGCCGCCGCGTGCGAGGAGGAGGAACGCCAGACGAAGGAGGCGACCGACTTTTACAAGCTGGCCATCAAAACCGGCAAAGCGGCCCCGGAAAGCTACCTCCGGCTGGCACTGATCTACCGCCGGAACGCGACCAACGCCAACGCCGAGGCGGACGCCGAGGGCGTGGTCCGGAAGCTCATCGAGGACCGGCCGAACGACATCCCGGCGCGACTCCTGCGGGTGCAGTACCGCCTCCAGCAGAACAAGGACGAACTGGCCCGCGAGGACATCGACTACGCCTACCGGTCGATCCCGGGCGGGGCGGACAACCTCGACGTGATTCAGACGCTTACGAGCATGGCCACGGTCAAGGGCGAGTTCGCCCTGGCCAAGAAGGTGCTTTCCGAAGCGATGGCCAAGTTCCCCGACGAGTTGCGGCTCCAGGTCTCCCTGGCCGACGTTCAGATCCAGACGGGCGACCTCGCCGCCGCGCGGAAGACGCTGCTCGCGCTTGCCGCCCGGGACCTCCCGCTGAACCAATTCACCCTGGACATCGCCGACCGTCTCCTCGACCTGAACGAGTCGGCCGCCGTCGGTGCCCTCGCGGAGAAATTCGCCAAGAAGGACGTCGGCTTCGCGGCGGATTATCTGAGCGGTCGGATCAAACTGGCCGAATCCAACTGGCCGGGGGCGAAGTCGTTGCTGCTGCGGGCGGAGGCGACCGGGCTGGCGAAGTTTCCCCGGCACCACGCGGTCGCCCTGCTCGGCCTGGCCGAGTGCTACGCGCTGGCGAATCAGCAAGACTTGCGCGCCAAGGCGATCGCCGAGGCCGTGCGCGTCGATCCCCGGTCGGTCCGCGCCCAGCTCGGCCAGGCCGACGTGCTGGCCCGCGCCGGCAAGACGGCCGAGGCGCTCGGCCTGTACGCGCAACTCGCACCCCAAGCGCCGGAGGCCCGCGTCGCCCTTCTACAAGTGCGGATGAACGACATCCTGTCCCGACCCAAGCCCGAACAAGATTGGCGGGTTCTGGACGAGTACTACGGCCCCAAACCGTGGCCACCGGAGGTCGAAGTGGTCCGCGCGATGGTGCTGTTCCGCCAGGGGAAAATCGCCGAGGGCATCGAGGTTCTGGAGCGCACGGCCGCGGACGAGAAGGCCGCGCACCTGCCCGGGCCGCGCGTCGCCCTCGCCTTCGCCAGGGGGCAACAAAGCCCCGAGGCCGGTCTGCGCGTCCTGGACGCGGCCGAGAAACAGATCGGCGACCGCGTCGAGTTCCGCCTGGCCCGGTTGGAACTCGTACTGCGGTCGGGGGCCGTCAACGTGCCGGCCGTCAAGGCGTTGGGCGAGAAGACCGGGGCGTTCACCCCGGCGGAGCGGGGCCTGCTTTTCACCCTTTTGGGCGAAACGTTCGCCCGCCTCAGTCGGCCCGCCGAGGGGATCGAATTTTACGCGAAGGCGGCGGCCGAAAACCCCAACGACATCGCGCCGCGCGTCGCCCTCTTCCAACTCGCCGTCGTGACCAACGACCCGCCGCTCCAGGCGAAAATGCTCGCGGAGATGGACGCCCTGGACGGTCCCGTGCGGGTGGTCGCCGAGATCACGCGCGACCTGAAGGACTTGCAACCCGCCGGCGTCGAAGCACTGCGCACAAAACTGGAACCGGTCCGTGCCGCCCGGCCGAACTGGTCGTCGGTCGAAGTCCTGCTGGGCGACTTCGATCAGATCGCCGGCGACAAAGCCACCGCGCTGGCCCACTACCGGCGCGGGATGGAACTCGGCGACGAGAGTGACCCGGTCGTCTCGAACGTCGTCCGGTTGATGGACGAGCGGGGCGAAGGTTTCGCGGCTTTTGAGCTCCTCGACCGGCTGAGCGGTCGGCGGGCACTGTCCGAGGAGTTGACGCGGAAATTCGTCGTGCTCGGAGCCGTTCACGGCGGGGACAAGGCCCGCGGCCTCGCCTGGGCGGGTGCGCCCGAGCAGGTGAACTCGAAGCAGCCCCGCGACCACCTGACCCGCGCCGGCGTTCTGGAAGCGGCCGGCGCGCCCGACGACGCCCGGAAGGCGGTCGAGACGGCTCGGTCGCTCGACGAAAACGTCCCCGAAACCTGGGTCGCGCTCGTCCGGCTGACCGTCGCCGGGGGCAAGCCGACCGAGGCCAAGGGCGTCGCCGAGGCCGCCGCCAAGGCCCTCAAACCGGTGCCCGACCGGCCCGAGTCGGCCGTCGCCGTCGCCCTCGCCCTGGGCGCGTGTCAGGAAATCGTCGGCGACCTCGGCCGGGCCGAGAAGTACGACCGGGACGCGCTGGCGCTGGCCCCGACCGACGCCGGCGTCGTTCACCAGTTGACCCGGCTGCTGTACCGGACGGGCCGCGGCCCCGAAGCCGACAAACTCTTCGCGGCGCTCGCCGACGCCCCGGCCGCGCCGCCCGACGCCCGGCGGTACGCCCGGCGGATGCTCGCCTTCGCCACGGTGATGCGCTCCGGGGCACCGGCCGATTTGGCGGCCGCGCTCGACCTGATCGTCCGCAACCTGCAAGAGGGCGGTAACCTGGACGAGGACAAGCGGGCCAAGGCCCTCGTCCATTCGACCGACCCGTTCGGCCAGGTCGAAGCCATCAAAGAGTTGACGGAGATCGGCGAGCGGACGCCGCTGACCCCCGAGGAGAACTACTACCTCGGCCGCATGTACTCCCAACAGGGTCAGCTCGACCTGGCCGAAATGGTCCTGAGAAAGTCCACCCGGGCGGTCGGCCTCGCGCAACCCGAGCACCTCGCCGCCCTGGCCAAAGTTCAGTGCGAGCGGTCGAACGCGTCGGCCGCCGAAGCCACCGTCGCCGTGCTGAAGGCCCGATTCGCCGGCACCTGGGAAGCGGTCTCCGAAGAGGCCCGCGTACTCACCTTGAACGGCCGCAAGCCCGAGGCGGCGAAGCGACTGCTGGAAAGCACGTTCGCCGGCGACGCCGAGTCGCTCGTCAAGCGGGTCGCCCCGTTCCTGGAAGAGATCGATCTCCAGGCCAACGCCGAGACGATTTACCGGGACGCCGCCAAGGCCGGCACGCCACTGGCCCACGCCTCGCTCGCCGGTTACCTGCTCCGCAACGGCCGCGCCGCCGACGCCGTCGCACTCGCCTACGCCCACGAGGCGACCTCTCCGGTCGGCGTCACCGCCAAACTCCTCGCCGGCGGGGCGCGAGTCCTCCCCGTCGAACTCGCACCGGAAGCCGGCCGCGAAAAGTGGAAGGCGACGGTCCAAGGCATCGACGAGTGGGTCGCCCGAAAGCTCGCCGCAAACGCCTCCGACCCCGACATCCTGTTCGCCAAGGCCGAACTCGACGACCTGTTCGGCCGGTACACCGACGAAATCGCCACCTACGAGAAGCTCCTCGCCCTGGCCCCGGACAACGACATCTTCCTGAACAACTTCGCCATGATCCTGGCGCTGCACAACCGCGACGGAGGCGACCGGCCGCTGGGCATGGTCAACGCTGTGATCGCCCGGAAGGGGCCGCGGGCGACGCTGCTCGACACCCGCGCCATCGTCCACATCGCCGGGGGGCGGTACGCCGAAGCGATCAAGGACTTGACCGTCGCCCGCCGGCTCGAACCGAAAAAGCCGGTGTACGCCTTCCACCTGGCGTTGGCCGAAGACAAAGTTCCCGGACCGTTGGCCAAAACGAACCGCGACCTGGCGATCCGTGCGGCTGTTCAGGGCGGTTTGACGAAGGCCAAGTTGCACGCGAAAGAGTGGCCCGACTTCGACCGGCTGACGGCAAGGTGACCGGCCGCGAACTCCGGGCGCTCACGCTTCCGGCTCGCCACAAGTTACAGAAACTGCGTCATCAGCGGCCGCAAGGTCGCCTCGGGGAACAGCACCCAGGCGTAATCGCGCCGCTTTAGGATGGCGGCTCGTTGCCTCCGGGCGAGCGCATGCCGCAAACTTTCCTCTGCCTCACGTTGAGGTAGCACGACCCAGTCGGCGAGTTCAGTCTTGTAGTCACGGAGCCAGTGGTAGCGTTGGAGTCTCGCGGCGTGAGTGACCGGAGTTTGCGCAATGTTAGCTTGAATGGTCCTTCTCAATGCGTCAGCAATCGGCGAAGTTTCCTCGAACTCGGAACGCTGCGGATTCCATTGCATGTCACGCAAGCGCCGCTTGGCTGCTTGCACCTCCGCCTCCGGGTCGCCCTCGACATCGAACGGCAGGTGCGCCGTCAGTGTTAGCACCTGATAGGCCGGGGGTTCGCAGCGGAAGAAGTTGCGGATGATCGCGTCGGTCACTTCGTCGTACTTGCCGCCGCCGATGCCGTGGATGAACAGGTCGGCGAAGAACAGGCGGGTGAAGAGGGTCAACGTTAGGACGCGGGGGCGGAGTTCGCCGGCGGGGGATGCGGCGTAGGGGCGCTCGCGGCCGATGGCGGTCATGCGCCAGAAAGGCCGCTCGCCCGGTTCGAGCAGCGGGGCCGGGTGATTGACGCTACGGACGCGGTTCGCTTGGCGGTAGTCTTCAATCGCCGCGTTGTAGACCGCCGTGAACTCCGGCAATCGCCGCTCGATAGCCGCGACGAACTTGGCCCAGGCGTCCGTGCGGCACAGCCGGCTCACGGGCAGTTCGAGGTTGTGACAACCCCACGCGCGCTCTTGAGTGCGGCGAAGGCGGGAAAAGTGCTCGCCGAGAGGGGTTTCAGGGCCGGCGACATATTGGTCGTAGGGGTTGCCGTAATAGGCGTTGCCAAAGTCTGGCACCATTGAACGCCCGTGGACGCCGAAGTCGATGGACTCCTTGCAGCCAAACCGGTCGAACTTTTTGACGTTCTTCACCCGTGCGACTTCGTAATGCAGTTCGGGCGACGAGTCGTCAAACGCCCGGATTTCCAGTCGCGCCGTGTCGCCATCGAGCACAGGCACCCGGATCGTGCGGTCCTTCAGCGTGTCCGAGTCGGCGATCAGGTTGAGTGACAGGCCGTTGACGCGGCGGGCGAGGCCGTTGGCGGCGAAGTTCTTCGCCCAGACGCCGGGGTGGAAGAGTTCCGGCTGGTGGCCGGTGACGATGAGCGGGCCGTCGTTCAGCGCGGGGACCGGCTCGCCGTTCTCGCGCAGGTAACTGACGGCGGCGTCGAGGACGTTTTGGCGGGCCGACGTGAACAGGTCTTCGGGCAAGAGTTTGCGGCGAATCTCGCGGTTGGGGCCGACGAGTCTCGTCGCGTCTTCGGTGCTGGGGTCGGCGAGGACTTCGCCGTGCTGTTGCGGGGCCTTGTAACGCCGGCTCGCGGACATTAACACCACTCCGGGCAGCGGCAACTCTCGGGGGCCGTCAGCATCGGGGCACTCAGCGCGGCGTCGGTCTGGGCGATGACGCGGCGGTAATAGGCCAGTCGTTCGGTCGGGTCGTTCATCATGCCGCCGAAGGCCCGGGTCGCGTCGAGGTACAGGCGCGGCACGCCGATTTCACGGACCCGCAAGCCGCGTCGGGCGGCTTGCACCCAGAGTTGCAGCGGCATCCCCCAACCGGTCTCGGTGATGTTCAAGTCCCGCAAGCCGTGGACGCGGTACGCCTTGAAGCCGCAGAACGAATCGGTCAGGTCGAAGCCGTACCGCTCGTTGAGTTCGGCCGTGATCGTGGCGTTGATGTCGCGGCGGTCGGCCGGGGCGGGGCTGTCCTGGCGGAAGTCGCGCAGGTATCGGCTTCCCGACACGATATCGACGCCGTGCAGGGCTTCGAGCAGCACGGGGATGCGGTGCGGCTCGTGCTGGCCGTCACAGTCCATCGTCACGAGGGTTTCGTACCCGTGCCGGACGGCGTAGTCGAACGCGGTCGAGATGGCCGCGCCGTAGCCGCGGTTGCGGTCGTGCGTCACCCGCAGAATGCCCGGCTCGGTGGCGAGCAGCGCGGCCGTGCCGTCGGTCGAGCCGTCGTCGATGGTCAGGACGTTCGCGGCGAACGGCCGGACGGCGTCGAGGACGCCGCGGACGTGCCGGGCTTCGTTGTACACCGGGATCGCCACCAGGGTCCGCGGGCAGAGGTTGTCGTTCGGCATGGCGTCGGTCCCGACCCGTCACGTCAGTGGGCGAAGAGGATTTTCTTCGGCGACATAATCCTAGGCGCGCGGTCAAGTGGGCGGGGATTCCGGGCCGCTATTTGGTCACAGAGTTGGAGATTTTCTGGCCGGCCGTGAACGGCGACGGGCCGGTCCTGCGCTCCATCCAGGCTTCGAGGGTGCCGACGCCGACGCCGATCCCGGCGACCTTGATCGTGCCCTTCGGCTGGCCCTGGAAGTGCAACCGGACCTGGGCCGTGCCGTTGTTCGTCTTCAAGACCAGGGTGTCGAACAGGCCCGGGGGCGACCCGGCGGCGTACTCGAAATCGACCTGCAACTCGGGAAACCCGGCGAAGCCTTGGACTTCCCGCAGGTTCGACAGCGTGACGATGGCGACGGCCGCCGGGGCCGCCGCCCCCGGGCCGCCCGGCATGTTGGGGCCGCCCGGCCCGCCGGGGAACATGCCGGCGGGGGGTCCACGCCGCGGCCCCCTCGGATCGCCGGGCATTCCGGGCCGGCCGGGGCCACCAGGTCCACCGGGGCCGGCGGGTCGGCCGGGGAAGGTGCCCGGGGGAAACGTGCCGGGCGGGAACAGCCCGGCCAGGTCGTCGTCGTCGATCTCGGTGCCGATCTGCGGCAACTCGCCCGGATCGACCCCGGGCAGGTTGCCCTTGGGCGTCGGGAACGACCCGCCCGGCCCGGCCGGCGGACCGCCGGTGCCGATCATACCGCCGCCCCCGGGGAAGCCATTTCCCCCGCCGCCCGGCCCGCCCGGATTGCCGCCGGGGGCGAACGGGTTGCCGCCGCCTTGTCCCGTGGTCGGCGGCAAGGAATTGGTCGCCATCTTCGGCCGGTCCGAGCCGGCGACGTGGTAGACGATCACGATGATGCCGGCGAACAGCCCGAACGCGCCGACGACGCCGACGAGGATTAGGGCCAGGATCGCCTTCGGAGTGCCGTCGTTCTGCTTGCGGACGACGATCGGCCCGGAGTACCGCTTGACCGGCCTCTTCGGCTTCACGTCGGCCAGGTCGGTGTCGTAGGGGGACGTGGTCTTCGGCGACCGCGTCGGCCGGCCGACGGCGACCGGGTCGGCGGGGTCGCGGGCGTCGAGGCGGACGCCGCACCCGGGGCACCCGGTGTACCGCCCGCCGGCCGTGTTGAACGCCGTGTCGCACTCGGGGCACGTCAACTTGGGCATGGCCGGCCTCGCGTCGGGAATCGGACAACCTTGACAGTATGACGCGGCGGCCCCGCGAACGCAATCCCCCGGTCCGGGGCCGCGCCGTATGATTCCCCCGTTCCGGTCGTCGAACTTGCGGGTGGGCGCGATGCTGCTGTTGAGTTGTACGGACGTCGCGCGGGGCTACGGGGCCACGCCGTTATTCGAGGCCGTGTCGTTCGAGTTGCACGCCGGCGAGCGGGTCGGCTTCGTCGGGCCGAACGGTGCGGGCAAGACGACCCTGATGCGGCTGCTGTGCGGGGTCGATCCGCCGGAGAGCGGCGCGATCAAGTTCCACGCCGGTGCCCGGTTCGGCATGCTCCACCAGGTCGCCGAGTTCCCGCCCGGCCGCACCGTCTTCGACGAGGCCAAGTCGGCCTTCGACGAACTCCTCGCCGTGCAGGCCGACATGGTCGCCACGGCCGAAGACCTGGCCGTCTGCACGGACGAGTTCAAGCGCCGGCAACTCTCGGCGAAGTTCGACCGGCTCAGCGAGTTGATGTCGGCCCAGGACGCCTACCAGCTCGACCACAAGGTCGAGGAAGTGCTCGGCGGCTTGGGGTTCAAGGAGGCCGACTACCACCGCGAAATCACGACCTTCAGCGGCGGCCAGCAGCGGCGACTCCTGCTGGCGAAACTGCTGCTCTCCGCCCCGGACGTGATGCTGCTCGACGAGCCGAGTAACCACCTCGACATCGCCACGACGCGGTGGCTCGAAGAATACCTGAGCCGGCAGCCGCAGGGCATGATCGTCGTCAGCCACGACCGGTACTTCCTGAACAAAGTCAGCACCCGCATCTTCGAGTTGCACAACCGCAAGGTGACGAGTTACCCCGGCAACTACAAGCAGTACGTCCGCCTGCGCGACGAGAAGTACGACCGCCAGTTGAAGGAGTTCGAGGCCCAGCGCGAGTACATCCTGAAGCAAGAGGAGATCATCCGCCGGTCGCACTACGGGCAAATGGCGAAGCAGGCGCAGTCCCGCTCGAAGACGCTCGACAAGACTGTCGTTCTCGAACGGCCGACGCGGGTGAGCGGGCCGAGCATCCGCTTCTCGACCGTCGCCCGCGCCGGCGACGTGGTCTTCCACACGGAGGACTTGACCAAGCGGTACGGCGACAAGACCCTCTTTGAGAACCTGAACTTCGACCTCCCGCGCGGCAAGCGGCTCGGCATCATGGGGCCGAACGGCTGCGGCAAAACCACCCTGCTCCGCATCCTGCTCGGCGACGAGAAGCCGACCTCGGGCACTGTCAAGCGCGGCCAACTCGTCTTCCCCGGTTACCTCGACCAACACCTCGGGTTGTTGGACGAGGACAAGCCGCTGATGCAGGCCGTCTGGCCCGAACCCGACCCGTCGTTAACCGAGCAGAAGATGCGCGACCTGTTGGGCGCGTTCGGCCTCCAGGGCGAGATCGTCGAAGCCCCCGTGCGGCAACTCTCCGGCGGCGAGAAGAGCCGCGCGGCACTGACCAAGTTGACCGTCGCCGGCATCAACGTGTTGATACTCGACGAGCCGACCAACCACCTCGACATTTGGGCGTGCGACTCGCTCGAAGAGGCGGTCAAGAACTTCGACGGCACGGTCATCACGGTCAGCCACGACCGGTACTTCTTGAACCGCACGTCGGACATGATGATCGTCATGGAGGACGGCAAGCACGAAGTCGTCTACGGCAACTACGACACCTACGAGTTGCTCGTCGCCGCCCGCGCCGAAGCCGAGAAAACCGCCCAACGCGGCCGGGGCAAGCGCCAGGAAGCGGTAAAGCCGATCGAACTCGCCCCGGAAACGGTGACGACCAAAGTGAAGCGCAAGCGGCAGTTCCCGTTCCGCAAGGTCACCGACCTCGAAGCCGACATCGCCGCCACCGAGGCGACCGTCGCCGCCCTGGACGTGACCCTCGCCGACGGCGAAGTTTACAAGGACGGCCGCCGCTTCACGAAGCTGTGCGCCGAGCAAGAAGCGAACCGCGACCGCCTGGCGAGGTTGATCGCCCACTGGGAAGAGGCGGTCGAACTGAACGGCAGCGGCTGATCGGCCGCAGGCGAAGGCGAGCGGCCCACGTGAGTGGGCTGTTCCAACCTGCAATAGGGAGCGGCAACCCGCGCGAAGTTTTCAGCGCTTGCCCGGGGCGATCACTCGCATTCCGGGTTGGAACAGCCCACTCACGTGGGCCGCTCGCCTTTCCGCGTTAGAAGCGGACGCCGGCGGTGAAGAGCAGGTTCAAGTCCTGGAAGTTGCCGCTGAGCGGGGGGATGACGTTCGAGTGGTGGAAACCGTACTGCGCACGCACGCCGCCGAAAACAATCCACGCCCCCATCGGCATCTCGGCGTTCCAGTGCGCGGCGAACTGCACCCCGTTGGTCACGCTGTAGCGGCGGAAGTAGTTGTTCACGTCGGCGACCGGGACCAGGTCCACGCGGATGGTGCCGTAGTTGCCACCGACATCGACGCCGAACCGAGTGTTCCACGCCTGCTCGTACCCGAGGAAGCCGGGGCCGTTCAGAAACCAGTCGCGGCCGATCGTGTAGTTCAGACCGGCGCGGGTCACCCCGCGCAGCGTGAACGGCTGAATCTGGTCCGGGCCGATGAGCAGGCCGGTGGTCGGGTTTTTCGGTTGGCGTGCGAACACGTCGAGGACGCGGTCGCCGCCGCCGTTGTACGCGTACATCAGGCTCAACTCGGCCGTCCAGGCGGCGTCGTTCGTGGTGTTCATGAACAGCGACCGGCCGCCGCCCTCGACCATCCAGCCGAACCGGGTCGCGCCGCTCAGGTCCGGGCCGCCGCCGATAATCAGCGACGGGCCGGTCCGCGTGAAAAGTTCGTAGGTGATCGGGCCGTTGCCGCCGACCGGGCCGCAGCAGTTCGCGCCACCCGGCCCGCACGCAGCGGCGTTCATCACGCCGGACGGGGCCATCGTCAGCGTGGTCGTCGGCTGGGCTTCGAGTGCGTTCGGGGCGCTCCCGAGCAGCGGTGGCGGCGTGCCGGTCAGGCCGGTGCCGCTCGACAGGGGACGCAGGCCGGACGGGAAGGCTTGCGTCATCGACGCCGGCGGCGGGCTGGGGTACGCCTGCCCGGGAGAAAATTGCGCGCGGGCGGTCGCCGTCGTGCCGCCGAGAAGCAACATCCCGAGTAGAATCCGCTTCACTGTCATCGCTGCGTTCCCCCTTCGGCCGACGGAAAACCCGCTCGAAACCCGCGAGCGTCCCGCCTCCCACGACTACCTTCGGCATTCGCGGCGCGCGACTTGACGATTCCCGGGT
>JAYTSV010000192.1:0-3875 GCA_043745465.1 Fimbriiglobus sp.
ACCACCGACCGGACGTATCGGTACGGCGTCCCGGGCAATGCCCTCGCCGACACCACCCTGGACAGCGGCGACACCGCCCCCCGGGGCATGGCCACGACCGCCGCCGGGGACAAGGTGTGGGTGGTGGACGCGAACAAGACGGTGTACGTGTACTCGGCCGCCGGGGCGCTGCTCGGCTCCTGGACGGCCGGCGGGTTGCCGGTCAAGTCGCAAATCGAGGGGCTGGCCACCAACGGCACCGACGTCTGGCTGGTGGACGCCAAAGCCGACCGCGTGTACCTGTACGCCGGCGCGGCCGCCCGGCTGTCCGGCAGCCAGAGCGCGGCCGGCGGCTTCGCCTTGAACGCCGCCGACTCGAACGCGAAGGGGATCGTCACCGACGGCACCTCGCTGTGGGTCGTGGACGACGGCTCGTCCACCGACAGGGTGTTCAAGTACACCCTGACCGGCGGCCTGCTCGGGAGCTGGACCATCGACGCGGCCAACGCCCACCCGACCGGCTTGACCGTCAACCCGGCCAGCGTGAGCGACATCTGGATCGTGGACAACGTCTCGCTCAAGGTGTACCAGTACGCGGCCGCCGCCGGCCGCACGTCGGGCGGCCAGACCGCCAGCGCGACGTTCGCCCTGGCGGCCGGCAACGCCAACCCGCAGGACATCGCCGACCCGCCGCCGGCGGCCCAGCCGCCGCTCCCGGCCCTCCCGCTGGCCATGTGGACCCCCATCTCGCCGCCATCCGCCCCCGCCGCCGACGCCCCCCGGCCGCTGTCGTGGACCGGGGCCGGCGTCCCGGAGCCGACCCCGCCCGCGGCTGCCGGAACCGTCCGCCCGTCGCCGCTGGTGCAACTCGGGGCCGACTGGTTCCGGCCGGAGGACCTCGACCTGTCGCCGATCGTCGTCGATCCAGTGCGGGTCAGCCCCCGGCGGCGCTGACGCCAAGCACGTCCGGGGCGGCCGCTCGGCCGCCCCATGTCGCCAGCGAAAAAGTCGGCGGTGCGGTCCTGGCCATTCCGGAGAAGGTCGGCCCCGCTGACCTGGAGGCCGCCGCCCCGACCCGCACCGGCGATGAGTTCCGCCTTGCCGTCGCTGGTCAGGCCGCCGCCCGGGCGGCCGCGGCAGTTCGGGTTGCCGAGACCGAAGCAGTCGGCGAACTGTCCGAACCCCCTGCCGCCGACCCGCCGGCGTCGGCGTTGGCCCCGGACAGGGTGAACGTCCCGGTGCCCACCGTCACCCGTGGCCCCGCCGCCGACGACCCGGGCGGTGCCGTCGAGAACCTTGACGGCGACACCCGGGCCGCCCTCGTCGTGGTGTCCGCGGATCGAATTGTTGAGCGACGCCTAAGCACCCTGGGGGCGCAGTCGCCGTTGGTCGCGGGCAACCCCGGAGGTCAGGCCTCGTCAGAGGCTTTGCGCCTGGCACTTGATCAGGTCGGACGACAAGTCGGCCCACGGCGATCGATACAGCGCGGCGAAGAAGTGGCGCATCCGCCGCACGTAGTAGGGAGCGAAGTTCTCCCCCGACCGAATATGTTTTCAGGCGAACTCGGCCGCCACGAGATTTTTGTGCCCCGGATCAGCGTACTTGAATTCGAGCGTTGCGGGGGCCTTGCACTTCTTACGGGTCGTGCGTCCTTCGAACTGCACCTCGATGTTCGTCACCTGGTAGAAGAACCGGCTGGGCGCGGCGACCAACGGCCGGTCGGTCGGGCAGATGCCCTCCGTGCCCGCGTACAAGTCCGCCCAAGATCCGACAATCGGGAACCTCGTTCGCAGGGGCTGACGACACACCGTCTCCCAGGCGAACATGGATTGGTGTCCGTAGATGTCCTCTTCCAACTTCGTCTTGGCGTCCGTCGCCGAGCAGCCGACCCGCATCTTCTTGAGCCAGTACCGGTCCCGTGCGATCGCCTTGTGCGTGCAGTCGATCCGATCCGGGAAGACGCGCACCCGCAGGTGGACCTGTCGGGCGGCGAAGTCCCCGCCGGCCGTGTCGAGGAAGTACTCCTCGAATTGGAGGTCCTTGCGGTTGCTCGTGGTCAGGGACACGTGCGGATCGAAGGCCGCGACGAAGGCGAAGAAGCCCTGGGTGCCGGAGGGTCGGTCGGCGAAGCGTAGGCGCTCGAGCTGGCACTGGAATTCACGGGAATCCACTTTCATGGGAAGCGACTCCGGGGCGGACGTCCGCCTCTCGCTCGGCGGCCGGACATCCAGATTAGACTACGGGGTGACTGTCACGTAGCGATCGCCTGCACAGCAGTGGGCGTGGCAGGAGCCGGTGGCCGGACCCGCGTAACGCCTGGCGAACGCGTTTCACGACCGAGAGCCTCTGGCGGCCGCGCGTCTCGAACACGGACATCAGCACGCCCTGCGCCGGAGAGGCCGCGGCCGTCCGGTTCCCGCCCCGCACCTGACGGTTCACGACTTTCGGGCAAAAGGCGCGCTCGGCCCACCAGTCGGTCGGCTCGATCCGCGGGTCGAGGACGAACGCGACCACTGCTCGAAGTGATTTCCGCGGGTGCCTCGCCAGCGTCGCGTTTACGGTCGAACTCAACCCGACCGGAACCGGGCTGGCGTACTCCGCGTCCTGGGGCGGGTCGGAGGACGACTACGGGATGGGCATCGCCCTGGACGGGTTCGGGGACGTGTTCGGGGCCGGCGACCTCGGGACCGCAACGTCGATCGACCCGACCACTCCCGGCGCGTACCAGACGAGCGGCAGCGGGTTCGTCCTGAAGTTCCACCCCTAAGAGCTAACGGTCCTCTCGTGCTGTCCGGGCCGCGGGGCCGGTTCGACGGACTGCTCCTCGGCGGGCCCGTCGACCGCCCCGCGGCCCTCTGCCCTTCATCCTCATCCCGTTGTCGGCGTGTCGCCGGCCCCGGTCGTCGCGTCGGTGCCGGACTTCCCGGACGCCGTCGAAGCGTACTCGCCGGACCGCAAGTTCGGCGCGCGGTCCGAGGGCCGCACGGTCGCCTTCCGGGACGGGGCGAAGGGGGCGGCGTCCGACGCCGGGGATGACGCGGCGGCTTCCACCCCCGCTGCCCGCCGAAGCTCGCGGTGGACGACGCCGCGCTGCCGCCGAGGCGATTCTGCCGACGCCCGAGTGATCGCCCCCGGCGGGCCGACGAGACCCGTCCCCACCGGACGGCGTCCGGGCCGGAGGGGTGACGGCCCCGCGCCGAGCGGGGCGTTCTGCGACAATGAGGCCGCCGTGTTGGACCTTTTCAGCCGGAGGGTCGTGGGGTGGGCGGTGTCGGCGGCGATGGCGAGCCGGCTGGTGGTCGATCCGTTCGACCTGGCGGTGTCGCGGCGGGGGCCGGCGGCGGGCCTGGTGGCGCACTCGGACCGCGGCCGCCAGTACGCGGGCGAGCACTACCGGCGGAGTTGGGCCGGCTCGGCGCGACGTGCAGCACGAGCGGGGTGGGGCAGTGCTGGGACAACGCCGTGGTCGAGAGCACTTACGCTCAACTGAAGCGGGATCTGGTCCACCACGAGAGGTACGCCACGCGCGACGAGGCCGGGGCGAGCCTGTTCGAGTCCGTCTGGGTGTTTTACAGCCGCGTCCGAAGGCACTCGACGCTGGGGTCCGTGTCCCCCGACGAGTACGAGCGGACGCACGACCCGAGCCACCGCCCATAACCTGTCCACAATCCGTGGGGAAGATCAGTGCGACGCATCCCGGCCGGCGCGGGCGTGGCGGAGTTCGTCCGGCGTAACGGGGAGTTACCCGCGCCCGCGGCGGGTGCAGAGCCGGTGCAGAAGTCCCTCACGCTCGCCGCCCTCCGGGACGACTACCTCCGGGCCGTCGGCGGCGGGGCGGTCGAGGCGAACACCCTGTCCACGACCCGCGTCCACTTCGCCCACCTGGTCAAGACGTT
>JAYTSV010000193.1:0-46487 GCA_043745465.1 Fimbriiglobus sp.
CGGTCACCGACGGCAGCGGCTACTACCTGTTCACCAACTTGGCCCCCGGCGGCTACTACGTCGAGCTCAGCGGCATTCCGCTCGGCCTCCGGTCCAGCACTGGGGCGGGCGTGACCGGGGGCGTCGCCGGGGTCGGCCCGTTCGAGGGCGTCAACACGCCGTCGGCCGACACCAACGTTGACGACGACGACAACGGCACCCAGGTCGGCGCGATCGTCCGCAGCACGGTCGTCACCCTCGCGCCGGCCACCGAGCCGACGACGGAAGCCGATGTCGGTCCGCAGGTCGATAACGCCGCGAACGTCGATAGCAACCTGACGCTCGACCTGGGGCTGATTCGGACGTTCAGCCTCGGCAACCGGGTCTGGAACGACGCCAACAACGACGGCCTGCTGAACAACGCCGAATCCGGGATCAACGGCGTCACCGTCCGGCTGCTGAAGGCCGACGGCACGCCGGTCCTCGACGCCGCCAGCAACCCGGTCACCACGACCACCGTGGGCGGCGGCTATTACGCCTTCGACAACCTTCTCGCCGGCGACTACCGCGTGCAAGTCGATGGCGGCGGCCCACTCGCCGGTTACCAGAGCAGCAGCGGCACCAACGGCAGCCCGACCGGCCCGTTCGAGCCGGGCAAGCCGCCGAACAACGACATCGACCTCGACGACAACGGCAGCGCGTCTGGGGTGAACTTCCTCAGCGGCGTCGTCACCCTCGGGCCGGGCGTCAGCGAGCCGGTCGGCGAGACCGACACCACCGAGACCCCGTTCGCCGTCGTCGATGGTCAGTCGAACTTCACCGTCGATTTCGGCTTCTACCAGCCGCTCTCCCTGGGCAACCGGGTCTGGGACGACCTGAACAACAACGGTCTCCGCGACGCCGGCGAGCCAGGGCTGAACGGCGTGACCGTGACCCTCTTCACGGCCGCCGGCGTGTCGGTCGCCGCGACCGCCACCGACATCAACGGCTACTACCTGTTCACCAACCTGAACCCCAACGGCTACTACGTCGAGCTGAGTACCCTGCCGGCGACCTACGTGTCGAGCACCGGGGCGGCCGGCAGCGTCGGCCCGTTCGAGGGGGCCAACACCCCGTCCGGCAACACCAACGTTGACAACGACGACAACGGCACCCAGGTCGGCGCGATCGTCCGCAGCACGGTCATCACACTCGCCGTCGGCACCGCCCCGACCGGGGAGACCGACGTCGGCCCGCAGGTGAATAACGCGACCGACGCGAACACCAATCTGACGCTCGACCTCGGCCTGACGCGGACGTACAGCCTCGGCAACCGGGTCTGGCTCGACGCCAACAACGACGGCCTGCTGAACGCCAGCGAGTCTGGGATCGACGGCGTCACCGTGCGGCTGCTCGACGCCGCCGGGAATCCCGTCCTCAACGGCACTGGTGTCGCGGTCGCCATCGTCACCGCCGGCGGCGGGTACTACCGCTTCGACGGCCTGACCGCGGGAGACTACCGGGTCCAGGTGGACGGCACCGGTCCGCTGGTGGGTTACCGCAGCAGCACCGGCGCACCTGGGGTCACCGGGACGCCCGGCCCGTTCGAGGGGGCCGGCACCCCGTCGCCGAACACCGACATCGACAGCGACGACAACGGCACCGCCTTCGGGGCCAACGTCCGCAGTGGCGTCGTCACCCTCGGGCCGGGCAACTCCGAGCCGCTCGCTGAGGCCGACCGGACCGCCGGTGACGCGGTCGCCCCGGACGCCCAGTCGAACCTCACGGTCGATTTCGGCTTCTTCCGGCCGGTGTCGCTGGGCAACCGAATCTGGATCGACGCCAACAACAACGGCAAGTTCGACGCCGGCGAGTCGGCCCCGACCGGCCCGGTGACGCTGAACTTGCTCGACGCGACCGGCAAAGCGGTCCTCGACGGCTCCGGCAAGGCCGTGACCACCCTGAGCAACCCCCAGGGCTACTACCTGTTCTCGGGGCTGAACCCCGGACAGTACCAGGTCGCCGTCCCGGCGTCCAACTTCGCCAGCGGCGGGGCCTTGGCCGGCACCGTGAGCAGCACCGGCGGCGGGGTCGGGAGCACGACCGGCCCCAACGAGCCGGCCCCGGCGCCGCCCGTCGATAACGGCGACAGCGGCACGGCCGCACTCGGTGGCGTCCTGTCTCCCGTGATCCGACTCATCGACGGCACCGCCCCGACCGGCGAGGCCGACGCCTCGGCGATCCCCGACCCGACGGCCGACGCCGACAGTAACCTCACGGTCGATTTCGGCTTCTACCAGACGCTCACGCTGGGCAACCTGGTCTGGAACGACCTGAACAACAACGGCGTCCGCGACGCCGGCGAGCCGGGCCTGGCGAACGCCCCGGTGAGGCTCTTCACCGCTGCCGGCACGCTCGTGGCCAGCACGACGACCGACGCCAACGGCAACTACCTGTTCCCGAACCTGACCCCCGGCGACTACTTCGTGGAGGCCGACCTGCCGGCCGGCTTCAAGTCGAGTACCGGGGCCAACGGCCTGGCGACCGGGCCGTTCGAGCCTGCGCCCGGCCCGAACAACGACATCGATAACGACGACAACGGCACCGCGACTGTTGGCCAGACGGTCCGGTCCGGGACGGTCACGCTGACCGTCGGCGGCGAGCCGGGCGGCAACGCCAACCTGACCGTCGATTTCGGGGCGTTCGTGCCGCTCTCCCTCGGCAACCTCGTGTGGAACGACGCCAACAATAACGGCAAGTTCGACGCCGGCGAGGTCGGCCTCTCGAAGGTCGCCGTCAACCTGTACGCGGACGCCAACGCCGACGGCGTGCCGGACAGCCTCACCCCGCTGGCTAGCACGTTGACCGACGCCAACGGCAACTACCTGTTCACGAACCTCGGCCAGGGGACGTACGTCGTCGGCCTGCCGACGGGTGGCCCGCTCACCGGGCTGAACAGCAGCAGCGGCACTAACGGTAGCCTGACTGGGCCGTCCGAACCGGCCCCCGGCCCCAACAACGATGTCGATAACGACGACAACGGCACCCTCGTGGGGATCAACTTCCTCAGCGGTCCCGTGACACTGACCCCCGGCGGCGAGCCGAGTGGCAATGCCAACCTGACGGTCGATTTCGGCTTCTACCAGCCGCTCTCGCTGGGCAACCTCGTCTGGAACGACCTGAACAACAACGGCCTCCGCGACGCCGGCGAGCCAGGCTTGGCGAGCGTCCCCGTCCGCGCCTTTGACGCCGCCGGCAAGCTGGTCGGCAGCACCACCACTGACGCCGCCGGCAACTACCTGTTCTCGAACCTGACCCCCGGCGACTACTCCGTTGAGGCCGACCTGCCGGCCGGGTTCGTGAGCAGCAGCGGCACTAACGGCAGCCCGACCGGGCCGTTCGAGCCGGGCGTCGGGCCGAACAACCGCGTCGATAACGACGACAACGGCACGAAGACCAACGGCCAGACGGTGCGCAGCCTTCCGGTGACGCTGGTCACCGGGGGGACCAACAGCGACCTCACGGTGGACTTCGGGGCGTACACCCCGCTCGGCCTCGGGAACCTGGTCTGGAACGACCTGAACAACAACGGCGTCCGCGACGCCGGCGAGCCGGGCTTGGCGAGCGTCCCGGTGCAACTCTTCAACTCGGCCGGCAACCTCGTGACGAGCACGACCACCGACGCCAACGGCAACTACCTGTTCTCGAACCTGACCCCCGGCAACTACACCGTCGGTGTCGTGCCGCCGTCCGGCTTCACGCTGAGCACCAACACGGGCCGGTCGCCCAACGACAACGTCGATAACGACAACAACGGGACTCAGTCCGGGCTGGCCATCCGGAGCCTGCCGATCGCGCTGAGCGTCGGCGGGTCGCCGGGCAACGTCAACACGACGCTCGACTTCGGCCTGACGGTGCTGCCGGTGGTCCCCCCGGTCGTACCGCCTGTGGTCCCCCCGGTGGTCCCGCCGGCCGTCGCCTCGGTGTCGGGCTTCGCCTACCGCGACAACGACCTCACGGCGACCTACACGCCGGGCCTGCGGAACGACACCCCGCTCGGCAACGTCACGGTCACGCTGACGGGCACCGACCGGGCCGGCAACCCCGTGCCGCCGCGCACCACGACGACGAACGCCCAGGGCTTCTACCAGTTCACGAACCTGCCGGCGGGGAACTACACGATCACCGAGACTCCGCCGAACGGCTTTTACTACCACGGAGCGGACAACCCCGGCAGCCTCGGCGGGACCAGCCCGGCGACCCGCACGTTGACCGTGTCGCTGAAGCCGAACGACGCCGGCCAGAACTACAACTTCGGCGAACTGACGCCGGCCGACCCGTTCGGCTACGTGTACGTGGACCTGAACGAGAACGGCGTCCGCAACGCCGGGGAACCGGGCATCGCCGGGGTGGCGGTGACCATCTCCGGAATCGCCTTCGCCGGCACGCCGTTCGCCCGGCCGCTGACCGCCGCCGACGTGCCGGGCGGGCTGACTTCGGTGACCAACTCGACGGGCCGGTGGGAGTTCCCGGTGCTGCCGCCGGGCCTGTACTCGGTGGTCGAAGGGGCCGTCCCCGCGCCGTTCCTGGACGGGCTGGAGCAGAACGGCGACCCGACGATTCCGCCGCCGCAGGTCGGCAACGACCGCTTCGACGCGATCTCCTTGACGAGCCAGCGGGTGCGCGGGCCGTTCAACTTCGGCGAGATCGTGCCGGAATCGACCAAGCGGAACTTCCTGGCCTCGACCCCGGGCCTGACCGGGGCGAGCCTCGTCCGGCCCGACGTGCCGCTGAACCCGGCGTTCACGGTCACGACCGGCACCCCGAACAGGCCGGCCTACGTGGCCGTCGGGTCCGGCCCCGGCTCGCTGCCCTTGGTGCGGGTGTTCGACTACGCGACGGGCGGCGAGGTCCTGCGGTTCCTGGCCTACGAGAGCGACTTCACCGGCGGGGTCCGGGTCGCCACGGGGGACGTGAACGGCGACGGCGTCCCCGACATCATCACCGCGATCGGGGTGGGCGGCGGGCCGCGCATCCGCGTCTTCAACGGCATCGACGGCACCGTCCTGTTCGACCGGTTCGTTTACGAGCCGACGTTCACCGGCGGGCTGTTCGTGGCCGCCGCGGACATCAACGGCGACGGCCGGGCCGACATCATCACCGGGACCGACACCGGCGGCGGGCCGCGCGTCCGCGTCCTCGACGGGATGACCGGTGCCGTCCTCCGGGACTTCTTCGCCTTCGACCCGAGTCAGCGCGGCGGCGTCCGCGTCAGTGCGGCCGACTTCGACAAGGACAGCAAGGCCGACGTGGTCGCCACGACCGGCCCCGGCGTGCCGGCGCGGGTCCGGGTCTTCGGGGCCGGAACCGCCACGACGATCCTCGCCGACTTCGCCCCGTACGGCGCGAGCTTCACCGGCGGCGTGTTCGTCGCGGCCGGTGACGTGAACGGCGACGGGATTCCCGACATCGTGACCGGGGCGGACGCCGGGGGCGGCCCGCACGTCCAGGTCTTCAACGGCCTGACCGGCCAGTCGGTGCGGAGCTACTTCGCCTTTGAATCGACCTTCACCGGCGGCGTCCGCGTCTCCCTCCGGGACATCGACGGCGACGGCCGGGACGACATCGTCACCGGCGCGGGCACCGGCGGCGGCCCGGCCGTGCGGATCACGTCGGGGGCGACCGGTGCCCAACTCGACGCCTTCTACTCGGCCGACCCCGATAGCCTGGGCGGCATCTACGTGGGGTAAAACCTTCGAGTGCCGGGTCTCGGGTGTGGGGTGTCGCGGACTGATCACGAGGTCGATCCGCGGCACCCCACACCCTTTTCCGTCCCGCGACAGCCAGGGAGAACCGTCTCCGAGACGCCGTCGGCGGCCGTCACCCGCGGTCGAGGTCGGACCGCCGGGCGTCACACGGGCGACGGGTTGCGTTCTTTGAACCCGCTCTGGTGCCAGTAGGGGTACGCCAGGGTCACCGCACTCGCCGCGTCCAGGGTTGCCACCTGGGCCGGCGTCAGGGACCAGCCGACGGCCCCGAGGTTCTCCTTCAACTGCTCCTCGGTGCGCGCGCCGAGGAGCACGTTCGCCACCGTCGGCCGGCGGAGGAGCCAGTTCAACGCCACTTGCGGCAGCGTCTTGCCGGTCTCGGCCGCGACGAGGTCGAGGGCATCGACCACTTTGTACACGTGCTCATCGGCGACCGGTGGCCCCATGTCGTTGCTCTTCGCGCTGTTCCGCCGGCTCGACTTCGGCACCGGTTGGCCGCGGCGAATCTTGCCCGTCAGCCGGCCCCACCCGAGCGGACTCCAGACGACCGCTCCGACGCCCTGATCGAGCCCGAGGGGCATCAACTCCCACTCGTAATCCCGGCCCACCAGGGAGTAGTACGCCTGGTGGGCGACGTACCGCGTCAGGCCGTACCGCTCGGACGCGGCGAGGGACTTCATCAGGTGCCAGCCGGAGAAGTTCGAGCAGCCGACGTAGCGGACCTTGCCCGCCTTGACGAGCGCGTCGAGTGCCGATAGGGTCTCCTCGACCGGGGTGACGGCGTCGAAGCCGTGCATCTGGTAGAGGTCGATGTAGTCGGTGCGCAGGCGCTTCAGCGCGGCCTCGCACGACCGCACGAGGTGGAAGCGGCTCGACCCCACGTCGTTGGCCCCGTCCCCGGTGCGGAAGGTCGCCTTGGTCGAGATGAGCACCCGGTCGCGCCGGCCTTCGACCGCCTGCCCGAGCAGGTCTTCGGCCAGGCCGCCGGAGTAGATGTCGGCCGAGTCGAAGAAGTTCAGCCCCGCCTCCAGGCAGACATCGACGAGGTGTCGTGCGCCCCGGGCGTCGGTACTGCCCCACGCCTTGAAGAACTCGTTGCCGCCGCCGAAGGTGCCCGTGCCGAGGCTCAACACCGGCACCATTAACCCCGACCGCCCCAGTTGCCGTTGTTCCATCTGTTGCTCCCGATCGTGACGTGAAGTCGAGTCGCCGGCACGCCGGCACCGGCGATATCTTACCGCCTAACGGTGAGGAACTCGCGTGCCGGAAACCGGTTCGCGGGGTGCGCACAGTTCTGGTGGGGCGCGCCCTTCGCCTGAATATCCTCATCGGGAATTCACTTTTTCGCCAACTGTATTTTGATGCCAAACCTCTACTGCGCAGGGCTCTGCTCCGGAAAACTGGTGTGAAATCTTTCGACTTCAACGAAAGATTTCTGCGGTCCTCCGGTAAACCGCCACAGTTCTACCCCGCCCGGCCCGTCAGTTGCTTGGACCGGCTTCGCGTTTCTCGGGCGACACCGTCCGAACTTTTCATTTCCTCTGGAGCCCACCATGAAGTTCTCGTTGCGGACCGCCTTCTTTCGACTCCCGAAGGCCTCCCCGCGGACCCTGCCGAGACTCGAATCCCTCGAAGACCGGGCCGTCCCCGCGACCCTCGTCGGCCTGACCACGACGGGGAACCTCGTGACGTTCGACTCGGCCACCCCGGGCACCATCGGCTCGAACGTCCCGGTCACCGGCCTGCAAACCGGCGAGACCCTCGTCGGCATCGACTACCGCCCGTCCAACGGCCAACTCGTCGGCGTCGGCAGCACGAACCGCCTGTACCTCCTCAGCCCGTCGAGCGGGGTGGCGACGCAAATCGGCACGACGCCGTTTACCCCGGGTCTTTCGGGCACGTCGTTCGGCCTCGACTTCAACCCCGTCGTGGACAAGCTCCGCGTCGTCAGCAACACCGGCCAGAACCTGCGCATCGACCCGACGAGCGGACTGGTCGCCGGCACCGACACGAACCTGACGTACGACTCGAAGACCTACGACGCCGTCGTCGGCGGGGTCGCCCCGGCCCCGCAAATTGTGGCCGAGGCCTACACCAAGAACGCCGACCCGGCGACGGGCAAGACCGTCACGACCCTGTACGCGATCGACTCGAACACCGACCTGCTCTCGACGCAGGGGGCCGCTGACGGGGACACGACGATCACGAACGGGTCGCCGAACAGCGGCGTCCTCTTCGCCGTCGGGGCACTCGGCTTCGACGCCGGGGCCGTGACCGGGTTCGACATCGAGACGGCTACGGACGCCGCTTACGTCGCAACGGGGAACAAGCTGTACACGGTCAGCCTGACGACCGGGGCCGGAACCCTCGCCGGCACGGTCGGCGGCGGCTTGACCCTCGCCGACGTGACGGTCGGCCCGCCGATTACCGGCTCGGGCGTAGTGTCGTTCGCGACCTCGACGGTCGCGTTCACGGACGCCCGCGGCCCGGTCGCCCTCACGGTCACCCGCACCGGCGGGTCCTCGACGGCCGCGACGATCAACTACACGACCGTGGACGGGACCGCCGTCGCCGGGACCGACTACGCCCCCAATTCGGGGACGCTGTCGTTCGCCCTGGGCCAGACGAGCCAGACGATTTTCCTGGCCCTCCCGGGCGGTCCGGCCCAGGTCTCGGCGGCCAAGACGTTCACCGTCACCCTGAGCGCCCCGGGCGGTGGCGCGACCCTCGGCACGACCCCTACGGTCACGGTGACGATCCCCGCCGTGACGGCCGCGCAATCGACGCCGACCAAGTTCTTCGCCACCGGGGCGGGGCAGGGCGGCGGCCCGCAGGTCAACGTGTACAACGCCGTGACCGGCGCGTTCGTATACAGCTTGACCCCGCTCGAATCGACTTTCACCGGCGGCGTCACGGTGGCCACCGGGGACGTGAACCGCGACGGGGTCGATGACATCGTCGTCGGCACGGGCGTCGGTGGTGCCCCGCGGGTGGTCGTCATCGACGGCAGCACGAAGGCCGTGATCGCCGACTTCTTCGCCTACGAAAGCACCTTCCGCGGCGGCGTCAACGTCGCCACGGGGGACGTGAACGGCGACGGCTTCGCCGACGTGCTGATCGGGTCGGGCGTCGGCGGCGGGCCGCGCGTCCGGGTGCTCAGCGGCGACGGCATCACCAGCGCGACGCAGGTCGGTATCGCCGACTTCTTCGCCTACGAAGACACGTTCCGCGGCGGCGTCAACGTCGGCTCGGGCGAACTCACGGGCGGCAAGTTCGCCGACGTGATCGCCGGGGCCGGGTTCGGCGGGGCCCCGCGCGTCCGCGTCTTCGCCGGCAACCTGTTCAACGATTCGAAAGCCCCGGTGCCGGCCGCGCCGGCGAGCGTCGCCGACTACTTCGCCTACGACTCCGGCTTCCGCAACGGCGTGAACGTCGCGGCCGGCGACATCAACGGCGACGGCCACGACGATGTCGTGACCGGGGCGGGGATCGGGGGCGGGCCGGACGTCCGCGCGTTCAGCGGCACGACCTCGGTCCCACTCGCGGCCTTCTTCGCCTTCGAGAGCACGGCCACCGGCGGCGTCCGCGTCGCCACGACCGACTTCGGCGGCGAAGGCGTGTCCGAGATCATCGCGGCCAGCGGCCCCGGCCGCGCCCCCCAGGTGAAGATTTTGAACGCCCGGGCCAACCCGCAGGTCGAAGTCTTCAGTTTCAACGCATACGACGCCGCCTTCACGGGCGGGGTGTTCGTCGGCTAACCCGACCGGGTGGCCAGTTTTTTCCCCGGGCCGCTCGGCCCGGGGCCGTTCGATCTTTCTTTCTCTGGAGCCTGTCCCATGACCGATCCGAAGACCACCGCATCCGCCGGCACCGACCGCCGCTCGTTCGTCAAAGTCGGGGCCACCATGGTCGCCGCCGCGACCGGCTTGATCGCCGCCGGCTCGACCGCCGAGGCCGGCCCGACCACCGTGCCGAACTTCTACCCCGGGTTTAACCGCCGGGCCTTCAAGGGGATTCAGGACGACGAGAACGCCCACGTCGCCTTCCTGGTGAACGCCCTCGGCGCGGCCGCCCGCCCGAAGCCGAACTTCAAGGGGCTGTTGCAGAACGACCTGCGGTCGTTCGTGACCGTGTCGAACGCCCTCGAAAACACCGGCTGCGGCGCGTACACCGGGGCCGCCCCGATCATTTTCAACCGCACGTACCTCGGGGCCGCGGCCTCGATCGCGTTGATCGAGGCCCGGCACGCCGGCTACCTGAACGTGCTGATCAACAACCTGTCCACGATCAACGTGTTCGGGGTGGAAGAGGACTTCGAGCAGGCGCTGACCGCCCAGCAGGTCATTAACCTCGCCGGCCCGTTCATCCAGGACTTGAACGGCGGGCCGGCCCTGGCGTTCAACACGACCCCCTCGCGGACCAACGACATCGCGATCCTTAACTTCGCGCTGGCCCTGGAATACCTCGAAGCCGAGTTCTACAACCTGAACGTGCCGAAGTTCTTCCCGGCCTAACCCCGGCGGACTCCGACAAACCAGCCGCCCGCCCCAGGACGCGAGTCTCGGGGCGGGCGGCTTTTTCGTTCGGCGTCGGGGTGGTTACTTGTTGAAGTTGGTCATGACGAAGAGGAGTTCGCCGGACTTGGTCTTGAACTCGGTCGGGCACGGCTTCCCGGGCAGGGCGTAGATGAGCCGCACCGTGTCGCCCTGCTTGTCGATCAGCCCCAGGGCCACGTCGCCCGAGTCCGGCGCGGCCGTCGCCGTCATCGTCACCTTGGCAGGGCTGCTCGACTCGTCGAGGACGTAGCCGGCGGCGTAAGCGTCGCCGCGCGTCGTGTGCGTCACCTTGACCGCGTCCGCCGTGAACCGCACCACCGTGTCCGCAACGTGATTGTGCGGGAGTGGCTTGCCGTCGCGCTCGCCGGACACCAGGGTGTAACCGCCGGTCAGATTCATCATCGCCAAGCTCCGAAAGGGTCGCGGTAGGAAATCCGCCGCGTGCCCGCGGAGCGTGGCAACTCCGGTGCCGTCGGGGTACAATCGCCTCGAGGATTTGCCCCAGGACTTGGAGCTTCGGATGTGCCGCACTTTGGCCCTACTCGTATTGCTGGCGTTCGCCCCGGTCGCGGTCGGGGGGAAGTTCAACAAGGCGCTCGGCGTCGGGGACGCCGCGCCGGCCTGGACCGACCTCGAAGGGACCGACGGGGCGAAGCACGCGCTCGCGGACTTGAAGGGGAAGGCGGTCGTCGTCGTCGCGTTCACGTGCACCAGTTGCCCCGTGGCCCGGGACTACGAAGACCGGTTGGTCGCGCTGGGGAAGACGTATGCGGCCGCCGACTCGCCGGTCGCCGTCGTAGCCGTCAACGTCAACACGGGCAAGGACGACGCGCTGCCGGCGATGACGGCCCGGGCGGCCAAGCGAAAGTTCCCGTTCGCGTACCTGTACGACCCGTCGCAAGAGATCGCCCGCAAGTACGGCGCGGCCTACACGCCCGAAGTCTTCGTCCTCGACAAGGACCGCAAGGTCGTCTACCTGGGGGCCTTCGACGACAAGCCCCCGCCGGGCGAGCCGGCCGCCCGGCACGTCGAGGAAGCGGTCCGGGCCGCCCTGGCCGGGACGCCGGCCGCGACCGGGGAAACGTCGGCGTCGGCGGGCTGTCGCATCAAGTTCGCGGCCAAGAAGCGCGACGAGTAGGCGTGGCGGCTACCGCACGTCGGCGAGGGCGGCGAGGAGGTCGAAGACCGTTTGGGGGGCGACCGGCTTGACGAGGTGGCCGTCGGCTCCGGCGTCGGCGGACTTGCGGCGGTCTTGCTCCTGGCCCCACCCGGTGAGCGCGACGATGTGGGTGGCCCGGCCCCAGTCGTGCTCGCGGATGCGGCGGGTGGCGTCCAGGCCGTTCAGCCGGGGCATGCCCACGTCCATGAGGATCAAGTCGGGCCGGAACTCGCCGGCCGCGGTCACCGCTTGCAGGCCGTCGTAGGCGGTGCGGACCTCGTGCCCGGAGAGTTCGAGCAGGGTGCCGAGCGAGTCCGCCCCGTCCTCGTTGTCGTCCACGACGAGCACCCGCCACCGCCGCGGCCCGACCGCCACCGGGAGCAGCGGTTCGGCCGTCGGACTCTCTTCGCCCGCGTCGGCCGGGAGGGCCGACAGGCGGACGGTGAAGGTGCTGCCGCGGCCCTCGCCGGCGCTTTCGGCCGTAATGGTGCCGCCGTGCATTTCCACCAGGCCCTTGACCAACGCCAGGCCGATGCCGAGACCGCCGGTCGTCTTTTCCAGCGCGCGATCGACCTGGCTAAACAGGCCGAAAATGGTGCCGAGGGCCGCGGCCGGGATGCCGACGCCGTCGTCCGTCACGGCGATCACGGCCGCGTCGGCGTGCCGTTCGAGCGTCAGGCGGATGTTGCCGCCGGGGGGCGTGTACTTGGCGCTGTTGGTGAGCAGGTTGCCGACGATCTGGGCCAGGCGGGTCGGGTCGCCGTCCACGCGCAGCGGCGTCCGCGGGCACTCGACGACGAGCCGGTGGGCGTGCTGGTCCGTCAGCAGGCGGACCGCTTCGACGGCGTCCGCCACGGCCCGCGTCAGGTCGGCCGGGACGCGGCGCAGGGTCAGCTTGCCCTGCGTGATCCGGGACACGTCGAGGAGGTCGTCCACGAGCACGACGAGGTGTTCGAGTTGCCGCTCCATCATCGCCCGGGTCCGTTCCAGTGCGGCCGGCTCGGTGACCCCGAGCTTGAGGACGACGAGGCCGTTGCGGATCGGCGCGAGGGGGTTGCGCAACTCGTGGGCCAGGGTGGCCAGGAACTCGTCCTTGCGGCGGTCGGCCTCGCGCAACCGGTCCGCCGCCTCGCGCTGGTCGTGGACGTCGGTCGAGGTGCCGAACCAGCGGGTCGCGGCCGGGTCGGTCGCGTCCAGGGCGGGGACGGCGCGGGTCAGGAACCAGCGGTACTCGCCGTCGAACCGGCGGAGCCGGGACTCGACTTCGAGCGTCACCCGGGCGAGCTTGGCGATGCCCCAGCGGGCGTTCAGGCCGGCGATGTCGTCGGGGTGGACGACGCCGATGAAGTCGTCCGCCTCGGCGTCCGGCCGGCCGGTGTACTCGCCCCACCGGCGGTTGACGAATTCGAGGTCGCCGTTGGCCCGGCGGACGGTGACGATCTGCGGCACGGCGTCGGCCAGTTGGGCGAACCGCTCGTGCCCGGCCTTCAACTCGGCCTGCTGGCGGACCCGCTCGGTCACGTCCTGGGCGAACACCGCCAGTCCGCCGCCGGGGGACGGCTGGACCCGTACCCGCGACCACCGGCCGCGCGACTCGTGGTGGTACTCGAAGTCGGCCGGCGTGCCCTCGGCCACAGCCCGGCGGAACTGGGCGTCCAGGTCGGTCCCCGCTTCGCCGGGCCACTCGTCCCAGAAGCCCTTACCGACCGAGTCGGCGGACGTGCGGCCCCACCCAGTCTCGTACTGCCGGTTGACGGTGACGAGCTTCCAGTCGGCGTCGAGTTGCAAGAAGGCGTCGCCCATGCCGTCGAGGGTGGCCGCGAGCCGGCGGAGTCCGTCGGCCTCGCGGTTCTGCGAGCGGTGCAGGGCCTCGCACAGCAAACTCACCACGATGCCGATGCCGACGAACGTCGAGACGTGAACCACGTCGGCGACCAGATTCGCGGAGGCCTGGCCGTTGGGGTGCAGGAAAAACGTCGTGCCCATGAGACTGCCGAGGACCGTGGCCGCGACCCCCGGCCCCAACCCGCCGACCCAGGCGGCTATGGCGACGGCCCCGATGAACGGCAAGAACGGCACGGTGTCCATGAGCCAGTCGGTCAGGCCGAGGCGGGCGAGCGACACGAAGGCCGTGGCCGAGATCGCCGCGACGTACCCGTTCGTTTTGGAGCGTCGCGGGAGCACGGTCATCGGGAAGATTCCGAACGCGGGGGCGGGTGGGCACGCCTGGTATGATAGGCGAGACATCGCCCGCCGGGACCGCCCGGTGTGCGGTTCGCCCGCCCCCAAAAAAATCGGAAGACTTTCGCATGCCGGACGCGGTCGTCCCCGACTTGCTTGCGGCCGGGCTGAAACTCGTCTTGTGCGGCACCGCTCCGAGCCGCGCGTCGGCGGCCGCCCGCGCCTACTACGCCAACCCCGGCAACCGCTTCTGGCGGACGCTGCACGAGGTCGGCCTGACCCCGACGCTGGTTCGGCCCGCCGACTCCGCCGAACTCTTGGCCCTCGGCATCGGCCTGACCGACCTGTGCAAGCACCACGCCGGGAACGACGACGAACTGCCCGCCGACGGCCTCGACCCGGCCGGGCTGGCGGTCAAAATCCACGCGTACCAGCCGGCCGTCCTGGCGTTCACCAGCAAAACGGCGGCAAGAGTCGCGCTCGGCCGCCCCGCCGAATACGGCCTTCAAGCGGAAACGATTGGCGCGACCCGCGTCTACGTCTGCTGTAGCACGTCCGGCCGCGCCCGCCGCTTCTGGAAGCAAGAGGTGTGGGAAGGCTTGAAGGCACTCGTGGACGGTCCCGCCAGTTGACGGCTGCCGGCCTTCCGGCCCGGCCGAAGGCAGCCGCGCCGGCCACTCGCCCCGGCCGTGCTAGAATACTCCCGGCTCGGTATTCTCCTCCCGGGGGTCTTCTGCATGGACGGGCTGAAGCACGAGTGCGGCATTGCGGCACTCTACCACTTCGACGAGACCCTGCCGTCGCGCGTCCACGACGGCGACCCCGACCAAATTCACACGCTCATGCCCCGGATGCTCGTCGATCTGCAGAACCGCGGGCAACTCGCGGCCGGCATGTCCACGTACCACCCGGACCGCGACTCGCTGCTCGACACGTACAAAGAAGTCGGCCTCGTTGCGGAGGCCTTCCGCATGAGCCAGGTGGCGAAGTTCGAGAAGATCATGGAGGACTTCGCCGGCCGCGCCGCCATCGGCCACACCCGGTACGCGACCAGCGGGCCGACCACCCGCGCCTACGCCCAGCCGTTCGAGCGGAAGCACGGGTGCAAGTGGAAGTGGTTCGCCTTCGGGTTCAACGGCAACCTGGCCAACCTCGAAGAACTCCGGGCCGAGATCGAGTCCCTGAGCGACTACCACCTGACCCGCGACAACGACACCGAAGCGATGATGCACCTCATCTCGCTCGAACTCGTCGGGCCGAACGCCCCGGACCTGGTCGAGGTGTTCACCCGGCTCGCGGGCAAGTTCGACGGGTCGTACAACATCGTCTTTTTGAACGCGATGGGCGAGATGATCGTCTGCCGCGACCCGCTCGGCATTCGCCCGGTCTGTTGGGCCGTGGACGGCGGCGTGTTCGGCGCGGCCAGCGAAAGCGTCGCGCTCCAAAACCTCGGCTTCCAGAACATCCAGTCGCTCAAGCCGGGGGAACTCGTCCACGTCAAGCCGGGCAGTTGCCGGGTCCACCGGTTCGCCCCGTCGGCCGGCACCGCGCACTGCTTCTTCGAGTGGATCTACTTCGCCAACGTCGCCAGCACGCTGGACGACCGCAGCGTCTATCTGTCGCGGACCAAGCTCGGCCGGGAATTGGCGGCCCAGGAGCGAAAGCTCGCCATCATCGACGACCTGGACGACGGCAACACGATCGTCTGCCCGGTGCCCGACACGGCCAAGGCGGCGGCCGACGGCATGGCGTTCGCGCTCGGCCTGCCGTCGCTCGAAGGGCTGATGCGCAACCGGTACGTCGGCCGGACCTTCATCGAAGCGGCCAAGCGCGGCGACAAGGTGCGGCTGAAGTTCACGCCCCTGCGCGAGGTGCTCGAAGGCAAGCGGGTGATCCTGGTCGAGGACTCGATCGTCCGCAGCACGACGTTGATGAACCTGCTCGGCTTCTTGAAGGAGCGCGGCGGGGCGAAGGAGGTCCACGTGCGCGTCGCGTGCCCGCCGATCGTGGCCCCGTGCTTCTACGGCATCGACATGAGCGAGGTGACACAACTCTTCGCCCCCCGGCACATGAAGGGCGACGTGCCGACCCGCGCCGAGCAAGCCCGCATGGCCGAAGTGTTGGGCGCGACGAGTCTGGCGTACCTGCCGCTCGACGCCATTGCCCGGTGCATCGAACTGCCCGAGGACCGCCTGTGCCGGGCGTGCATCACCGGCCAATACCCGACGCCGAAGGGCGAAGAACTGTACCAGTTGGCGCTCGCGACCGCGACCGCGAAGAACGGCAACGGCCGGGCCTATGGCCGCGTCCCGCTGGCGGTGGGGTAAAACAGTTCGCTCGAATGACTCATTGGTCGCAGCGTATCGCCATCCCTGGGGAGGAGACTTGTCATGGCACTCGCCGAGGTACTTTCGGAAGCGCGGGCCTTGCCACGCCCGCAGCAATTGCTGCTCATTCAAGAGTTGGCGGCTAGTCTACGCCAAGACGAGTCGCAATCGAGTTTCATCAAGCCCGGAGGGGAGTACGCCATCTGGTCGCCCCACGACTCCTACGATGCCGCCAACGTACTTCTCAAATTACTCGACGCCGCCGAGGGAACGGCATGAGCGCTCGGCGCGAGCGTTACCCCTTCGTCCAGCGTGACCCGGCCGCCGGGGCAGTGAGCCTGGCCCCGCTGTTACCGTTTCGGCTACGACTCGCCGCCCGCGAGGAACGAGTCGTCGGGTTGATCGACACGGGTGCCGCCGTCAGCGTCTTACCGTGGTCTGTCGGAATTCGGCTCGGCGGGGAATGGGACGCGGCGGCTCCTCTTACGCTCACTGGCAACTTGGGCTTCGCCGAAGCGCGAGCGTTGCTCGTCGGAGCGTTGGTGGGCGGTTTTTCCCCGAGGCGGCTCGTGTTCGCCTGGTCGAAGTCTGACGCGGTGCCTGTGCTACTGGGTCAGACCAACTTCTTGGTCGAGTTCGACATCTACCTGTCGCGGTCGAGCCAGTGGTTTGAAGTCGTCGAGCCGGGTGGAAATCCGGCTCCGTAACCCGCCTCGGTAGACGCCCTGCTTACCCGACGCCGAAGGGCGAAGAACTCTACCAGTTAACACTCACGACTGAGACCGCGTGCCGCTGGCGGTGGGGTAGCGGCGGAGCAACGAAGAACCGGGTGTGGCAGACCACGAGGGCGCGACGATGCGGGCACTCTTTTTCTTCGCCGGGGTGGTGAACTCGCCCAATTCCGGTGCGCTGTCCTGGGCCTGCACCGGCTTCCTCGTTGCGTGCTTCGTGGGCATCGGCCTGTTCACGCTGAAAGTCCGCCGCGACTTCGCCCGCGAGGCCGCCGCCGAACGGACCGAACGCCGCCGGCGGAACAAATCGTCGCGGGTGTCGTAGCGAAACGGAGGACTCGACCATGCGCGGACGCGGACTGGCACGACTGTTGGAAGACCTGGGCAACGGCGACCCCCTGGCGTGGGGCTTCGTCGGCCTGTTCGTCGTGGTCGGGCTGGGGATCGGCCTGTTCGCGGTCAAAATTCACTTCGCCCACAAGCGCGAGGACGCCGCCCGGGCCAAACGCTACGGCCGCAGCAAGTAGCGCCACTCAAAAATCAGAGGGCAGAGGGCAAAGTGGAAAGCCTCGACCATCGACTTGTCCCGCTTTATTTTGCGACTCTGCACTCTACACTTTGCCCTCTGCACTCTCCGAGTCGGTCCGTATCCTGACCGGTACACTCCCTCGGGGCGACACGACGATGGCGGACGCGGCACTGTTGGACTGGGCGACGCTCGAAACCGACGGCCTCGCGGGGCTGCACGCCGCCGCCGACGAGCCGGCGCTGCGGGCCTGGAACACGCGGTTCTTCGGCGACAAGGGTCTCGTCAAGGCGGCGATGGGCGGCATTGCCAAGGTGCCCAAGGAGGCGCGGGCCGCCTTCGGCCAGGAGGCGAATCGGGTCAAGGTGGCTCTCGAAACCGAGTACGCCGCGCGGCTGGATGCGGCCCGGGAAGCGGCCCTCGTCGCCGGGCTGACGGCCGACCCGCTCGACGTGACCCTGCCCGGCCGGCCCCGGCCGCGCGGCGTGCTGCACCCGGCGACGCAGATTCTGCGGCAGATTTACGCCATCTGCGCGGACATGGGCTTCCAGGTCTACCGGTCCCGGGAGGTCGAGTCGGACGAGTTCAACTTCGAACTGTTGAACATGCCCGAACACCACCCGGCCCGCGACATGTGGGACACGTTCTTCACGGAGACGCCGGGGCAAATCCTGCGGACGCACACCAGCCCCGGCCAAATCCACGTCATGCGCGAGATGGCCCCGAACCCGGTCCGCGTCATCCTGCCGGGCATGTGCTACCGCAACGAGGCGATCAGCACGCGGTCCGAGATTCAGTTCCTGCAAGTCGAGGGCCTGGTCATCGGCGAGGGCGTGACGATGGCCGACCTCAAGGGCACGCTGACGGCGTTCGCCCGCCGCATGTTCGGCCCGGACCGCCAGGTGCGCATCCGGTCGAGCTACTTCCCGTTCACGGAGCCGTCGATCGAAGTGGACATCGACTGGCCGAAGGAAGACCCGAACCGCGACCGGCTGACCAAGGGCACCGGGTGGCTCGAAATCCTCGGGGCCGGCATGGTCCACCCGACGGTCTTGCGGAACGGCGGGTACGACCCGGACAAGGTGACCGGGTTCGCCTTCGGCATGGGGCCGCAGCGGATGCTCATGCTCAAGGCGGCCATCGACGACATCCGGCTGTTCTGGGGCAACGACCTGCGCTTCCTGGCCCAGTTTTAAGCGGCACGCCCGGCCCCGCGGCGGTACAATCGCCGCACTCGCGCACCTCCCGAGGCCCTCCCGCCATGTCCGCGTCCCGCCGGCCGCCGTTGAAGCCGACCTTGGTCTTGAACGCGGACCCGGCCAAGAAAACGGGCGGGCACGACGCCGGCCCGAACTGGGGGGACGGCGACCCGCACAGCACGGACTACGAGTTGTCGCACGCCGTCGCGGTCCCGGCGGCCGCCAAGCTCCGGGCCGAGCGGCCGCCGATCGTCAGCATTCTCGACGCCCCGGTCCGTCCTCCAGTCGGCACGAGCCGCGCGTCGCTCGACGCGGACGCGCTCTCGTTGTTCCGGCAACGCCTCGTCTTCTGCTGCCTGATCGCGGCCGTGCCGTTCGCCTTCTTCCTGGTCTGCGCGGCGACCAACTTCATCGAACTGTTCGGCCGTCAGACGGTCGGGTGGGTCGGGCTGGGCCTGTCCGTCGTGACCCTCGCGGTCCTGTTCGTGACCGCGGCACTCCTGCACCGCTTCCGGGGCCTGGCAGAACTCTGGCTGCGGGTCGCGGAGGTGACGATCTTCGGCACGATGGCCCTGTTCTTCGCGTACTGGCAGTTCGTCGTGCTGACCGCCCCCCCGCCGGTCGGGTACGTGGCGGAGGAGCGGTACCAGGAGTTGGCGAGCCTGGCCGCGGCGATCATCGTCAATTTCAACTGGTTCGTGCTCATCGTCTTCCACGGGGTGTTCGTGCCGAACACGGCCCGCCGGGGCATGGCCATTACGGTCGGCATGGTACTGGCCGCGCTCGTCATCAGCGGGGTCGCCGCTTTGGTCCACGAGCCGACGGGGCGGAACGCCGGGCCGGTGTTCGCCCTGTCGCTCACGATCCTCGCGGCCGGGGCCGGCCTGGCGGTGTTCGGCACGACCAAGATGGAAGCGTTGCGCCGCGAAGTCCTGTCCGCCCGCGAAGCCGTCCGCGAGATGGGCCAGTACCGCCTCCGCCGCAAGCTCGGCCAGGGCGGCATGGGCGAAGTCTACCTCGCCGAACACCACCTGCTCAAGCGGCCGTGCGCCTTGAAGCGCATCCACCCGCGGTATCTGAACAACCCCGAGCAACTCCGCCGGTTCGAGCGCGAAGTCCAGATGACCGCGCGGCTGCGGCACCCGAACACCGTCGAAATCTACGACTACGGCCGGGCGGACGACGGCACCTTCTACTACGTCATGGAGTACCTCAACGGGCTGAGCCTGGAAGACCTCGTCGCCGCGCACGGGCCGCAACCCCCGGACCGCGTCGTCCACATCCTCCGGCAAGTGTGCGGGGCGCTGCGCGAGGCGCACCGGCTCGGCATGGTCCACCGGGACATCAAACCGTCGAACGTGCTGATCTTCCCGGACGGCGCGCCGCACGACCAGATCAAGGTCGTCGATTTCGGCCTCGTCCACTCCCTGGCCGACGAACTCGACCCGGAGGCCAAGATCACCCGCGTCGGGCTGATCGTCGGCACCCCCGAGTACATGTCCCCCGAGCAGGCGTCCGGGAGCGCCATCGACGGCCGGAGCGACCTGTTCAGCCTGGGCAGCGTCGCCTACTACCTGCTCACCGGCCGGGAGGCGTTCCACCGGGAGAACCCGATGAAGACGCTGCTCGCCGTGGTCAACGACGAGCCGAAGCCACTGGTCAACTACAACCCGCACCTGCCGGCCGACCTGGCCCACGTCGTCGGCCGGTGCCTGACCAAGCGGCCGGACGACCGGTATGCCACGGCCGCCGACCTCGAACGCGCCCTGGCCGACTGCACCCGGGCCGACCAGTGGACCGAGGAGCGGGCCACCGACTGGTGGACGGCGAACCCCAGCCCCGAGCACGGCACCGACCTGAACACGCTGCCATTGCCCGAAGAATGCTGACCGCAGGACTGCCACCCCGGCGGCAGTGCCGGCCGATTTCCTGCCACATTGACGACGGCCAATTCGAGTCGAAAGCCTCACCAGCCCGCCCGGACGGCGGGTCGTGAAGATGCCGAGAAGGCCGCGCGAACCGTCGGGGTAGATTCCGCGAATAAATGCCCCGTTAGAGGATGAGGTGCCGGGTTTGCTTCGAGTGCGTGCGGTAACACACCCACGCCCTGGAGTTCCCGTGACTCGTGCCCTTTCCCGCCCGCGGACCCGCGCCGGCTTCACGCTCATCGAGCTGCTCGTCGTCATCGCCATCATCGCCATTTTGATCGGGCTGTTACTGCCCGCCGTCCAGAAGGTGCGGGAGGCGGCGGCCCGCATCAAGTGTACGAACAACTTGAAGCAACTCGGCCTCGCCGCGATGAACTACGAGTCGGCCCTGGGCGGCCTGCCGTTCAACGCCGTGACGAAGAACAACAGCCAGCCGCCGTACATCCCGTTCAGTCCGGGGGCCGTCCCGACGCCCGGCAACGCGAGCGGCACCCAAGGGCGTGCGAGTGGCCTGGTCCCGCTGTTGCCCTACGTCGAACAGAACAACATCTTGCCGTTGTACACCTTCGGCGCGGACTGGTCCGACCCAGTCAACGCCGGCCCTCTCGCCCTGAGTTTCAACCTGTTCCGCTGCCCGTCCAGCACGACGGCCGGTCCGGTCACGATTAGCAAGGTCGCGTGGATCGGGACCGGCAACAACGCCTTCGCCCCGCCGGCCTCTGCGGGGTCCGCGACGAACATCTACGGCGGGGCACTGTACCCGTCCGGCGGCACCGGGACCGTCGTCGGCTGGTCCGGCGACTACGCCCCGATTTGCCAGATCAAGACCCGGAAGGACAGCCTCGGGGCCGAGATCGGCTTCGTCAATTCGGTCGTCGCCGCGGGGGTGCCGTGGGCCGGCCAGGGGAGTAAGGGTGCCCTGCGGCAGAACGGCCCGACGCGGATCACCGAACTCACCGACGGCACGAGCAACACGACGCTGTACTCCGAGATCGCCGGCCGCGACAAGGTCTGCCTGGGCCGCTCCTGCGGGCCGCTGCCGACGCCGTACACCACCACCGGGGCCGTCTGGGCCGACGCGGACAACCGCATCACGGTCACCGGGTCGAACGCGGACGGCTCGGCGAACGCGAACGGCACGAGTTTCATGAACGCGAACAACACCAACGGCGACATCTACAGCTTCCACACCGGCGGGGCGAACGTGGTCTTCGCGGACGGCTCGGTCCGCTTTTTGCGGGACACGATCACGATCGCCCAACTCGCCGCGATGGTGACCAAGGGCGGCGGCGAGATCAACGCGTTCGAGTGATCCCGGACCGTCCGGCGGCCGTGAAGCGGTGGCCGGAACGAGGCGGCGCGTACAATCACCTCGTCGCGCCCCCTTAGACCGAGACTCGCCGAATGGACGTCGTCGCCCGCAACGGTTTCCCCCCGCCGCTCTCGTGCGACGCCGACGACCGGACCGACGACGCCCGGCCCGAACCGGGCAAGATCGACCTCAAGCGGATCGAGCGGGCCGTCCGCGAAATCCTCACGGCCGTCGGCGAAGACCCGGACCGCGAGGGGCTAATTGAGACGCCGGCCCGGGTCGCCCGCATGTACGCCGAAATCTTCGGCGGCCTGCACATCGACCCCGCAATCTACCTCCAGAAGACGTTCACCCAGCAGCACGACGAGATGGTCCTGGTCAAGGACATCACCTTTAGCAGTTGCTGCGAACACCACCTGCTGCCGTTCACGGGGACGGTGCACATCGCCTACTTGCCGGACGGCCAGGTCATCGGCCTGTCGAAGCTGGCCCGCATCACCGAGGTGATCGCCCGCCGGCCGCAGGTGCAGGAGCGGATGACCGAAGACCTCGCCGAACTCATCACCCGCGAGTTGAAGCCCCGCGGCGTCGGCGTGATCGTCGAGGCGGCGCACTCGTGCATGACGATCCGGGGCGTCAAGAAGCCCGGCGCGATGACGATCACGAGCGCCATGCGCGGCCTGTTCAAGACGAACCCGATGACGCGCAACGAATTGATGGCCCTCGTGTTCGGGCACCGCGGGTAAGGCATGGTCCCGCCGACCCAGATCCGCGACGACCTCCGCGGCCTGTTCCGCGGGAGCCTGCACTTCGACGACGCGGCCCGGGCCGTGTCCGCCGCCGACGCCTCGCCGTTCCAACTCACGCCGCTGGGCGTCGCCGCCCCGCTCGACGCGGCCGATTTGGCTCTGTTCGTCAAGTACGCCCACGAGCACCGCATCCCGGTCGCCGCCCGCGGCGCGGGCACGGGGGACGCCGGCGAGTCGCTGACGGCCGGCATCGTCCTCGACCTCGGCGCGCACTTCCGCGGCGGCCTCGACCTGACCGACACCCGCCTGCGGGTGCGGGCCGGCGAGCCGCTGGCGAGCGTGGACCGCTTCCTCGCGGCGCACGGCCGGCGGCTCGGCCCGGACCTCGGCGGCCAGGGCCGGGGCGTCGGCACCGTCGGCGGCGCGCTGGCGACCGACGCCTGCGGGGTCAACGTCTTCAAGCACGGGTACGCCCGCGACCTGGTCCGCGCGCTGACCGTCGTCTGGGACACCGGGGACGCCGACGCGGTCAACGAGCCGGGCTTCCTCGCCGTCGCGCCCGGCGAGCGCGGCCCGCGGCACATTGAGGTCCGCGCCCGCACGGCCGCCCTCCTCGCCGAGCACCGCGATCTGGCACAAGTCGCCCGCCCGCAGACCCGCTTCACCCGGTGCGGCTACCACCTGCACGACGTGCTCACCCCCTCCGGCTTGAACCTGACGCGGCTCCTCGTCGGCAGCGAAGGGACGCTCGGCCTCATCGCCGACGCCACCCTCCGCACGATCCCCCTGGCCGGCGGCACGGCGCGGGCACTCCTCGGCTTCACGGCGCTCGACGGGGCGGTGCAAGCCGGCCTGGCGCTATTGCCGTTGGCCGGAATGGTGTCGTGCGAACTGCTCGACCAGCGGCGGCTCGCGTTCGCCAAGGCGGCGCAATCGCAGGGCGGCGTCCTCGTGCCGCCGCCGATGATCGGCGCGGTCCTCGCCGTCGAAGCCGAGGCCGACGCGCCGGCCGAAGCCCTCGCCGCCTTGAACTCCGCCCTGGACCGGTTGCGGCACGACTATCGGTTCGTCGCCCTGGTCGAGGCGACCACCGAGCCGCGCGACCTCGACCGCGTCCGGGACTTCGCCGACGCCTCGCGGCGGGGCATCGAGACCGTCCGCTCCGGCCCGCGGCCGACGGCCGGGTGCGACGACGTGGCGGTCCCGGTCGAGGAACTCGGCACCTTCCTGAAGGGTTTGCAAGTCGTCGCGCGGCGCTTCGACCTGGCGGTGCCACTGCGGGTCAACGTGCTGGCCGGGCAGGTCGAGGCGCGGCCGATCCTGGACGCCCGCGTCCCGGCCGACCGCCGCACCCTGTGGAGCTTCGCCGACTCGGTCCACACCCTCGCGCTGTCGGTGGGCGGCACGGTCGGGTCGCGGCGCGGCACGGGGCTGTTGCGCTCGCCGTGGTTGGAGCCGCAGTTCGGGCCGCTCGTCGGCGTGTTCCGCGCGGTCAAGGAGATCTACGACCCGCTCGACCTGCTCAACGCCGGCAAATTGTTCGACGCCGACCCGAGCCGCCCGGCCTGGCCGTTCCCGGTGCAAGCCGATGTCCCGACCGCGCGTGCCCCGATCGCGCTAGCACTTTTTGACGACGAGGCGGCGCTGACCGCCGAGGTCGAGGCGTGCCACTCGTGCGGGGCGTGCCGGACCGAGGTCGCCGGCCGGATGTGCCCCGTCTTCCGGGCGACCGCCGCCGAGGCCGCCAGCCCGCGGGCCAAGGCGAACCTGTGGCGCGCCGCCTTGCAGTCGGCCGACCCGCTCGCGGCCGTGGCGACGCCCGACGCGGAAGAGGTCGCGCGGCTGTGCGTCAACTGCAAGATGTGCCACGTCGAGTGCCCCAGCCGGGTGGACGTGCCGCGGCTCATGCTCGAAGCCAAGGCGGCCCACCACGACGCCCACGGCTTCCGCCGCGGGGCCTGGATCGCCGCGCGGATCGAGGGCCTGTCGATGCTCGCCGGCACCTTCGCGTTCACGGCCAACGCGCTCCTGGCCACCCGGCCGACCCGCTGGCTGGCCGAGAAGCTGTTCGGCATCTCGAAGCAGCGCGCCCTGCCGCGGTTCACGCACCGCACCTTCTTGCGCCGCGCCTGGCGGTTGAAGCTGACCGGCAAGCGCGCGCCGATCCGCGGCACCGAGGCCCGCCCGGACGCGACCGTCCGCAAGGCCGAGAAGGTCGTCTACTTCGTCGATCTGTTCGCCAACTACCACGACCCGAGCCTCGGCCTGGCGACCGTCGCCGTGCTGCGGCACCACGGCATCGAGGTCTACGTGCCGTGGCGGCAGCGGGGCAGCGGCATGGCCCCGCTCGTGCAAGGCGACGTTGAGACGGCCCGCCGCACCGCCGCCGCCAACGTCCGCACCCTCGCGCCCCTGGTGCGCGAGGGCTACCGCATCGTGTGCAGCGACCCCACGGCGGCGCTGGCGCTGACGCAGGAGTACGCCCACCTGCTCGACGCGCCGGACGCCGAACTGGTGCGCGAGAACACGGTCGAGTTGACGAGCTTCCTGTGGGGGATGCACGAGGCCGGCGAACTCCGCACCGACTTCGAGCCGCTGGCCCTCCGCCTCGGCCACCACGTCCCGTGCCACGTCAAAGCCCTGCTCGCCGCCAGCGGGGAAACCCCCGCCGGGCCGCGGCTACTGGCGCTGATTCCGGGCTTGAGCGTGCAGACCATCGACGTGAGTTGCTCGGGCATGGCCGGCACCTACGGCCTGCGGGCCGAGAACTTCGCCGCGTCGCTCGAAGCGGGCAAGCCGATGCTCGACATCGTCCGCTCGGACGCCGTCGTGTACGGCTCCACCGAGTGCGGCGCGTGCCGGATGCAGATGCAAACCGCCGCCAGGAAGCGGACCCTGCACCCGGTGCAATACCTCGCCCTGGCTTACGGGTTGATGCCCGAGTTGCGCACCAAACTCGCCCGGCCGCTGGGCCGCCTCATCACGGACGGTTGACATGCTGACGGTCCGCCTCTTCGCCCAGTTGCGCGACCTCTTCGCGGCCGACACCGTCCGCGTCGAAGCCGGTACCGTCGCCGGGCTGCGGCTCGCGCTCGACGCCCTCCGCCCGGCCGCGGCCGCCCTTCTGACGCGCTGCCGGATTGCCGTGAACCTGGAGTTCGTCGATGACGACTACGCCGTCGGGCCGGGCGACGAGATCGCCGTCATTCCGCCGGTGAGCGGGGGCTGATACACTGACTCCCATGACGCGCCTGACCCACGACCCGATCGACGCCGACGCCCTGACGCGGTCCGTCGCCTCGCCGTTGGCCGGGGCGGTGGTGCTGTTCCTGGGCACCGTGCGGGCGTTGACCGGCCACGAAGTCACCCTCGCGCTGGAGTACGCCGCTTACGCCCCGATGGCGGAGGCGGAACTGGCGAAGCTCGACGCCGACGTGCGGGCGCGCTGGCCGGTGACCGGCGTCGCCCTCGTCCACCGCCTCGGCCGGCTCGAAGTCGGGGACGTGAGTGTCGCCGTGGCCGTCAGTTCGCCGCACCGCATCGAGGCGTTTGAAGCGGCCCGGTACGCCATCGACGCGCTCAAGGATCGCGTGCCGATTTGGAAGAAGGACGTGCGGCCCGCCGGCGACGCGTGGGTTCACCCGGAGGCGTCGTGACCAACCTTCTCCCGCTAACGGACACCTTCGGGCGGGTCCATAACAACCTGCGGATCAGCGTCACCGACCGCTGTAACTTACGCTGCACGTACTGCATGCCCGAGGACGTGACCTTCCTGCCGAAGGACGACCTGCTCACCTTTGAAGAGATCGCCGCGCTGGTCCGCGTGGCCGTGCCCTTGGGCGTCGATAAGGTCCGCTTGACCGGCGGCGAACCGCTGTTGCGCCGCGGCTTGCCGACGCTCGTGGCGCTGCTGCGCGACATCCCCGGGCTGATCGACATCGGCCTGACGACGAACGGCATCCTGCTCGCCCAACAGGCCGACGCGCTGGCGAGTGCCGGCCTGAAGCGGGTCAATGTTTCCCTGGACACGCTCGACCCGGGACGCTTCCGCGCTCTGACCCGGCGAGACGGCGTCGAGCAGGTGGTCGGCGGGTTGCTCGCGGCGAAGCGGGCCGGGTTCGACCGCATCAAGGTGAACGCGGTCGCCATCCGCGGCTTCATCGAACGCGACCTGGCCCCGCTCGCACACTTCTGCCGCGACCACGGGTTCGAGTTGCGACTGATCGAGTACATGCCGATCGGCGCGGAGGCGTGGGAGCGGGGGAAAGTCGTCCCCGCGCACGAGCTGCTCGAACTGCTGGACGCGCAAGTCGCCCCGCTGTCGCCCGCGGCCGACTACGACCCGGCCGCGCCGGCGATGGACTTCGTCTACGCCGACACGGGGGCCAAGCTCGGCATCATCGCCAGCGTGTCGCGGCCGTTCTGCGACCGCTGCAACCGCCTCCGCGTGACGGCCGACGGCAAGCTGCGTAACTGCCTCTTCGCCCTGGACGAACTCGACGTGAAGCCGCTGCTGCGGCCGACGCTGCGGCCCGAGGAGTTGGCCGCGGCGCTCCGCTCGAACGTCCGGGCCAAGTGGGCCGGGCACCAGTTCAACACGGCCGACTTCGTCAAACCCGACCGCACGATGCACTCCATCGGCGGCTGAGTCTCGGCTCCGCCGCAGGCGAATCTTGGCGAGCGGCCCACGTGAGTGGGCTGTTCCAACCCGGAATGCGCGTGACAACCCGGGGCGAGCGACGGAAACTTTCTGCGGGTAACATTCCCCCCATTCCGGGTTGGAACAGCCCACTCACGTGGGCCGCTCGCCGGGAGTTCGCCTGCGGCGGAGCCGAAAACACCAGGAGTGGTGATGAATTCGTGGGACGCGGGTTACTCGACCGTGACGCTCTTAGCGAGGTTCCGGGGCTTGTCCACGTCGCAGCCGCGGACCAGGGCGATCTCGTAGGCGAGGAGTTGCAGCGGGATGCTGACGACGATCGGTTGCAGGTATTCGGGCACGTCCGGGACCGGGATCACGTCGTCGGCCAGCGAGGCCACGTCGCGGTCGTTCGGGCTGCACACGGCGATCACCGGGCCGCCGCGGGCCTTGATCTCCTGCATGTTCGACATGACCTTGTCGAACACGCTGCCCCGCGGCACCAGGAAGACGCTCGGCGTGTCGGCGTCCACGAGCGCGATCGGCCCGTGCTTCATCTCCGCGGCCGGGTACCCCTCGGCGTGCAGGTAGCTGATCTCCTTGAGCTTCAGCGCGCCCTCGAGCGCGACCGGGTACAGGTACTGCCGGCCGAGGAAGAGCATCGACGTGGCGTGGGCGTACTTGCGGGCGATCTCCTTGACGCGGTCGTGGCACCGCAGGGTCTCCCGGACGACTTCGGGCAGGCGGCGCAACTCGCGGATGATCTCGGTGCCCTGGGCGTGCGACAGGTGCCGCATCCGGCCGAAGTACAGCGCGAGCATGGCCAGCGTGACGGTCTGCGACGTGAACGCCTTGGTGCTCGCCACGCCGATTTCCGGGCCGGCGTGCAGGTAAACCCCGCCCTCGGCCTCGCGGGCGATCGAACTGCCGACGACGTTGCAAATGGCGAGCGTCGTGTGGCCCATCCGCTTCGACTCGCGGAGCGCGGCCAGGGTGTCGGCCGTCTCGCCGGACTGAGTGATGGCGAGCACGATGGTGTGCCGGTCGATGGGCGGGTTGCGGTAGCGGAGTTCGCTGGCGTACTCGACTTCGACCGGCATCCGCGCCATTTCCTCGAACAGGTACTCGCCGACCATCCCGGCGTGGTAACTGGTGCCGCACGCGGTCATCAGCACGCGGTCGATGCTGCGGAGTTGCTTGATGTCGAGGTTCAGGCCACCGAAGTGGGCCGTCGCGTCGCCGTCGTCGAGGCGGCCGCGCATGGCGTTGGCGATCGTCTCGGGCTGCTCGTAAATCTCCTTCAGCATGAAGTGCGGGTAGCCGTTCAACTCCGCGTCGCCGATGCCCAGGAACTGCTCGATGTCCTGGAGCGGGGAATCGACGGTGTCGAGGTCCTGGTTGCGGATGACCCAACTCTCGGCGTCGAGCTGGCAGATTTGGCGGTCGTTGAGGTACACGACCTGCGTGGCGTACCCGGCCAGGGCGTTGGCGTCGGACGCGAGGTAGTGGCCGTCGGGGCCGATGCCGATGACGAGCGGGCTGCCGAGCCGCGCGCCGACGATGACGCCCGGCTCGCGCCGGCAGACGACGGCGATGCCGTAAGTGCCCTTGACGTGCGCCAGCGCCGCCTTGACCGCGCTCAGCAAGTCGTCCTGGTAGTACCGGCCGATGAGGTGGGCGAGGACTTCGGTGTCGGTGTCCGAGCGGAACTCGGTCCCGGCCTCTTGCAGCGTGTGCTTCAAGGCCATGTAGTTTTCGATGACGCCGTTGTGGACGACGGCGACGGTGCCGTCGGCGTCGAAGTGGGGGTGGGCGTTGGCGTCGGTGGCCGGGCCGTGGGTCGCCCAGCGGGTGTGGCTGATGCCGCAGGTGCCCGGCGCGGGCGAGGCGGCGAGGTGCTTCGTCAACTCGGCGATGCGGCCGGCCTTCTTCCGCATCGTCAACTTGGTGCCGCTGCCGATGACCACGCCGGAACTGTCGTACCCCCGGTATTCGAGCCGGCGAAGGCCTTCGAGCAGGATCGGGGCCGCTTCCGTTTGCCCCGTAAAGCCGATAATGCCGCACATAATAACGTCCCTGTCGGTGTGGGTCGGAGTTGAATCGTCTTGTTAGCCCACGCGCGAGCGAGGGGCGAACGGTACTGGGCAATGCCTTCTGTCTACGACTGTACCGTCGCCGTCAGCCCACGCAGTCCTCGACCGTTCGACCCTCGCTAGCGCGTCGGGCTAACAAGAGTGCCGGCCGTGACGGGTTTGAAGCCGCACGACTCGTACAGCGGCCGCAGGCTCGCCTTGCTGGTCAGCATGACGTAGGGCACGTTGTACGAATAGGCCCGGGCCACGGCCGCGCGGACGAGCGCCCCGGCGATGCCCTGGCCGCGCGCGTCCGGCCGGACGACGACGTAGTCGATCTGCCAGTTGACCGGGGCCGACACCAGCAGGAAGCCGTCGAGCGTGCCCTCGGCGTCGCGGTGCAGGGCGACGTAACTGACCGTCCGCCAGACGGCGAGGAACTTGCTCCGCGTGCGGAACTGCGTTTCGAGCAGTTCCCAGAGCATCTTGCACGCCGGCTCGTCGGCCAGGAACTCGGTGACTGGCACGAACTCCGTCGGCACGGTGGCCGGGAAGTCGCCGGTCGGCTGGCAGAAGTAGTACAGTTCCGGCTCGGCCATGCGGGAAACTCCGTTGTCAGCGCAGAAACCTCACCCCCCGGCCCCCTCTCCGACGCGGAGAGGGGGAGCAAGAGAGTTGAAGCCGTTGATTGTGACCCACTTGCTCCCCTCTCCGCGTCGGAGAGGGGCCGGGGGTGAGGTCTCCGCTCCCTCACCCGGAATCACGCGGTGCGGTCGCCGACGGCGGCGAGGCCGGTCGGCTTGGCCAGGAGGCCGTACTTCTTCATCTTTTTATACAGGGTGACGCGGCTCACCCCCAGGAGTTGGGCCGACCGCGTGCGGGAAAAGGCGACCTTCTCGAGGGCGCGGATGATCGTGGCCCGCTCCGTCGTCTCGCGGTTCTGGGCGAGCGAACTGGCCGGGCCGGCCGCCGCCCCCTCCGCGCGGCCTTCCGGCGGTTTGGGGTGGACCGTCGCCGGCAGGTGCCCGAGCGTCAGCGTGTCCCCGGTGCAGCTCAAAACGGCCTGCTGGACGACGTTCTCCAGTTGGCGGATGTTGCCGGGCCAGGGGAACTGTTCGAGGGTCCGCAGCGCGTCCGGGTGCAGGCCGAAAATCTTCTTGCCGAACCGGCCGCTGTACTTGACCGCCATGCCCCGGGCCAGCGGGCCGATGTCCTGCGGGCGGGCCCGCAGCGGCGGCAGGTGGAAGGTGATGACGTGCAGCCGGTAATACAGGTCGCGGCGGAAAGTGCCGCGCTCGACCGCTTCGGCCAAGTTCCAGTTGGTCGCGGCGACGATGCGGGCCTGGCACGTCTGCGTGTCGTTCCCGCCGACCGGCTCGAACTCGCCCGTCTCGATGACCCGTAACAGGTTAGCCTGGTGGTCGAGGCCAAGGGTGTCGATCTCGTCGAGCAGGAGCGTGCCCGGCCCGGCGGCGGCGAACTTGCCGACCTTGGACGAGTCCGCCCCGGTGAACGCCCCCTTGACGTGGCCGAAGAACTCCGACGCGATCAGGTTGCCCGAAAGTGTCCCGCACGCGACGACCAGGAAGCGGTGCGCCGCCCGCGCCGAGCAGTCGTGGATGAGCTTGGCCAGGTGCGTCTTGCCGGTGCCGGTCTCGCCCTCGATCAGGACCGTCACGTCGTGCGACGCGGCGATGTCGAGTTGGTCCGTGAGGTGCGTCAGGGACGGCGTCAGGGCGAGCAGCTTGCGGCGGACGCGCGCCGTCGCCGACTCGTGGCCGGGGTCCACGAACGGGACGCCGGGCGTGACCGCGCGGCGGAGCCAGGCGTTCAACTCGCGGAGTTGCGTGCCCCAGGCGAAGACCCCTTCGACGTGCCCGGCGAGGGCGTCGAACTGGCGGGCGGTCGCGCCCTCTTCGGTCACCAGCACCCCGACCCGCGGCGGCAGGCTCTGCAACTTCAACTCGCGGACGGCCCGCTCGATCCGCTCCACGTCCGTCGGTTCGGAGGCGAGGAAGACGACGACGCCGTCGGTGTCCCGGGTGACGAGGTTGACCAGGTCGTCCGGGCGGACGACGGGGGCGCTGAGCAGGAAGGTCTTGTGCAGGTGGGTTTGCACCCCCTGGCTGAAGCGGTGGTCGGAACCGACGAGGAGCAACCGGCGGGCAAATGTCATGGGCGTACTTCTCCCGGTCCGGGCGACCCGACCTTGGGCCAAGGGGGGGCGTGCCGGACGGCTGACTGCGCGATCCAGGACGGGAGGTAGGGCGACCGGGCGTCGCGGTGAGGGGGCACCGGGTGGCCGACGCGGGCGTGGCGAACGACTGTAACTCTTTAGAAGCCTTTTGCCAACCGATTCGCCGGGGAATCGGTAAAGACTACCCAGGCGTTAACACCGGCTTGAGGCGGGCCGCGAAGGCTTCACCCAGGCGGCGCTCGATCGTGGGCGTGACGCCCCAAAAATCGCGCAGGGCCACATACTCGGCCGCCGCGTCCGGGTTCACCGACCCGCCGAGGGTCGCCCGGATCATGAGGTTCCGCGCGGTGTGCTCCGGGCTGACGAACTCGACCACGTCCGTGCGATACCCCATCACTCGCAACGCCGCCGCGCGGAAGGCGTCGGTCACGAGGTCGGCGGTCCGCTCGCGCAGAATGCCGTGCCGGAACAGGGGGGCGAGCGGCGAGGCGGGGCCGGCGGCGGCGAGTTCGGCGTTCAGGGCGTGGTGGCAGCACGGCACGCTCAACACCAGCCGCGCCCCGCTGCGCACGGCTTGAGCCAAAGCGTCGTCGGTGGCGGTGTCGCAGGCGTGCAGGGCCAGCACGATGTCGGCCGGCACGTCGGCCGCGCCGATCGGCTGGCAGGCGAACGTCGGGCCTGCGCCGGGCAGTTTGTCCGCCCGGGTCACGCTCGTGCGGATGACCTCCTCGTTGATGTCCACGCCCAGGAGTGTCGCGCGGACGCCGAGGATGTCGTTCAGGTAGTGGTGCGCCGCGATGGTCAGGTGGCTCGCCCCGCACCCGCAATCCAGCACGGTCAACGGCCGGCCGAGGTCGCGCAACCCGGACGGCGCGAGGGCGTGCGTGAGTTGCTTCAGGAACTCGTTGATCTGCGTGTACTTGGCCCGCATCGTCGGCTTGACCTGGCCGCCGGCGGTGAGAATGCCCATCGCTTCGAGCACGCGGTCGGCCCGGCCCTCGGGCAGCGGCACGTCTTTGAGCCGGTTGTGCGTCAACTCGGCGGGCGCACTCCCGGCCACCTGCCGCGACAGGGTGACGGCCCCCTTCTTGGTCGTCCGCAGGTCGAGTTCTTCGGTCGTCGTGGTCACGTGAACGCCGGCGAACTGCAGGGCGAGCAAGTCTTTGAGCACGCCGGCGGGGTCGGCGAGGTTTTTCGTCTGCGTCTTGCGGCCGTCGAACGACGCGACTTGCCAGTGCTTGACCCCTTGCAGTTCGACCGGCCGCACGGCGACGCGCTCCCACGGACTCGCCCCGGCCCGGGTGGCCCCGGCGAAACTCGCGCGGACGAAGGCGTCGGACAAAATGGCGGCGAGGACGGCGGCCGGCGAATCGGTGGGCGTTGGCTTCATCCGCTCATGGTACAGCCCCCGCGTGGCCCGTGTGCTAGGCTGGCCGTATGAATCGATGTACGCTCCGAGTCCGCGCGGCGGTGCTGTTCGCCGCGGTTGCGGTCCAACTGGCGGTCGTCGTGCCGGGGCTTCGGCACAGTCCGGACGGGTTCTTGCACGGCGACTCGCACTTCTACGCCGCCGCGGCCGAGTCCGTCTGGCACGACGGGGACTTCGACCTGCTCAACCAGTGCTTCCCCGGCGCGACGAGTGTCGCGGACGTGTTGCCGCAACTGGAGGGCACCCCCAGCGGCGACTACGGCTGGGCCAAGGGCGGCTACCTGACCATCAAACAGTCGCCGGTGTTGGGCCTGGTCGCCCTGCCGTTTTACGCCGCGTTCGGGACGTGCGGCTTCCTGGTGTTCAACCTGATCTTGATGAACTTGTCGATCGCCGGCGTCGCCCACCTCGGTGGTGGGGGGCCGGGGGCGTGGGTCGTCGCCCTGATCGCGTTCGTGACCACGCCGCTGATCCGCTTCACGTTCGACTTCTCCCCCGACCTGTTTTTGACGGTGCTGCTACTCGGGGCCTTGCTGGCCGCCCGCGCGAACCGGCCAGTCGCCGCGGGCCTGTGCGCAGGCCTGGCGGTCAGCGCGAAACTCTACGTCGCCGTGCTACTGCTGCCGGTCCTCGCCTTGACCCTGTGGCAGTCGCCGCACGCGCTCAGCCTCGTGAAAATTGTCGCGGCCGGGGTCGTCGGGTTATTCCCGGGGCTGGTCTGCAACGCGGTGCAGTTCGGCGCGCCGTGGGTGACCGGGTACGAGCGCGAACTGCACGTCGTCAACGGCGTCGTCGGCCTGGCCGACCACTCGTCGCGCTTCACCCAACCGCCCGGGGCCGGGCTGCTCGACCTACTCTTCAACCCGACCGTCGGGCTAGTGCAAACCGCCCCGTTGATCGTCCTCGTGCCGTTCGCGGCCCTGCTCCTGGCCCGCCCGGGTCCGGTGCCCGGCGGTCGGCCGGCGGTCGTTGCCGCGCTGGCGACGGCCTGCCTCACCTTCGCCCTGTTCGCCCCCTACGACGGCCGGGACGGCGGCAGCACCCTGGGGAACCGCTACCTCTTCCCGGTCATCGCCTGCGGCTTTGCGGTCCTCGGGGCGTCGGCCGATCGTGCCGTTCGGGCAAGGTGTGCCGCATCCGCGTCTGCGCTCACTTGTGCGGAGAGTGCGAACGCCCCGTGACGCAATCGCGGCGGAACGGCTCAAGTTCACACGCTCCGGGTTCGAGTTCGCGGCACGGTTCGGGGAATAACTCTGCTGCAAAGGGGTTCCCCGTGACGAACGACTCGAAACTCGGCTTGTTGGCCGGTCTGGCGGCGGTGGTGGTGATCGCCGTCGTCTACTTCCAGAAGCCGCCCGAAGCCGGTGCCGCCGCCGTCCCGGCCAAGTCCACCGCCGTGAGCATGTCGCCCGCGGTGATCGTGACCATTCCGTCCCGGTAAGTGATGGGTCCGCCGTGCCGTACACGCCGATTCTGGGCACCCTGGGGTACGTCTTCTCGCCCGACGGCGGGAAGGTACTCCTCGTCCACCGGACCGCCCGGCCCGGCGACGCCCACCTCGGCAAGTACAATGGCCTGGGCGGGAAACTCGACTCCGGCGAGGACATCGTAGCGGGCATGCGGCGGGAGATCCGCGAGGAAGCGGGCCTCGAATGCACCGAGCTGCACCTGGCCGGCACGGTCAGTTGGCCCGGGTTCGGGGCGGCCGGTGAGGACTGGTTCGGCTTCCTCTTCCGCGTCACGGGGTTCACCGGAACGCCGCCGGACGCGAACGCCGAGGGCACCCTGCACTGGGTCGAGCTGGCCGCCGTGCCGGGCTTACCAATGTGGGAGGGCGACCGGCACTTTTTGCCGCTCGTCCTCGACCGGGCCGCGCCGCCGTTCCACGGCGTGATGCCCTACGCGAACGGCCGGCCGGTCCGCTGGTCGGTGTCATCTTTGCCCCGGTGAGCGCCCGCGCGGACGGTTTCGTGCTATAGGCATCGCTGGGCCGGAATGCCGGCCACCTTGACAGGAGTTTGCGTGCCCGCCGTGCCCCTCCACTCGTCGTTGCTCGGGGCGTTCCAGCCGGAGGCCGGCGCGGTCCCGTTCCCCGGATACCGGTTGTTGCGGTTGCGCGGCCGGGGCGGCTTCGCCACGGTCTGGGAGGCGTCCACGCCGTCCGGCCAGCTCATCGCCTTGAAGTTCATGTCGAGTGCCACCGTCGCCCAGACGGCCCGCGAAATCCGCTCCCTCCAGTCGATCCGCACGCTCGACCACGACAACCTCTTGAAGATCCGCCAGGTCTGGTCGGTGCCCGGGTGCATCGTCATTGCGATGGACCTCGCCGAGGCGTCCCTGATGGACCTCCTCGAAGTCTACCTGGACGAGTTGGGCCACCCGATCGACGTGCCGAAGCTCGCGCCGTACCTGTGCGAAATCGCCGGGGCGCTGGACTTCCTGAACGCCCGCAAGCACCGCATCGACGGCCGCCTCGTCGGCCTCCAGCACGGCGACATCAAGCCGAACAACATCCTCCTCCAGGGCGACCGCGCCAAGCTCGCCGACTACGGCCTGGCTACCCCCACGAGCGGCGCGGTGACCCCCTGCCCGCGGCACGGCACCGCCGAATACACCGCCCCGGAAGTCTTCCAGGGCAGCCTGTCCGAGCGCAGCGACCAGTTCAGCCTGGCCGTCACCTACCACGTCCTGACGACCGGCACGTTCCCGTACCCCGAGCCGCCGCGCGACCGCGAGAAGTTGAAGGCCTACGTCCGCCCCGACCCCGACCTGTCGAAACTGGGCATGGCCGAGCGCGTGGCCCTGGCCCGGGCGCTCTCGCCGATCCCGCAGGACCGCTTCCCGAACTGCACCGATCTCGTCACGGCCCTGCTCGCGGCCCACGGCCTGATGGCCGGCCGCGGCGAGGACAGCAAGCTCATCATTAAGCGCAACTCCGTCGGCGAAGCCGACCAGCCCAAATCGCAAGTCTTCCGGTAAGCCCCCCACCGGCCACCCGACCGCAAAGCCTTCGCCCCCGGTGCTGCCGAGTCGGGTGGGGTTGTGCGGCGTCGCATTGACGAACTTTCCGAACGCCCGTAACGTTGCTCCTGTCGCCCAGCAACCAGGAGCACACCGTGACTCGATTCTTCTTGGCGATCGCCGTGTTGACTTCGGCCAACGCCGCCCAGGCCGGCTTCTTGACCACCAGCCCGACTCCCCCAGTGATCGGGCCCTCCGACGTGGCCCAGCCGTTGTTCGCAGGCCCGGGTGTATTCGACCCGGCCCACGATTTTACCGACAACCCGACTCCGGGGCAGTCGTTCACGACCCCGAACGCCGCCCCCGCCTACCGCCTCAACTCGATCACGCTGAAGGGCACGGGTGTCGGTGTAGTAGGTGCCGGCAACTTCTTCGGGGGCAATTGGAACCTCCGCATCAGCGCGATCAGCGGGACGACGTTAACGCCGATTGCGACGGATTCGGCCGTTGCGAACGTGCTGCCCAACGACAACGACTTCCGGTACTACGTGACCTTCACGTTCACGACGCCAGTTTTGCTCGCCCCGGGTTCGACCTACGCCTTCGACCTGTTCTCGGAAAGCGGTTACTTCGGGCTGTCGCGGGTCGGCGACGTGTACGCCGGTGGTGCCGCGTTCAACACGTCCGGGGTCCGCGACTTCAGCGGTACGACGGCCAACTTCGCCGTCGGTGGCGACCGCACCTTCTTCGCCAGCCTCAGTCCGGACGTGGCGGCGGTGCCGGTGCCGCCGACGATTGCCCTGGCGCTGGTCGGGCTACTTCCGATCCTGCGGGCCGGTCGGCGACGCCGGGCCTAACGGCCGGCCATACAATACTGGGGCGCGTCGACACGGTGCCGGCGCGACTCGACCACTCAGTTACGAAGCCCCATGACGCTCCCCCCCGAAACACTCGAATTCAAAGCCGAACTCAAGCAACTCCTGCACCTCATCACGCACTCGCTGTACTCGGACCGCGAGATCTTCCTCCGCGAACTGATTAGCAACGCCTCCGACGCGATCAACAAGGTCAAGTTCAACTCCCTCGCCGACGAAGCCGGGTTGGAGGACAATAAAGACTGGAAAATCGTCCTCGTGCCGGACGCGGACGCGAAGACGCTGACCCTGCGCGACAACGGCGTCGGCATGTCCCGCGAGGAGGTCATCGACAACCTCGGCACCATCGCCAAGTCCGGGACGAAGGCGTTCCTGGACGCGGTCAAGGCGAAGCAGTCGAACGATGTGCCGGGGCTGATCGGCCAGTTCGGCGTCGGCTTCTACTCGGCCTTCATGGTCGCCGACAAGGTGACCGTCCACACCCGCACCAAGGGCGGCCCGTCGCAAGGGGTCAAGTGGACCTCCGACGGCCAGGGGGCGTACACGCTCGAAGCCGAAGAGAAGGCCGACCGCGGCACCGACGTGACTCTGCACCTCAAGGACGACGCCCTCGAATTCCTCAACGAGTGGAAGCTGCGCGGCGTCGTCAAGAAGTTCTCGGACTTCATCGAGCACCCCGTCGAACTCGTCACCGTCACCCCCGCCGAAGAAGCGGAAGAGGGCCAGGAAGCGACCCCGGCGACGACAAAACAAGAAATCATCAACAGCCGCAAGGCGATCTGGCTGCGCGCCAAGAACGAGGTCACGCCGGAGGAGTACGCCGAGTTCTACAAGTCGATCGCCCACGACTACACCGCCCCGGCCAAGACGCTGCACTTCAGCATCGAGGGCAAGTCCGAGTTCCGGGCACTGCTGTTCATCCCGGCCAAGAAGCCGATGAACTTCGATTACGAGGAGCAGAAGGCCGGCTTGAAACTCTACGTCCAGCGCGTGCTGATTATGGAGAACTGCGAGGAGGTGCTGCCGCCGTACCTGCGGTTCGTGAAGGGCGTGATCGACTCGGCCGACCTGCCGTTGAACGTGTCCCGCGAACTGTTGCAGCAGAACCCGCACCTCGACACGATCCGCAAGAACGTCGTCCGCAACATCCTCTCCGGCCTCGACGGCCTCAAGAACACCGAGTTCGAGAAGTACGTCGCCTTCTACCGCGGCCTCGGCCCGGTGCTCAAGGAAGGCCTCGCCCGGGACTGGGAGAACAAGGAAAAGATCGCCGACCTGCTGCTGTTCGAGCACGCCAACGGCGACTCGGGCAAGTTCACGACGTTGGCCGACTACGTCGAGAAGATGCCGGCCGGGCAGGACCAAATCTACTACCTTGCCGGCGAGAACGCCGATCAACTCCGGCACTCGCCGTACCTCGAATCCTTCCGCGCCAAGGGGTTCGACGTGCTGCTGCTGACCGACTCGATCGACGAGTTCACGCTGCCGCACCTGACCGACTACAAGGGCAAGAAACTGCAAGCGGCCGACCGCGGCGAGGTGAAATCGACCGACGGCGACATCGCCCCCGAAGTGCAAGTCGGGTACGCCGGCCTGCTGACGGCGATCAAGGGCCAACTGCCCGAGGTGACCGACGTGCGGTTGACCCGCCGGCTGACCGAGAGCGCCGCCTGCTTGGTCGTGGACGGCGGCATGTCCGCGCACATGGAGCGCATCCTGAAGCGGGCCGGCCAGGGCAGCGAGGCCGAGGGCGGGCACCGCGTCCTCGAACTGAACCCGGACAATCCCGCCGTCGTGGCCCTTAAAGAATTGCACGCCAAGGCCCCGGACGACGCCCGCCTGCCGGTCTACGCCCGGCTGATGTACGAGCAAGCCGTGATCGCCGAAGGCTCCCGCATCGCCGACCCCGCCGCCTTCGCCAAGCGAGTGAATGCGCTCATCGCCGAGTCGGCGAAGTGAGCCGCCGGTGGTGCGTCGGGCTAACAAAACGGCTACGCTGACAGGCCGCCGCATTTAACGAAGAAGATCGCGTCGATGACGCCCAGGGCGACGGCCTGCACCAGGATGCCGCAGCCGAGGCCCTTTAACGCCGGCTTCGACCGGGTCGCCATGACGAGACCCAGAGGCAGGTAGACCGCCTGCAGGCCGAGGTTGATCGCTAGGATGCCGCGCAGTTCGTCCAGTGGCATCGGCTCCTGGACGAACGACGACCAGGCGACGGCCCCGTCGATGACGCCCCAGATGCCGGTCATGAACCAGAAGCCGCGGTACGACTCGCTCGGCCCGGCGTACAGCCCGACGACGGCCGCCCCGAGCGTGACCAACGCGAGTGCAAAGAGCGAGGCGACGAGTTGTTGCTGCACCATGAACGAGTCCCGCCGAATTGCGTGACGACAGTCCACTGATGCTAAGCGGCGGGGCAGTGGTTGCGTCCAGTGCGGACGCCGAAGGGAAGAAACAATCCGCAATCGCCGATCCGCAATTTCTCAAAAGGGGGTGCCCCGCCCGACGGGGCAAGTTCTCTGTTCCCGGACCCGCCGGGCGAGGCGACGGAACGGTAAGCACCCCGCATGCCGGGTCGGAAATGGCACAATTTCGGCAGTTCTTACCGATTCGCCCGCGAACGGCGGGTAAAAATGACAACGGTTTCATCGGTCCCGGTCTGTTGTTCCCTGGAGGCGTTGCAATGTCGCTGCCGAAGCCGCCGGACACGTTCGCCGAGTTCTCCCGCGAGTTCCCGGCCGTCGCCGAGGCGTGGCAACTCGTCCAACGGGCCGGCGAACAGGGACCGCTCGACGCCAAGGCACAACGGCTCGTGAAACTAGCCATCGCCGTCGGCACCGGGCGGGACGGGGCGATCAGTTCGGCCGTCCGCAAGGGCCTGGCGAGCGGCGTCACGGCGGCGGAGATCGACCAAATCCTGGCCCTGGCCGCCGGCACGATCGGCTTTCCGGCGACGGTCGCCGCGTACTCGACCGTTCGCCGGACGCAGAACAAGCAAGCCGACGGGGCGGGTTAAGCGCCGCGGTTCTATAACGTCGCCATGAAGAAGTACGACGCCGTCCCCGCCGTGCCCCAGCGGCCCGACCGGACCCACCGCTACGCCGACCTGATGCTCCCCGCCTCGGGCCTGGTCCTCGGGCTGACGCTCGCGGCGTTCGTCTGGGGCGCGGGGTTGACCGGGCTGCCGCTGGCCCCGGCCGTGTTCGGCGGGTGGTTCTTCGGCCTGGTCGCGCCCCGCCTTTACCACCACCGCTTCCGCGTCCTCGGCTGGGTGCCGGTCGCCGGCTTCTTCGGCTGGCTGACGGCCACCCTCGCCGTGGTACTGGACGGCTGGACGGTGTGGGTCCTCGTGGTCTTCGCGTTCGCGGAAGGCTTCGTCCTCGGGTCGGTCCTGCGCTACCGGGACCGCGTCTCGCACGGCCGGCTCGGGTACAACCTGGCCGGGGTCTCGGCCTTCGTCGCCGTGGCCGTCGCGGTCTGGGGGTTCGAGTCCCTGGGCGAGCGGTCCGACGAGGCGCGGGCCAACATCGCCCGGTTGTTGCCCGTCGTCACGGGCCTGTTGACCGTGCTGTCCGTCGTGCTGTTCGCGCGGCCGCTCGTCGAACTGTTCGCCGAGCCGATGATGCAACTCGGCTACAAGGTGGACGCGGCCGGGCCGGGGTTGAAGGCCCTGCCGATGCACGGCCCGCTGCTCGTGATCGCCAACCACGCCGCCTTCTTCGACCCGTTCTTCGTAGCCGAAGTGCTGCCGCGGGCCATCACCCCGATGATGACGGCCAACGTGTACGACAAGCCGGGCATCCGCTTCCTGATGCGGCGGGTGTTCCACGTCATCCGCGTCCCGGAGGTCGGCGCGCGGCGGGCGGCCCCCGAGATTCAAGAGGCCATCGACGCCCTCGACCACGGCAAGATGGTCGTCATTTTCCCCGAGGGCTTCCTCCGCCGCACCGAGGAGCAGGTGATCCGCCGGTTCGGCCGCGGCGTCTGGCAAGTCCTGGCCGCGCGGCCGACGACGCCGGTGGTGGCGCTCTGGATCGAGGGGACGTGGGGCAGCTACTTCTCGCACTTCAACGGCCCGCCGACGACGAACAAGCCGCGCGACTTCCGCCGGCCGGTGCGCGTCGGTGTGTCGGTGCCGGTCGTCGTCCCGAAGGAGTTGCTGGCCGACCACATCCAGACCCGCTTCTACCTGATGAACCAGGTGCTGGCCGCGCGGGCGCACATCGGCCTGCCCGAAGTCCCGGCCGTCGAACTCCCGTCGGCCGGCGGCGGCGACGACTGAACCGGCACGACCGCACCAGTTTGCCAGAAGTGCCCCGCCGCGCGGGCACTTTCCTTCAAGATCGCCCGCAAGTTCGCGCCCGAAAACCTACCGTAGGGTATTGCGGACTCCGGTCACCTTTGAGAGGCCCACGCCCATGACGACCTTCCGACGCCTCGGCCTCCTGGTCCTGTTCGCGGCCCTCGTCGCCGCGTCCACCGGTTGCCACCGCAGCATGTGCCGCGACAACGACAGCCGCTACCGCGACAAAGAGTGCCGGGATTAACCCGGCCCCGCCGCAGACGAACTCCCGGCGAGCGGCCCACGTGAGTGGACTGTTCCAGCCCGGAATGGGGGTTGATTTCCCCGGGTGAAGCGCCGGAAACTTCGCCCAGGTTGCGTCTCCCCGTTCCAGGCTGGAACAGTCCACTCACGTGGACCGCTCGCCAAGATTCGCCTGCGGCGGAGCCACAATCGTTACGCGGGTTGCGGCGTTAGAAACGCCACGACTTGGGCGGCCATCGTCGCCGGGCAGGTGTACTGCGGGTAGTGGCCGCACTCGCCGATCTCGACGCGGCGCACGTCCTCGACGCCGGCTTCGACTTCGGCTTCGCAGGACCGCGGCACGATCGTGTCGCGGTCGCCGCCGATCATCAACACGGGTTGCGACACGCTCGCCAGTTCGGGCCGCAGGTCGAGGTCTTTGAGGATCATGCCGCGGTGGGCCGCCGCCTTGACCGGGGTGCGGCCGCCCATCGCGTCCAGGAAGTCGAGCGCCTCGGGCGGGGTGCCGACGAACTGCGGGGCGTCGGCGACGCTCATCATTTTCCGCCTCATCGGCAACTGCTCCATCCGCCCCGGCAGCCACCCGCCGAGCGTCGCCAGTGCCAGTTCCATGCTGTTTAGCGGCCGCCTGGCGAAGCCACCTTGCAGCACGAGGCGGGGGAAGCGGCCCGGCTGCGTCGCTGCGGCCTTGAGCGCGACCGTCGAGCCGAACGACGCGCCGAGCAGGTGAACGGCCTTCAAGTCGAGGTGGTCGAGCAGCGCGAACAGGTCGGCGACGAACTCGGGGTGGCCGTAGTGCCCCAGGGCCGCGCCGTCGTGGTACCCGTCGGCGAGTTCGTAGCTCACGCACCGGAAGCCGGCATCGACGAGCCGCGCCTGCACCATGCAGAACGACTTCATCTGGTCGGCCATGCCGTGGACGAAGACGACCACGGGGTGCGCCGGGTCGCCCCAATCAGCGGAGTCGAGCCGGTACCGGGGCGTGACGAACGAGTCCAGCTTGGCCTCGGCGGCGTAGCGGCGCTGGCCGTCGCGCAGGTCTTCGACGCTCGTCGGCACGGGCGGGACGGGGGCGGTGGGCATCGTCAATCCTCGAAAACGGCCGCGGCGAAACTGACGCTCTCGTGCCCGCCCGGCTCGACGTACTGCTGGTAGTGCAAGGCCCGGCCGCGCTTCGGTCGCAGGGCCGTGAGGGTCAGCCAGGTCGGCGGGAAGCCGCAGACGCGGCGGGCGTTCTGCTCGCCCTGGATGATCGCGGCGTAGGCGTCGGGGTTGGGCGTGGCGAAGGTCGCCAGCAGCCGCTCGTCCTGGACTCGGCACGCGGCGAGTTGCCCGGGAGACACCGGGTCGGGGTCGCGGAACTTGGGGCCGATGTGCGCCAGGTCGCCGCTGATGACGAAGCACCCGTCGTCGCCCAGCCACTCGTCGAGCTTGGTCAACGCGGCGACCATGCGGGCGATGTCGGGCTTCGCCGCCGGGGAAACGCCGTCCCGCGTCGCGTCCTGGAAGGAGCCGACGAGCAGCGGCACGATCGTGAACTCGCGGTCGCCGAACAGGTGCTGGAGCCACAAGACTTCGAGTTCGATCGAGTGCTCGGGCAGGTGGGCCGTCGGGTCGTCGAACAGGCCGGGGCCGTAGTCGGCGACGAGCCGGTCGAGGGCGGCCTGGTCGGTCGGCACCGTGCCCAGCGGCGTCGTAAAGTCCTTGCGGGTGAGCGTGAACCGGTGGCCCGAGTAGTGGGACGTGGCGACGATCACGAACACCTTGGCCCGGCACCGCTCGGCGAGTTCCTTGTACCCGTGGGCGTAGGTCGCGTTGCCGCGGGCGTAGTCCATGTGCGGGACGAGCAGCGCCCGCAGTCGGCCGGCGTCGCGCGACGGGCCGGGCCGTCCGGGTCCGTCCGGGAGCGTAAACAGGCCGTCGAGGGCGGCGGGGATGAGGGCCGGGTCGCCGGGGTACGCGCCGACGCACGACGGCCGGCGGTCGCGGCCCTCGACGTACTCGACGAACGCGTCGCTTTCGAGGAGCAAGCCGCGGTCGAAGGCGGCGACGGCCCGGCGCAGGACCGTCTCCGGCACGCCGTCGGGGGTCTCGGCGAAGGCGGCGATCAGTTCGCCGAGCGTGAACATCCCGGTGAAGAGTTCTCGCAAGCCGGCGTCGGCCTCGGGCATGACGACCCCGCCGGGGACGACGCGGGACGTGTCGATCAGCACGACGCGGCCGGGGTCGTCCGTGGCGTAGGCCTCAACGCCGGCGCGGAGGGCGGGGCGGAAGTCGAGATCGTGTTCGGTCATGCTCGTCGAAACCCCGGCGGCTCGCGGTACGCTTCCATGATAGGAGCGGCCGGGCGGGCGCGGGCCGGTTACGGCGCGGCGGCGGGCTTCGCGGCCGGCGGAGCGGCACTCGTCGGCCGCGCGCTCAGGTTGGTCACGATCACCAGGCCGGCCGCGAACATCACCACGAAGGCGAGGACCAGCGCCACCGGGGCACGCGGGCGGCGGACCGGGGCCGGGGGCGCGGAACTCGCGGCCGCTGGCCGGCCAGACCACCCCGCCAGGTCGAGCGGCTGGGCCGCCGTTGGCGGGGTGGTCTGGCCGTGCGTCGCGGACGCCGACAGGGCGGGCGGCAGGAACGGGTTGGCCCGTTCGGCGGCCGGGGCGACGAACGGCGAGTCGGCCGGGGCTGGCGTGATGGCGTGCAGCACCTGCGCCCGCGCCGTCTCCGTGGAGAGCTTGCTGTCGAAATGGTAGCGCAACGCGGACCCGCTCGGGCCGTTGCCGTTCTGGGCCATGTTGAGCGACGACCCGCCGGTGCCCGTGGACCGCGGTCCGCCCAGGTTCACGGTGCCCGGGGCGGAGCCGAGGCGGCCTGCGGTCGCAGGGATTTCGTCCTCCGTCGGCACGGCCGTCAGCCCGGTGACGAACGGCTCGAGCGCCTGGATCAACTCGTCGGGCGTGGCGTACCGGTCGGCCGGCTTCTTGGCGAGCATTTTGGTGACGAGGGCCGACAGTTCGACCGGCACGTCGGGCCGCAGTTCGTGGACCGGTTTGACCGGCTTGATCTGGTGGGCGAGCAGTTTCTGGGCGACCTTTTCCGCCTCGAACGGTGGCCGCCCGGTGAACAAGAAGTAGGCCGTCGCGCCCAGGCTGTAGATGTCCGCCCGGGCGTCCACGCGGGTGCAGTCGATGGCCTGCTCGGGGGCCAGGTAGTCGGCCGTGCCCAGGATGTGGACGCCTTCGCCGCGCGTCAAGTTGTCCTCGTCCACTTCCGACCGGACCAGCCCGAGGTCGAGAATCTTGACCACGCCCTGCCGGTCCACGAGCAGGTTGGCCGGCTTGATGTCCCGGTGGACGAGGCCGAAGGTGTGCAGGTAAGCCAGGCCGTGCGCGACTTGCAACAGGTAGTGCGCGGCCCGCTCGGCCTCCAACGGCCCGGTCCGCTCGACGAGGTCCTGGAAGGTCACCCCGTCCACGTACTCCATGACCAGGAAGATGACTTCCCCCTCGGCGTCGAAGTCGAAGGCGCGGACGATGTTCGGGTGGTCGAGTTGTCCGGCGGCGCGGGCCTCGCGGAGGAACCGCTCGCGCGAGTACGTACTGTCGGTCCGGTCGGGCGGGAGCACTTTGATCGCCACCCGGCGGCGCATGGTCGCGTGCTCGGCGAGGAACACCTGGCCCATGCCGCCCAGGCCGATGCGGTCGAGAATCTTGTACTTGCCGAGGAAGAAGCCGCGGTGCTTGCCGCGGAGCAGTTGCTCGACGTGGAAGCTCGTCAGGTGGCCCTCCGCGCGGAGCCGGTCGCACAGCGCCTGCGGGCCGTCGAACCCGGCCGCGTGGACGGTGAGGAAGGCGTTCAGCCGCGCCGGCTCCAGCAGGCCACTCTTGCGCAACACGTCGAGGACTTCGTCGGTCGTTTTGGGGGTCGCCATACTGCACCTATCTTGAGCCAGGCCGCGTCCCGTGCGGGAGAGCCTGTACACTTCTGATAGTGCGTGTTCTCGGGCCGTTGCCGATTCAGGCCGGGCGAATACACCCGAATCGTTACCCTTTGCCGGGGTTTCGGACAGTACCCAGATTCCCGACACTCCCGACTCACGCCGCCGGCGAAATTACAGCCCCCGCATCATCGCCGCCTTGCCGACCCGGGCCACGGCGAGCGTGAACGCTGCCGTCCGCCAGTCGCAGCCGTGCTGGACCTTGACCGCCTTGATGTCCGCGAACGCCTTGACCATCGTCTTCTTCAACTCGCGGTTGACGTGCTCCTCGTCCCACCGGTACGCCTGGACGTTCTGCACCCACTCGAAGTAGCTGACCGTGACGCCGCCGGCGTTGGCGTAGATGTCCGGGAGCATGACGACGCCGTTGGCGGTCAGGATCGCGTCGGCCTCGAAGTCGATGGGGTGGTTGGCCCCTTCGAGCACGTATTTCGCCCGGACCCGGTCGGCGTTCGCCTCGGTCAGCACACCGCCGAGCGCCGCGGGCACGAGTACGTCCACGGCCTGGAACAGCAGTTCGGCGGCCGGGAACGGCGTGCCGCCGGGGAACCCGCACACGCTCTTGCTTTGCGCCTGGTATTCGGCGAGCGCTGGGATGTCGAGGCCGGCCGGGTTGCGCGTCGCCCCGGTCACGTCCGAGATGGCGACGACCTTGCCGCCGGCCTCGTGGATCAACTTCGCCGCCCACGAGCCGACGTTGCCGAAGCCCTGGATCGCGTAGGTGAAGTCCGAGACCTTGCGTCCGGCGTCCGCGAACAGGCACTCCGCGGCGTACAGCAGCCCGCGGCCGGTCGCCGACTCGCGGCCCAGCGAGCCGCCCAACTCGATCGGCTTGCCGGTGACGACGCCGGTCGTGTAGCCGTGGAACTTCGCGTACTCGTCGAGGATCCACGCCATGACCTGGGCGTTGGTGCCCATGTCGGGGGCCGGCACGTCGGTGTTCGGCCCGATCACGTCGTGAATCTTCTGCACGAAGGTCCGCGTCAGCCGCTGCAACTCGCCAGGGGTCAGCGCCTTCGGGTCCACGGCGATGCCGCCCTTGGCCCCGCCGTAGGGCAAATCGACGACGGCCGTCTTCCAGGTCATCAGCGAGGCGAGCGCGACGACCTCGTCGAGATCGACTTGGGGGTGGTAGCGGATGCCGCCCTTCATCGGCCCGCGCGAGTTGTCGTGCTGGATGCGGAAGCCGACGTAGGTGGCGAGCGTGCCGTCGTCCTTGATGAAGCTGCACTCGACCTTGATCTCGCGGTACGGCGTGATCAAGAAGTGCCGCTGGTGCTCGTCGAGCTTGAGCAGGTCGGCGGCCCGGTGGAAGTACTTGTTCGTCGCTTCGGTGGCGGTCATGGCGCGATCCTCGGGGGCCAAGCGACCTCACCC
>JAYTSV010000194.1:0-14496 GCA_043745465.1 Fimbriiglobus sp.
TTCGGACGACTCCGCGGCCACCGCCTCGGCCACGCCCTGGGCTTCACCAGCGGCAAGATGCCCTGCGCCAACACCCTCGCCAAGCTGCTCCGCGACCTCGACCGCCTCGACGCGACGATCGGCGAGTGGCTCGCCGGCCGCCACGGCGGCGGCTGGGAGCACGTGGCCATCGACGGCAAGGTCCTCCGGGGCAGCCGCGACGGCACCGTCCCCGGCGTCCACTTGCTCGCCGCCTACGCCCCCCAGGCCGCCGCCGCGATCGCCCAGATGACCGTCGCGGCGACCACCAACGAGCACGAGACGGCCCTGCGTTTGCTCGGCGCGTTGCCCCCGTTGCGGGGCGCGGTGGTGACCGCCGACGCCGCGTTCACGCACGCCGACTTCGCCGCCAAAGTGCTCGAAAAGCAGGGCGAGTCCATCCTGTACGCCAAGGCCAACCCGCCCGGCTTACACGCCGACCTGGCCGCCGCCTTCGCCACCGCCGAGGGCGGCGATTTTTCCCCCTCGGCGTCAAGCCGAGTGGGACCAGGACGCCGAGACGGCCTCGACGCGGGGGGCGGGCCACGGGCGGGTCGAGGCCCGGACGCTGGCGACCTCGACCTGGCTCAATGAGTACCGGGCCGACTGGCCGGGGCTCGCGCAGGTGTTCCGGCTGACGCGGGAGCGGACGGCCCGCGGGGTGACGACCGTCGAGGTGGCGTACGGGCTGACGAGCCTGGCGCGGTCGGAGGCCACCGCCGAGGACCTGCTGGACTTCACCCGGGCGCACTGGGGGATCGAGAGCGGGCTGCATTACGTGCGCGACGTGACGTTCGGCGAGGACGAGTGCCGGGTGCGGCGGGGCCAGTCGGCGCGGGTGCTGGCGTCGCTGCGGAACGCGGCCATCCACCTGTTGCGTCGGGAAGACGACGCGAGCCTGGCGGCGACGACCCGCCGACTGGCAGCGTTCCCCCACCAGGCCGTCGCAATGATCACCACCCCAGCCCCAATCTCTGCGTAGCCCTGGCACCGAATGCCGCGCCATTGCGTTCGCGGCGGCGGCGGAATACGATGTCCTATCCCGGCAATACGAGTGTTCGCCGATGCCGACTGCAAACGACGTGGCCCGCTACTTGACTCATCTCGCCCAGCACGGCGGCGACGAACCGGACCCGCTCACGCACTTACGCTTGCAGAAGTTGCTCTACTACGTGCAGGGATGGTCGCTGGCGTTGCGGGGGACGCCGATGTTCCCCGACCGCATTGAAGCGTGGGCGAACGGCCCCGTCGTGCCCAACGTGTTCCAGGGGTCGAAGGCCCACGGGGCGAACCCGGTCGAACTCGTCGGCGAGTTGCCCGACCTCGACATGACCGACGAGGAACGAACTTTCGTCGCCGAAGTGTGGGACGAGTACAAGCCGTTCGCGGCTTTGAAGCTCCGCGAGATGACCCACAACGAGAAGCCTTGGGTTGACGCGCACCAGGGCTACGGGCCGGCCGACCTTTGCGACGCCGAGATTGCCCCGGCCGTGATGCACGACTTCTTCGCGCAACTGGCGGGGAAGTAGCCGGTGAAGCGCCGGGTCAAGTCCGGGGGCACGCCCCCGCCGCAACCGCACCCCGAACCGAAGCGCGTCCATTCGCCGCTGGCGGTCTCGTTCCGGCACGCCGACCCGGGCGGCGACTTCTGCCTTAGCACCTGCGATAAAGACGAGGTGCGGCAAGTCGTGGACGCGCTCCGCCGGCTCACGACGATGACTTGGCAACAAGTGCAACAGTCGGGCGGCAAGGGCGAGAACAAGAAGGGCTTGGGGTACACCAATTACCCGGACGACGCGCTCAGGGTGGCCCGCCCGCCGGCCGTGAGCCGCGACATCCCGATAGCCGGTTTCCGGGCGAGTCAGCGAATGCGAGTGTTCGGCTTCCACATCGACTACACCTTTTACGTCCTCTGGTTCGACCGCGAACACACCATCGCCCCGTGACGAAGACGGCCACGAACGCGAACAGCCGGCCGTGAATCAATCCCCGGCCGGCTGTTCGCGTTCCACGATCACCCGGCGGTTACTAGCCCCCGATGATGCCGGCGATGGGAGTCCAGTCCTTGAACTCGTAGTCCTCGAACACCCGGACCTTCGGCACCGGCCCGACGAGGATGCACACCGTCGCCGGGTTGCTCTCGCCGGTCGGGTAAACGAGCTTGTACGTGAACGTGTCCCAGCCGCCGTTCGTCGGCTGGGGGGGGGTGGGCGCGTGTGAGCACTTGTTACGGACCGGGCGGCGGGGGCGGCGGAGGAGGAGGGGGAGGAGGCGCGGAAACCAAGTCGCTCGAACCCGGCGGCGGGGGCGGGGGGACCGATACCAAGTCGCTCGTCACGGCCGGAACGCCGGGGTAGGCGTAGCCCGTCATTACACTCGTCCCGACCGCCGCGGCAATCGACCCGGCCACGCCGATGGCACCCGAGCGCGTGCAGAGGATCGCCCGGCCGCTGCCCTGGAACGCCACGTCGATGGTCTGCCGCTCGTCTTCGCCCTTACCGAACGTACCGATAGAGATGTAGCCGAAACTGCGCATTTTCAACCCGTCTACGCGCTCGAAATCGAACAGCAGGTTGCCGTACCCGGGCTGCGTCCGCTGGTCGATGGGGGTCGGCAAACACCGCCAAAGAATTGACAGCTTGTACTTGTTGTAACTGAAGGTCATCGCGGCCGTCATCGGCTGCGCGCGGCCGGCGTAATACTCTTCGGCCCCGCCGGGAGAGTCCTGTTCGGTGTCCTTAATCTGCGTGCTGCCCATGCCGGACAAAGTGCATTCGATCAGTCCTGGAATCAACCCGCCTGCCGAAAGGTAGTAGGCGGTGGGCATCACTTTGTCGATAGGGTACGGGTAAACCCAAACCCTCGAAAATGAACTGTGCATTGAGTTGGCCACGATCATACATCGAAATCGTTGGAAGTAAAGAGTTAGCGAAATAGCCGTGTGGCGTGCGGCGACTGATTGTTTCGTACCCTACAAACACGCGCCTACTTCGATTCGGCGTGCCGCTGGCGGGCCGCGGCGCGGGCCATCGCTGGGTTGTCGGCCGGGACCGCCTTGAGGAACGCCAGCACGTCGGCGAGCGACGCCACCTTGTCCGCCAGCCCTTCGGCGACGGCCCGGCCCGCCGGCAGCACGTCCCCTTCGCCGAACCCGCCGCGCACCTTCGCCGGCGTGGCCCCCCGGGCCTTCGCGACCGCGGTCACGAACACCCCGTAGGTGCCATCGACGGCCGCTTGCAGTGACGCGCGGGCGGAGTCGGAGGGGGGTTCGTCCGGGTTGCCGTCGGTCTTGTACTTGCCGGCCGCGATGTACGTCGGCTTGACCCCGGCGAGTTCGTTCGCCTTCGAGCAATCGTCGTGGACGACTTAGACGCCGATTGACCCGGTCAGCGACGACGGGGACGCGAACACCTTGTCCGCGCAGCACGCGAGCCAGTAGGCCGCGCTCGCCATGACCGGGTTGGCCACGGCGTAGATTTTCTTCTTGCCCCGGAGCGACATCAGCCGGTCCGCGGCTTCCGGCATCCCGAACACCGACCCGCCCGGCGAATCGACATCCCAGACAATCGCCGACACCCCGTTGTCCGCGGCCAGCAACTCGTTCACCCGCACGAAGTCCTCGGACGATGTCATGTACCCGTACTTCGTCCAGGCGTTCGGCTTCTGGGTGACGAAGCCGTACAGCGGCACCACGGCGACGGTCCCGACCTGTTGCACGAACTGACCGCCCACGTCGCGGAGCGCCGCCAGCGGGCCGGCCGCGAGCAGCCGGTGGGTCAGCGCCGCGCCCCCGACGGCGAGTACCCCGGAGCCGCGCCGCACGTCGGGGAGGCGGTCGCGCAGGAGTGCCAGGGGCGTGCGGTTCGGGACGGGCGGGAGCGGGTGCATTGCGGGGACTCGGCTACGGGGTTAGGCGGGACAGGGGTCGGCGGGTCGGCGGGTTTCGCGCGTCGCCAGGATGGCCACGAGGGTCCGCCGCACCGCGTAGACGCGGGCCACGCCGACGTTGAACTCTTCGGCGATTTCGGCCGCGGGCCGGTCGGACTTCACGGCCGCGAGGAACCGCTCCTTCTCCCCGAACGCCCACTTCCGCATCGGCGTCGGCACGCGAATCGTGACGCCGAACTTCGCGGCCATTTCGTCGGTCAGGACGCCCGCCGCGCGCAACCGGGTGAGCACGCCCCGGAAGCTCTTTTCGACGATGTCCAGCTTGTGCCCGAGTTGGTCGGCGACTTGCGGCAGCGACAGCCGCCGGAACACCACCATCTCGGCGAGCCGCCGTTGGGCCGGCGTCAGCACCCCCAGGACGGGCGCGAACATCGCCCGGTGGACCGCGTTCAACGAGCGCTCCACGGTGTCCAGTTCGTCCGGGTCGATGGCATCCGCTTCGTCGTCCGGCTCGTCAGCGGGATGCGTGTCGGCCACATATTGCACGTCCAAGCCGGTCCCGCCGATCTGGCCCCGCAACGTCGATTGGTGGAAGGCATCCTTAGAAGCGACGGAGGGCGAGTAAGATCGCATTGTGAGCGAACGTCGCCCACTTCGCCGGGCCGTCCGGCCGAAAGGAGCCGGCGAGTTTCCACAACTCCATCCGGCACTCCTGCGCGGCGTCGTCGAACGTCGAATCGTCCATCATGTGTCCGCGTTCTCTTCGCAGGAACTGCAAACACTTCGCCCGAATCATGCGCTCCACGGACTCGATCATTGCCGCCTTTTGTTCGTCGGTCGCGTGGCACGCTCGTTGGCCGTCTGCCGTCATGTCGTGAACCCCGGTGGAACAGGCGCGGGCGTGGAAAAGCCTCGACCTGTTACACCGCGTCCCCTCCCCGGGATCAGCCGCGATCAGCCGCCCGCCAGCGCCGCAGAGTCGGCCGCGGTGATGCTCCCGGAGTCGGCCACCTCCCGCACGAACCGGCGGACCGCGTCCGGGAAGTCGCACCCCGGGCCGAAGGCGTAGAACGGGAAGTGCGGCATCGACACCGGCCCGCCGTCCAACCCGGCGGTGCCCAACTCGTCGAGCATCCGGACCACGGCCTCACGCGCCCGGGCGAACTCCGCGAGCGGAGCCAGCATCGCCGCGACGGCCGGCGCGAAGTGGTCCCGGACGAGGCCCACCTGCGCGAGTCGCAGCGCTTCGAGGCGGGCCGGCCAGACGCTGTCCGCGTCGTGGATGCTCCCGGCCAACTGGTACACTTGCAGCTTCTCGCCCACCTCGACCGCGCGCGTTCTGAGCCGCGCAGATTCAGCGGGGGGGGACCACTCCGACCCCGGCTCGCCCCCGGCGATGGCCTGCGCGACCACCGCCCGGCGGGCCTCCTTGACGCTCTTCTCCGACGCCACCGCCCGCGCCCGCAAATCGTCGATGCGGGCGAGTTCCTCTTAGAGCGGCCGGGCGTGTTCGGCAATCGCCGTCGCACGCTCCAGCGCCACGCGGTACGGCTCGTGATCGGTCAGCTTCGGCAGCGCGCCGAGCGAGGACTTCGGGGCAGTGCGGGCAATCGTCTTGACGGTGGACATGGCCGGTCTCGATAGGTGAAGGTGAGAAGCAAAGCCCCGCTGCGGTGTGCGGCGGGGGGAGTGGCCGACCTGCCTTTCAGGCCGTCCGCGGGACACTACGCGACGCGCAGGCGGACGAACGCTTCCGGGACGCGGGCGCACCCGTCCACCTTGCGGCGGACGACGAACCCGACCTTGCCGCGGCGGCTGTACCCGGCGTCGTCGAACCGCTTGATACCGATCTCCCCGTTGTCCTGGATGTCGTACTGTTTGAGGTCGCCGACCACGGCGAAGTAGTCGCCCGACACGTAAGCCCCCAGCGCCCCGGAGCCGACGGGCGCGGCGTCCGAGAGTTCGACCGGCGTGCCGGCCAGCATCGACGGGACGGCCGGGTCTTCACTGGGTTCCCAGAGCGGTTCGCCCGTCGTCGAAACCAACGAGGCGATGACCTTGAGCGCGGCCGGGTTCATCACCCACCGCAGCGACGGCGAGCGCAGGTAAGCGGCCTTCAACGTCATCTTCGCCTTGAAGAAGTCGGGGAAGCTGGCGGGGCTAAAGGCGTAGTCGCGGTCAAGCCCGATTGCTTGCTCGTTGGGCGTGAACAGGCCGGTCGGCTTGTTGACCCCGTCGCCGGCCACGAAGGCGAGTTCTTCGACTTTGGCCGCGTTGTCGGCGATCTCGAAGCGGACGAAGTCTTCGGCAAGCGGACCGCTCGCGATCAAGCCGACGCCCACCTCGAACTCACCCATGAAGTAGTGAGGCCGGAGCGCGAACTCGCCCACCTTGAGTACGGCGTCGGGCGTCGTCGGGTCCAACTCGGCGGCCCAGACGAAGGGCGAGCTTGCGGCCGTCCGGCGCGGGCGGATCACCACCGGGGCGGTGGTCGGCGGGTTGACGCGGGCGAGCGCCCGGAACCAGTTCGCCGCGGTCATGGTCGTCACCACCTCGGCGACGAATTGCGGCGGGGCCAGGTAGCCGCCCTCGGTGCTGACGTTCGTCGTCAGCGCGGCGACGACGCGGCCGGTGCGCAGGTAGTCGGCGAACGCGCGGGCGTGGGCTTCCGACCCCAAGGCCGGGGCGGGTGCCGGGGCGGCGACGGCGGTCACCGGGCGCGCCGCGGGCCGGTAGTCGGGCGCGGGCGGGCCGACCCGGGCGGCGGGTGCCGGCGTCGGCCGCGATGCCCTGCATGTGCGCGGCCCATTCGAGTTCAAACATTCGCAAACCCTCGGAGTGATTTCGGGACGGAAGAAGTGAGTCGCGGTGAACGGCCCGGCGCGGCTTACGAGCGGGCGGTGCGGCGGCGGTCGTGAACGTGCGGGGCGACGGCGGCGCGGACGGCGTCCAGGTCGGCCGGGAACGCGAGCATCCCCCCGACCCGGGGCACGATGACGATCCCCTCCCGGCACAAGCGGCGCAACTTCGCCTCGGTCAAGTCGAGCCGCCGCGCGGCCTCACCGATCAACAGGTTGTCAGTGGACACCGGACACCCCTTTCGTGGCACGGTCGAACGTCACACGTCGGACGGTCCATTTCACGGCGTCGGCTGCGCCGCGCCGAAAGGCAAAAGGCAGGTCGGCCACCCCCCCATTTGCAGAGCGTGCGGCGGGTACGGTGAAGTGAGGGTGAACTGGAAGCGCGACCGACGGCGAATCGCGCCGACAGAGTTGGTGCAAGGAGCCGGGCGGGTCGGGCTAGTGCAAGGAATGGTGTAAGGAAGTCGGGCGTGCCGTGATAAAGTCCTAAGATTCGTAGTGTTCTCTCAAAGCGTTAGCCGGTCTTCAAAACCGGCGTGGGGCGTGAGCAACGCCCCAGGTGGGTTCGATTCCCATCCGCCCCCGTCGCCCGAACCGCAGGTGCCCGATGGACCCGCTCCCGTGGTACCGCATCGCCACGACGCCCGTGGCCGTCGTCGCCCTCATCGCCTTCGCGTGCTGGCGGCCGAGTCCCCGCGCCCACGCCGCGCTGTTGGGCGCGGCCGCGATGTCCGCGTTCGGAGTGCTGATGGACCAGGTCAGCGCCCGGCTCTGCCCCGAGTACTTCACCGTCCTGCACAACCCGATCCCGGGACTCACCGACCCGACGCTCGTCGGCCTGGTCTGGGGCGTACTCGGCGCGGCCGGTGGCGGCATTGCCCTGGGATACGCGGCGGGACTGGCGGCGACGGTCGGGCTGCGGCCGCCCCTGACCGCCCGCGAACTGATTCGCCCAACGCTGCTCACAGCGGGTGGTGTGGCCGGGGTCGTCGCCGTGACCGGGGCGAGCGTCTGGCGGACCGCGACCGGCCTCGGCGTCCAACTCGACCCGGTCTTCGGACCGACGATCCCGCCCGAGCGGCACGTCGCCGCGTTGACGGTCGGCAGCTACCACATGGCGGCCTACGTCGCCGCGGTCGTCGGTAGCGTCGTGCTGTGCGTCTGGATCGGCCGCGAGCGCGCCCGCCGGGCGACGAACTGCGACCACGCGGAACCGCACGCCGGATGAGCGTGTTCGGGAAGTCGGGCGACGATTGGGGTTGACAACCGGGGGGTCGTGTTGGCATTCTGTTCACACGTGTACGCCCGTGAGGTTGGAGCCGTTCCGATCCCGGCGACACGCTGAACCCGATCGCCGGAGTGTTCGCCCATGTCCGTTCAACCGATCCCCGACGGCTACCGCACCCTGACGCCCTACCTTTCCGTGCGCGACGCGGCGGCGGCCATCGCCTTTTACGCGAAGGCGTTCGGCGCGGTCGAACTGTTCCGGCTGGCCATGCCCGACGGGAAAATCGCCCACGCCGAACTGCAACTGGGCGACTCGAAGTTCATGCTGGCCGACGAGAACGTCGAGTGGGGCAACCTGGCCCCGCAAAGTCTCGGCGGCACGCCGGTCGTCATGATGCACTACGTCGAGGACGTGGACGCCTCGTTCGCGCGGGCCGTCGGGGCCGGCGCGACCGTGAAAATGGACGTGACGACCCACTTCTACGGCGACCGGGCCGGGACGGTCATCGACCCGTTCGGCCACCAGTGGATGATCGCCACCCACGTCGAAGACGTGGACCCGGCCGACATGCAGGCCCGCATGGCCGGCGCGATGATGGCGTAACTCAGTACGCCCGCGCGAACAGCACGCGCTGCTTCGACGGGGCACCGGTCACCATGCAGACGCCGGGGGCGACTTCGAGGCCGTTCTCGGGGAAGGGGATGCACCGGATGGTCGCCTTCGTCTCGGCCTGGATTTTGTCCTCGGTCTCCCGCGTGCCGTCCCAGTGGGCCGCGACGAAGCCGCCGAGTTCGAGCTTCTCCTGAAAGTCGGCGTAGGTGTCGGCCGTCTTCAAGCCGGCGTCGCGGTACGCCTTCGCCTTCTTCAAGAGGCTGGCCTGGATGTCGCGGAGCAGGGCGTTGATGAAGGCGGTCGCGCCGTCGAGCGGGATGCCGAACTGCTTGCCCTCTTTGCCGGGCACGTCCCGCCGGGCCACCGCGCACGCCGACTTTTCGAGGTCCTTCGGCCCGATCTCGACGCGGACCGGCACTCCACGCAGCTCGTGCTCGGCGTACCGGTAGCCCGGCTGCTTGTCGAACATCGTGTCGATCTTGACCGTGATCGGCTCGTAGCTGAAGAAGTCGTCGCGCGGCAAGCCCCGCAGTTCGGCGGCCAGTTTCTCCGCGGCCGCGATGGCCGGGGCGCGCTCGGCGTCGGTCCGGCCCAGCGGCACGATGGCGACGTGGACCGGGGCCAGACGCGGCGGGCAGACGAGGCCGTTGTCGTCCGAGTGCGTCATGATCAGCCCGCCGATCAGCCGCGTCGAAGCCCCCCAACTGGTCGCCCAGGCGAACTCGCGCTGGCCCTTCTCGTTCTGGAACGAGCAGTCGAACGCCTTGGCGAAGTTCTGCCCCAGGAAGTGCGACGTGCCGGCCTGCAAGGCTTTGCCGTCTTGCATCATCGCTTCAATGCACAGCGTGTAGATCGCGCCGGGGAACTTCTGCCCCTCGGACTTCGGCCCGACCATCACCGGCATCGCCATGAACTCCTCGGCGAACGCCTTGTAGACGTTGACCATGCGCAGCGTCTCCTCCTCGGCCTCCTGCTGGTTGGCGTGGGCGGTGTGGCCCTCCTGCCAGAGGAACTCGGTCGTGCGCAGGAACAACCGCGTCCGCATTTCCCAGCGAACGACGTTGGCCCATTGGTTGACGAGGATCGGCAGGTCGCGGTAGCTCTGAATCCAGTCCTTGTAGGTCCGCCAGATGATCGTCTCGGAGGTCGGCCGGACGATCAGCGGCTCCTCCAACTCGGCCGTCGGATCGACCTTCAGCGGCTGGCCCTTTTCGGCCTTCAACCGGTAGTGCGTGACGACCGCGCACTCCTTGGCGAAGCCCTCGGCCATCTCCTCTTCCTTGGCCAGGTACGACATGGGGATGAAGAGCGGGAAGTAGGCGTTGACGTGCCCGGTGTCCTTGAACATGCGGTCGAGGCCGCGCTGCATCTTCTCCCAGATGGCGTACCCCGTCGGCTTGATGACCATGCACCCCCGCACGTCCGAGTTGTCGGCCAGGCCCGCCTCCTTGACGATGTCGAGGTACCACTGCGGGGAGTCCTTCGCACGCGGCGTAATCACATTGGCCATCGGGGGCGCGTCCTATCGAGGGTGACGGAAACCGCCATTGTAGCGACCGACCCGACGAGCAACGGAGGCCAAACTGTTTGTGTGAAAAGTCCGCCCAATCCTCAAATTACCCTTGACGATATTACCGACAACTGGCAGACTGAGTGGCGAATGGTTCGTCCACCCAAGTCGCCTGGCCTGCTCGCCCGGCGTCGTCGGTGCGCCCACTCCGGCCGCGAGTGTCAACGCCGGGAACCGACAAGGGGTCATTATCCAGGAGTGTGTGACATGCGTAGCGACATGATTCGGTTAATCGTTGTGGCTGCGGCATCGTGCTTCACGATGTCGGGGGCCATGGCAGGATTTCAAGTCATCGACAATGGTGGCTTTGAAACCGGAGATTTTACCGGTTGGACGCGAGCTGGTAATCTCGGATCAACAAGCGTCACTGCACCGTATGCCCACACTGGTGTCTTCGGTGCCACACTAGGACCGGTCGGTAGTGACGGGTTTTTGTCGCAAAACGTGACCGGCTTAACTGCCGGGAACTCCTACAATTTGACATTCTTCTTGCAGTACAACGGGTCCGGGTCAAACGATTTCTCCTTGGTCGTTGACGGGGTGACGCTTTTCAGCGTTGTGAACGGTCCCACAACACCTTACACGAGCATCACTCGCACATTTGTTGCCACTTCGACTACGGCCGGAGTCACCTTCGGGTTCCGTCAGGATCCCAGCTTCCACGGTCTGGACGACGTGAGCATTTCCGGCGGCACGCCTTCCGTGGCCACCCCACTGCCGCCGACGTTGCTCGCCGGGTTCTTGGGCATGGGCCTGCTCGCCGGGGTTCGCCGCTTCCGCCGGGCGTAACTCCCTCGGTGGCTCCGCCGCAGGCGACGGCGAGCGGCCCACGTGAGTGGGCTGTTGCAACCACGAATGCGGGTGACATCCCCGGGCGACGGTCCGGAGACTTCGCCCCAGGACGCGACCCCCGTTCCGGGCTGGAACAGCCCACTCACGTGGGCCGCTCGCCGTCGCCTGCGGCGGAGCCTCCGAAGTCTTCGCCGCTCTCAGGTCGTCAAATGCACGGCCGTCTCGGCGGCGAGGCGGGCGTTGGCGACGATCAGGGCCTGGTTCGCCATGAGTGTCTGGCCGACGGTCAACTCGGCGAGCCGGGACAGCATGTACGGCGTCAACTTCGGCCCGGCGACGCCCTGCACGCGGGCTTCGGCCTGGGCCTGCTTCATCGCGGTGTTGAACACTTCCGACGGCACGGCCACGTCCTCGTCGAGCCGCTGGGCCAGCAGCGCCCCCCGGCCGCCCAGGCGCAGGTGTACGGCGAAGATGTCGGCGGCCTCGCGGGCACTCTCGACCCGGCACGACACCGGCCCGCCGCCCCCGCCGACGTAGAAGGCGGGGAACTCGTCGGTGCGGTAGCCGAGGACTGGCACGCCGAAGGTTTCCAGTAGCTCCAGCGTTTGCGGCACGTCCAGGATGCTCTTCGCCCCGGCGCACACGACCAGTACGGACGTGCGCGACAGTTCGGTAATGTCGGCCGAGATGTCGAGCGGCATCCCGGCGTCGATCCGCGGGTGCGCCCCGCCGATCCCGCCCGTGGCGAAGACGCGGATGCCGACGGCGTAGGCGAGGGCCATCGTCGCCGAGACGGTCGTCGCGGCGGTGCGGTGCAGGGCGACGGCGATGCTCAAGTCGCGCCGGCTCGCTTTTATGACGCCGGTCGCCCTGGCCAGCGCCTCCAACTCGTCGGGACTCAAGCCGACCGTCGGCCGGCCGGCGAGGACGGCGATCGTCGCGGGGACGGCCCCGGCGTCGCGGACCGTCGCCTCGGCCTTGCGCGCCGTTTCGAGGTTGGCCGGCCAGGGCAGGCCGTGGCAAATGAGCGTCGATTCGAGTGCGACGACCGGCCGGCGGGCCGTGAGGGCCGCGGCGACCTCGTCCGAGCACGTCAGCCAGTCCGGGATCGTGGCCATGGCAAGCCTCGGGAGTGCGTCGTGAGGAGTGCGGAGTGCAAAGTGCAGAATCGCAGCCAGTGTAACCAATCCGCACCCCTCAGTGACTCGGGATTCCATTCTGCACTTTGCATTCTGCACTTTGCACTCCGCCCAAGTCCGGGTTGTCGGCGGGCGCAAGTCGTGGGTATTCTGCCGTCCGTAGGGTGTGAGGGGACGCCGGCATGGAACGTCGGCGGCGCGGGCGGGACGGATTCCGGGGAGCGACACCGTGGCGATGAAGCGGATCGAACAGGACGACCAGGCCGGCAGCAGTAGCCCCCCGGACGCGATGCCGAGCGAGTTCCAGGCGATGCGGCTGGCCACGCACGCCGGGCCGGACGGGCGGGCCGACGAGGACCGGTTCACCCTCTTCTGGCGGGTTTTCGGCGGCACCATCCTGAGCATCTTCGCGCTGGCGGCGGTCACGGTTTACAACAACCTGACGACCAGCGTGTCCGAGTTGCGGTCCGAGTTGCACCGGGTCAACAACGACCTCCGCGGGGAGGTCGCCCGGGCCAACGAGGCCCGCGCCGACCTGGTCCGCAAGGACGAGTTCAACTCCCGCCTGACGACCGTCTGGGACGGCATCAAGACGATGCAGGCGCAGACCATCGGTTCGACGACGGCGGTTACGGCGCAGCGCGGCGACCAGGAGGCGATGAAGGAGCGGGTGGCCAAAGTCGTCGCCGACTTCGACGCCTTCCGCAAAGAAAGCACGCTGGCCGCCGACGCCGTCAAGAAGGAGACGGCGGGCATCACGGACACGCTCAAGAAGGACGTGGCCGCGCTCGACTCCCTCAAGGACAAGCTCACCGCCGTCGCCACCGACGTGAAGTTGACCCGCGACGAGGTCACGCGGGTGCGCACCGAACTCGACCGCAACCAGGCCTACGACCACGAGCGCAAGGAGTCGCGCGACCGCCAGTACAAGGTGTTCGACGAGACCACGAAAGAACTGCTCAAGGCGGTGCAAGACTGCCGCGAGAAGATCGCCCGCCTCGAAGGCCAGACGACGCCGATGCCGACGCCGCGCCCGGCGACGCCGAAAGGCAATTGACGGAAGTGAATGGCGACCGCTAGAATGAGCTGATGGAGCAGACACGTCCGCTCGGTGAGCCGATGACCCAGCAGAACTTCGACCACCTGATCACGACGTTGTGGGCGCTCCGGCCGTTTCGCATCTTCACGGTCGAACTCATCACGGGCCAGCGCTTCGAGGTCGATCACGCCCAGGCGATGATCTACCGCGAGGGGAGTGTCGTGTTCATCGGCCCCGGCGGGGTGCCGTACTGGTTCGACCACAACAGCGTGAGCCAGATCATCGGCACGTCGGCGAACGACGCGACCCGCTGAGTCGTCGGTGGTGGCCGTTTGGCGGGCGGCGGGCGATAATAGCCGGACACCGGCATTCGACCCCACCCCGCAGGCACGACCCATGTCCGCCAACAGTTTCGGCACCGAAGCGACCCTCACCGCCCACGGCACGACGTTCACGTACCACAGCCTGCCCGCCCTCGAAGCGCAATTCCCCCAGGCCAAGCACCTGCCGTTCAGCCTCAAAATCTTGCTCGAAAACCTGCTCCGCAACGAGAACGGCCTGTCGGTGTTCCCCAAGGACATCGAGAGCCTGGCGAAGTGGAACGCCAAGGCCGAGCCGGACACCGAGATCGCCTTCACCCCCGCGCGCGTGCTGCTGCAAGACTTCACCGGCGTGCCGTGCGTCGTCGATCTGGCCGCCATGCGCGACGGCATCCAGCGCCTCGGCGGCGACCCCGCCCGCATCAACCCGCTCGTGCCGTGCGAACTCGTCATCGACCACTCGGTGCAGGTGGACGAGTCCGGCACGCCGGGGGCGTTCGAGCACAACACGAAGCTCGAATACGAGCGCAACCAGGAGCGGTACGTCTTCCTGCGCTGGGGCCAGAGTGCCTTCCGCAACTTCAAGGTCGTGCCGCCCGAGACGGGGATCGTCCACCAGGTGAACCTCGAATTCCTGGCCCGTGTGACGTTCGTGGACGGCAAGGGCGTCGCCTACCCGGACACCCTCGTCGGCACCGACTCGCACACGACGATGGTCAACGGCCTCGGTGTTTTGGGCTGGGGCGTCGGCGGCATTGAGGCCGAGGCGGCGATGCTCGGCCAGCCGGTGACGATGCTCATCCCGCAGGTCGTCGGCTTCAAGATGTTCGGCCGGCTGAAGGAGGGCACGACGGCGACCGACCTGGTGCTGACCGTCACGCAAATCTTGCGCAAGAAGGGGGTCGTCGGCAAGTTCGTCGAGTTCTTCGGCGACGGCCTGGCCGACCTGTCGCTGGCCGACCGCGCGACGATCGCCAACATGGCCCCCGAGTACGGCGCGACCTGCGGCATCTTCCCCGTGGACGCCGA
>JAYTSV010000195.1:0-3837 GCA_043745465.1 Fimbriiglobus sp.
CAGCAGTAAAACGATCCACCGCAGAGGGCGCAGAGAGCACATGAGAAAACCGAAGCATGAGTTTAGGTCTTCCCTTCGCCTCTTGGCGTCTTTGCGGGAAGTCGTCTGGGTTTTAGCTCTCTTGATGCCTTTCTCCGCGCCCTCTTGTGCCCTCTGCGGTGAATAGGCCTTTGGTGTTGGCTCCGTCGTCGGACTACAACACTCGCTTTCCCCCCCGCCCGGACGCCACGCCCATGCCCGACCCCGACCTCGACACGGCCCGCCGGCGCATCGAGCAACTCGAAGCGGCGCTGATGCGGCGCACCGAACTGCTCGAGCAGAAGCAGGCCGAACTCGCCAACGTCAAGGCGTCGAAGGCGTACCGGCTCGTCAACGGCGCGCAGAAGCTCTTCAACCGCGGCTTCCCGATCCACACCCGCCGCCGGGCGATGGTCAAGGGCGTCGTGCGGACGGCGCTGAAGTCGGTGACGTGGGCGTTCGACCGCCGCCGCGCCCGCAACGGGCCGCCGGCCGAGGAGCGGCACCTGACCGAGGCGACCCCCGTCGGCGAGTACAAGCGGTGGATCGCCCGGCACGAGCCGAACGCCGCCGGCCTCGCCCGGCAGCGCGAGACGAAACTGCCCCGCGCCGTCAGCTTCAGCGTCGTCGTCCCCGTCTACGACCCGCCGGAAGCCTTCCTCGAAGCATTAATCGCGTCGGTGGCGGCGCAGACGTACCCGTACTGGGAACTCTGTCTGGCCAACGCCGGCGCGTCGGTGGGCGTGAAGGCCGTGCTCGACCGCTGGGCGGCGAAGGAGCCGCGCGTCAAGGTCGCGCACCTCGGCGAGAACCGCGGGATCGCCGGCAACACGAACGCCGCAATCGCGTTGGCGACCGGCGATTACGTGACCTTCGCCGACCACGACGACACCCTCGCGCCGTTCGCACTGTTCACCGTGGCTAAGGCGATTAACGACGACCCGGCGGCCGACTTCCTCTACTCCGACGAGGACAAGCTCGACACGGCCGGCGACCGCTGCGAGCCGTTCTTCAAGCCCGACTGGTCGCCGGAAACCCTGCGCAGCCGCAACTACGTCTGCCACCTGACGACCCTGAAGCGCACGCTGCTCACGGCCATCGGCAACGTCCGCCCCGGCTTCGACGGCGCACAGGACTACGACGTGGTGTTGCGCGCCAGCGAACAGGCGGCGCGGATTGTCCACGTCCCGCAGGTGCTCTACCACTGGCGGATGCACGCGCAATCGACCGCGTCGAACAAGGCGAGCAAGAGCTACGCCTTCGACAACGGCAAGCGCGCCCTGGCCGAACACCTGGCCCGCCTCGGCGTCGATGCGTCGGTCCACGACGGCCCGACCCTGGGGGTGTACCAGGTCGTCTACCACCTGCGGACGCAACCGCTCGTCAGCGTGATCGTGCCGAACAAAGACTACCCGGAGATGTTGAAGCGCTGCCTGGACTCGCTGGGCAAGGGCAGCTACGCGAACTTTGAAGTGATCGTCGTCGAGAACGGCAGCACCCGCCCGGAGACCTTCGCCTTCTACCGCGACCTGGAAAAGCAACCTCACGTCCGGGTGATCGAGTGGTCGAAGCCGTTCAACTACGCGGCCGTCAACAACTTCGCCGCGCACCAGGCCAAGGGTGACTACCTGTTGTTCCTCAACAACGACATCGAGTCGATCAGCCCCGACTGGCTGGAATCGCTGGTCAAGGCGGCGGCGCAACCGGGCGTCGGCGCGGTCGGGGCGAAGCTCTACTACGCCGACGACACGATTCAGCACGCCGGCATCGTCGTCGGCATGGGCGGCGTCGCGGGGCACGCGCACCTGAACTTCCCGCGCGCGGCCGCCGGGCACATGCAGCGGCTGACGCACGCCCAGAACGTCGCCGCCGTGACCGGGGCGTGCCTGCTCACCCCGGCCAAGGTCTTCCGCGAAATCGGCGGCTTCGACGAGGGCTTCGTGTTGGCTTTCAACGACGTCGATCTGTGCCTGCAAATCCTCAAGAAGGGCTACCGCGTCGTCTGGACCCCGGACGCCGAGTTGTACCACCTCGAATCGAAGACCCGCGGCCCGGAGGACACGGACGAGAAGGAAAGGCGCTTCAAGCGCGAGATCGACCTGTTCCACGTCAAGTGGGGCGAGTTCCTCAAAAAAGGCGACCCGTACTACAGCCCCCACTTCCGCCTCGACCGCAGCGACTTCGCCCTCCGGGCGGCGTGAGGAGGCGAGCGGCGGACGTGAGTCCGGTGTTCCAACCCGGCATGGAAACGATTTCCCCGTGCGAGCGCCGAAACTTCCCGCGAGGTGTAACTCCCTGCTTCAGGCTGGAACAGCGGACTCACGTCCGCCGCTCGTGTGCGGCGGAGCCGCCGTCGGCCGCGCTAACCACCGCGGCGATGGCTCCCAAAATGCCCGCGACGTTGTCGAGGTAGATGCGGCGGCGGTCGAGTTCGACCGCGTCCCCGGTGAGCCGTAGGAACTGCCACGCTTCGCCGGTGGTGACGCAGCCGTAGATTGGGGCGGGGTCGCGCGTCGCGGCGTTGAACTCGCGGGCGGCGACCATCTGCGCGACGCACTGGCCCAACCCGCCTTCTACATCGTTCTTCTTGGCTTCGACGACGGCCGCGATGGGTGCCCGCAGTGGCGGGACGGACGGCCCGAGGGCGAGCAGGAAGTCGCACTCGCCGGTCAAGCCGCGGGCGGAATCGACGTCCAACCGCTGACCCGAGAAGATGGCCAGCCGGCCGCCGGAAAGTTCCTTGGCGGCCAGCAGAATCGGCACGACGATGAATTCGCTACGGGCCTTTTCGCTGATGAGGGCCAGCCGCGTCCCGCGGGCGAGCCAGTCGGGCAGCCAGGCCGGTACGACGACCGGCGTGAGGCCCGGGAACAAGTCGGCCTCCGCGACGCTGACGCCCAGCGACCGAACTGCCGAATCGAGAGTGAACTCGCTGAACGCCATCGGCCCCTCGCGAGAGGTCTCCAAGTACACTGCTCACCCGAGGACTCGACGCAATTCCGGCGGGTTACCGGATCGTGTCGAACAGGCGTTCCTCAGCGCGGGCGAAGCGGTCGGGGGTGTCGAGTTCGCCGCGGGCGATGAGGTCGCGGTAGTAGGCGACGAGGCCGTGCCGGACGCCGTCCGGGCCGGGGACTTCGGCGCGGAGTTCGGGCGGTGCCAGGGGGCCGTCGGCGCGGTCGCCGGGCGTGTGGGGGAGCGTCATGGCCATACGCTTGAGCAGGGCTTTCGGGGTGCGGGGCGGACCGCAATCGGGGCGGGCGGCGAAGCGGAATCGCCGGGCGGGCCATCGTTGCGGGGTCGAGTCTCGCATTGTCCGTCTTCTCCAGGCCGTTGGCAAGGGTTCGCCAAAGCCGAAGCTATGGGTCGTGTCGGGCGGACCGGTCGGCCGGCCGGCGGGGCCACACAAGGTGGGGTTAGGCGGGGTTCACCTGTCCACCCGGGGCGTTGCATTCTACGCATCATATCGTCGGCCGCGCGGCGACCCGGTCAAGAAATCGACGCGCCTTGCGGCCGCCGTTCGGGGCCGAACGTCCGGGGCGTCGGTTCCCCGGCCGGTGCCGCTCGCGCACGTTGCCCACTCGCCCCGGCCGCGCTTCTCGGCATCTCGCCAGGGAACGGCTCAAGCCCGTTTTCTTGAGTCCTTCAAGGGCTTTCGGCGGGGAACCTGCAATGGTTGGAGGGCACGGCCCGGGACCGGCCGGCCCGCGAAAAGGGGGCGACGAAATCTCCCGCACGCCAGGGGAAGTGGGCGCGCGAGCCTCCGAGCACATCCGCTCGATTCTGCCACCGGTGCCCGATGCAACTCGCCGGCGTCGG
>JAYTSV010000196.1:0-3834 GCA_043745465.1 Fimbriiglobus sp.
CCCGAGGTCTTCTCCTCGGCGTCGGTCGGGTGGACGACGATCCGGTCGTCGAGCGGCTTCAGCGTCAGGGCGGCCGCGGCGGCTTCGGTCTTCTTGGCCATGTTACGACTCGTTACTTGTTAATGGTTGTGTGTTATCGGTGCTACGCCCGGTGGGGCAGATTGAGTATCGGTGCTGATCGACGATAAAGTCCTTGGCCCCTGCGATGCTACGGGCCGGAAGCCCAATAACAATCAACAAGGGACCAAGGACATCAAGACTTACATCATCCCGCCCATGCCACCCATGCCGCCCATCCCACCCATGCCGCCGCCACCGTGGTCGTGATCGTGGTGGTCGCCGCCGGCCCCCTTGGGCTGCGGGATGTCCGCGATGACGCCTTCGCTAGTTAGCAGCAGGCAGGCGACGCTCGCGCCGTTCTGGAGCGCGGCGCGGGTCACCTTAACGGGATCGACGACGCCCGACTTGCGGAGGTCTTCCATCACGTCGGTGTCCGCGTTGTAGCCGTAGTTCTTGTCCTTCTGCTTGCCGATGTTCGAGATGATGACCGTGCCGTCCTTGCCGGCGTTCTCGGCGATCATGCGGCAGGGCATTTCGAGGGCGCGGAAGAGGACCTTGAGGCCGTGCGCCTCGTCGCCTTGCAGCTTGCCCTTGTCGAGCACCTTGCGGGCGTGCAACAGGGCCACGCCGCCGCCGGGGACGATCCCCTCGGCCAGGGCCGCGCGGGTCGCGCTCAGGGCGTCCTCGTACAGGGCCTTGCGCTCCTTCATCTCGGTCTCGGTCGCCCCGCCGACCTTGATCTGTGCGACGCCGCCGGCCAGCTTGGCCAGCCGCTCTTGCAGCTTCTCGCGGTCGTACTCGCTGTCCGTCTTGGCGATCTCCTTGCGGATCACTTCGCACCGGCCGTCGATGGCCGACTGCTTGCCGCTGCCTTGCGTGACGGTCGTGTTCTCGCTGTCGATCTTGATCTTCTTGCACCGGCCGAGGTCTTCGACCTTGACCTGCGGCAGTTGAATACCGAGGTCCTTGAAGATGGCCTTGCCGCCGGTCAGGATGGCCAGGTCTTCGAGCATCGCCTTGCGGCGGTCGCCGTACCCGGGGGCCTTGACGCCGACGACTTGCAGCACGCCCTTGAGCTTGTTCAGCACGAGCGTGGCCAGGGCCTCGCCCTCAATGTCCTCGGCGATGATGACGAGCGGGACCTTCTGCGAGCTGATCTTTTCGAGCAGCGGCACGAGGTCTTTGACGTTCGAGATTTTGTCCTCGAAGATGAGGACGTAAGGGTTCTCGAACTCGCAGGTGACGGACTCGGGGTTGTTGACGAAGTGGGGGCTGAGGTAGCCGCGGTCGAACTGCATCCCTTGCACGACGACGACTTCGGTGTCGGCCGTTTTGCCCTCTTCGATCGTGATGACGCCGTTGGTCGCCCCGACGCGCTTCATGGCGTCGGCCAGGTGCGCGCCGATTTCCTTGTTGTTGTTGGCGGCGATGCTGGCGACTTCGGCGATCGCCTTCGAGTCCTTGGGGTCGATCTTGTCGGCGAGCTTGGCCAGCTCCGCGACGACCGAGTCAACGCCCTGTTGAATGCCGCGGACGACGGCCATCGGGTCGGCCCCGGCGGCGACGGACTTGAGGCCTTCGCGGAAGATGAACTCGGCGAGGACGGTCGCGGTCGTGGTGCCGTCGCCGGCCACGTCGTTGGTCTTGGAAGCGGCTTCCTTGACGAGTTGCGCGCCCATGTTCTCGAACGGGTCGCTCAGCTCGATGTCCTCGGCGACGGTGACGCCGTCCTTGGTGATGGTCGGGCTGCCCCAGCCCTTGTCGAGAATCGCGTTGCGGCCGCGAGGCCCGAGGGTGGCGCGGACGGCTTGGGCGAGCTTGCTGGCCCCTGCGAGCAACTTCTGGCGGGCGTCGTCGGCGAAGGCGAGCTGTTTGGCTCCCATGCGAGTATCTCCTGGAGTAGCCGGATCGGCAACGTGATCGGACCGGGTGGCCCACGGCTGCAAGCAAGTCGGATGCCGCCCCCACCCGTCGCCGCAAGCCGTTGCCAATGCTGGCGTTGCGGAAACCATCCCGGCGAAAAACCCCGCCCTCGTGCCGTTTCGGCACGGCCGCGTCTGCCGGAATGGCAACGCCAGTCCAGTGACGCCGTGGAGCACGCCGCGACAGATTTGCGAGGCCCGCGCGGCGGACTGTCATCCCCCGCTCGCCTACGATGATCTTCCCCCGACGCGAGGTGTACCATGCTGGCGAGTAACGTCTTCCTCAAGATTTTGGCGAAGGAAATCCCGGCGCGAATCGCCCACGAGGACGACCTGTGCCTGGCCTTCCACGATGCCCACCCGCACGCCCCGGTCCACGTCCTCATCATCCCCAAGCGGGTCATCCGCACGCACGCCGACCTCAAGCCCGAAGACGCCGGCCTGATCGGCCACTTGCACCTCGTCGCGGTCAAGTTGGCGAAGGAACTGGGCCTGACCGCCGGCTACCGCGTGGTGGTCAACTGTGACGACGCCGGCGGGCAGACGGTTCCTCACTTGCACCTGCACCTGCTCGGCGGCCGGCCCTTCGACTGGCCGCCCGGCTGACGCCGCGAACCGAGGCCCCATGACCGACGACGACCTCCGCGCCGAACTCGCCCGCCGCTTGCACGCCGTGCGCGAACGCATTGCCGCCGCCTGCACCCGCGTCGGCCGCGACCCGGCCGGTGTGACTTTGATCGCCGTGACGAAGACGGTGAGCGTCCGCGTCGCGGGGTTGTTACCGGGGCTGGGGGTCAACGACTTCGGCGAGAGCCGGCCGCAGGAACTCGCCAAAAAGCAGGCCGCGATCCCGGCCGGCCGCTTCCACCTGATCGGCCACTTGCAGCGGAACAAGCTCGACAAGACGATCCCGCTGACGCACCTGACGCACTCCGCCGACAGCCCGCGCCTGCTCGAAGCCCTCGACGCCTTCGGCCGGAAGCGCGGCGTGCCGGTGCCGCTGTTGCTCGAAGTGAACTGCTCCCGGGAAGAGGCGAAGGGCGGCATCGCCGTCGAAGACCTGCCCGCTCTCGCCGACCGCTGCCGGACGATGCCCGGCGTCGCGCTACAAGGGCTGATGACGATGGCCGCGTACACCGGCGACGCCGAGCAAGTCCGCGCGACCTTCGCCGAACTGGCCGGGCTGCGCGACGCGCTTCGGGACCGCACAGGGCTGCCGATGCCCGAATTGTCGATGGGCATGAGCAACGACTTCGAGACCGGCATCGAACTCGGCGCGACCTTCGTCCGCGTCGGCTCGACGCTGTTCGCGGGGTTGGAAGCGGAGTGACGAAGCAGAAATGGTGACGAGAGGTGATAAACATTGTGACTTATCGTCCGTGGACGCATCGTCTGAGCCACTTACCATTCCCAAATGACTCGTAGTGTCGAAATCTTGGTTCGGTTCGGCAAACGGCTTCGGGAGAAACGAACCGAACTCGGCTTGTCGCAAGAAGCCTTTGCCGACAAGTGCGGCCTCGACCGGACGTACATCAGCGGCATCGAGCGGGGCAAGCGGAACGTGTCGCTCTTGAACATCGGTACGATTGCGAACGCCCTAGGCACTTCGGTCTCCGAACTGACCCGAGAGCTATAACACCGCGGTGCCCATGTCTCGTTCCGTTCTCGCTACTTCGACGTATCGCTGGAGTTCTTCACTCAAGTGGTCATGGGCAACCCCAGCCTACGGGGCATGGTCCTGGGGTACGTCGCGGAGTACACGGTCAGCGTGTCGTCGCTGCCGAGGGACACCGGCAGGGTGAACGCCGTCTTGCTCTCGAACTCGTGCAGCAGGAACGCCGCGGCGTTGGTC
>JAYTSV010000197.1:0-14351 GCA_043745465.1 Fimbriiglobus sp.
GTCGTCCTCGCCCTCCTTGCGCTGCTTCTTGGCGAGTTCGAGCTTGCCCTTGCGGTCGTCGATCTCCTTGCGGCACTCGCCCTTCTCGTCCGTGTAGGCCTCGAAGTCGATCTTGGCGAGCGTGAGCGCGAGTTCGACCTTCGAGATTTCCCCGTCCTTTTTGAGCAGCGCCTGGGCCAGGTCGCTGCGGCAGGCCTTGACCTTGCCGTCGGCCGTCTGCCAGCGGACTTCCTGCTCGCTGAGGAGTTTGGCGAGCGCGTCCGTGTCCATGCGGGCGACCTCGTCCCCCTTGGCGACGTGCTTGCCCTCCTCGACGACGGAGACGAGCTTGCCGCCGCCCTCCAACTCGCACATGACTTGGACGGCGTCGATACTCTCGAGTTCGCCCGTGTCCGTGATGCCGATCTTGAGTTCGCCGCGGACGGCCACGGCCGTGAGCGGCCGCGCCTTGCCGCCGCCGCCCCACAGGCGCGGGCCGACGAACACCCAAAGACCGTAACCGACGCCGGCCACGACCGCCAGCGTCACCAGGCGGCGGAGCAGGCCCCCGCGCGGCGCGTTACGGCGGGGGAGGCTCGGCGACGGGGATGCGGTCAAGAAGAGCGGTTCCGACTCGAGCGGGGTCGCCGGGACCGGCGGGTCGAGCGGGAGCAGATGTTGGGGAAGCATTGGTCGGCAGCCCTCGTTCGTCCATCGTGAGAGCCTCCAAGTTTATCAGAAAGCGAATCCGCTGCTGCTCGTAACCGAAGAAATTGTTCGCCAGTTGGTTCCGGGCGTCGAGCAACTGGCGCTGGGCCGTCAGGATGCGCAGGGTGGCCGCGTCGTCGAAGCCGCGCTGGCCCTGCTGGACGGGGGCCGTCAGGTTGCGCCGCTCGATCGTCAGTTGCCGCACCGCGACGAGGAGTTGCTGGCGGGCGATCTCGAAGCTGAACCGCTGCAGGGTGAGCGCCCGCAGGCCGCCGCGGACGTCGAGTTCGACGCCGTCCGAGAGTTCCATGAACGCCCGCCGCGACCGCTGGTAGTTGATCTGGCTGCGGCGGTAGGCGTTCCGCTCGGCCTGGCGGTTGAGCGGGCCGTCGAACGCCACCCCGAGGCTGAGCCGGCTGTAGTCGTTGGCGAAGTTGAACGGGTTCCGCGAGGTCGGGTCGGCGACGAGCGCGCCGTCGGCCCGGATGGTCAGGTCGGACTGGAGCGCGTTGGCCGTCACGGTCACCTGCCGCCAGGCGTCGGTTACCTGGGACTGGACGTTCTGCAGGTCGAGGCGGTTGGCCTTGGCGAACGCCGTCGCGTCGGCCTCGGTCCAGCCGATTTCGGGCAGCTTGATGACGTAAATCCGCGCCTGGGCTTCGACCGAGATGACCACGTCCAGGACGGCGGCGATGTCCCGCGAACTGGCGATGACGCCGCGCCAACTGTCGCGGCGGTTGGCCTCGGACAGTTGGGCCGGCAGGCGGGCCAACTCGGCCCGCAGTTTGACCAGGGCCGCCCGCAACTCGGCCGGCCGCTTGACCTGCTGGGCGTAGGCCTGGCGGGCGCGGGTTCGCTGCTCCTGCTCCGCGGCCGGCCCGTCCGCCGCGTCGAGGTCCGCCTTCCACCGCTTCATGTCCGCCTCCATCTCGTCGATGGCCACCAGCGCCCGGTCGGCGAACCCGTTCAGGGTCGCCAGCGACGTGCGCAGCACGTCGAGGCTCGGCGGGGCGTCGAGTTCGGACTTCCGCTGGCGCTCGAAGGCGTCGAGTTCCTCGCGGAGCTTTTCGACCCCCGGGTCGGTGAGGACGAACGGCTTCAGGGGCGAGTCGTCGAGTTCCACCGGCAGCCGCGGCGGCAGGCCGAGGCGGAGCTTGAAGGCGTCCAGGTCGTTCTGCAACTGGAGTTCGGACGAGATGATGTCGAGCCGCGCGCCGAGCAGCCCCTGGTACACCTGATCGACGTTGGCGACGTTGATGCGGCCGCCGGCGAAGAGCTTCAGGTACAGGGCGTAGTTCTCCTCCTGGCTCTTCAAGTTGGCCTTGGCGTTGCGGACCGCCTGGACGGCCCGCAGGAGTTGCAGGTAGCCGCCCGCATCGACGTTCACGCCGGCCCAGAAGAGCTTGCGGTAACGGGCGTAACTCCGTACCGCGTACAGCACGTCCCGCTCGGCCTGGGTCAGCGATTCGAGCCGAATCTTGCGGCCGAAGCCGCGCAGCAGCGGCTGGATCAGCGACGCCGAGAAGACCCCCGCGACCGCGTGCGACTGGCCGGTGAACTCCCAGACGAAGCTGTTGGCGAAGTCCGTGAGCAGTTGCCCGCCGGCCGCGAAGTTGCGCGTCAGCCCCACGTCGGACGCGGTCGTGAGGGTGTTGCTCTCCGTCGGCAAGGCGCTCGCCCCGACGCGAGCCAGCCCGGTCGAACTGCGGCCGAAGTACCGGGCGTCGAACTCGAACCGGTTCAGCGTCAGGCCGAGGGCGTTGAGGTAAACGTTCTCCCGCTGGGTCTGGTACTCGCGGCTGTTGTCCAGCGCGATCTCGGTCGCCTTGTCCCGGTTCAGCTTCAACGTGCCGTCCGGTTCGAGGCCGAGGCACGCCTCCCAGCCGTCCGGTTCGATGCGGTCGATGACGCCGTCCTTGTCCCAGTCTCGCGCCCCGCGGAACTTGCCCGGGTGGGCCATGAACCCGGCCGCGGCCGCGTCGTCCGGCGGCTTGGCCGGGCGGTCCTGGCTCGTCGGGTCGGCGATGCGGGACTGCGGGGCCGCCTCGACCGTGATCTTGCCCACGGCGTAGGCCGGCGACACGACCCGCTCGGCGATGATCGGGTACGTCTCGCGGTCGGCCGATTTGCGGTAGTACCCCCGGCTACAGCCGGCGAGTCCGAGGAGGAGCAACCCGAGTACCAGCCTTCGCACGTCTACACGCTCCCCGCGATGCGCACCCACGTCAGCCGGAAGGTCGTCGTCCTCATTTCATCGACAGGAGCGGGACCAGATTATGAGGAGAATTGTCAAATCCGGCACAGAGTCCGCAGTTTACCGGTTCGCCCGGCGGTCGATTGGCGATTGACGGAATCGCCTCCGACCCCCCTGACGAGAACTCCCGCCGTCAAAGTTTCCGCGCCCGCTCGCCCCGCCCCCGTGCGATCCCTTCATCGGCCGCACGCCGTGGCGTATGATGAGCCACAGTTCTCCCCGTCGTGCCACGAAACGAGCCGGTCATGGCCTTCACCGCCACCTGCCTGCACTGCCACCGGGCGAAGTTCCGGGTGCCCGACCGCAAGCGGGGCACCTTCGCCCAGTGCCCGAAGTGCCGGCAAGAGTCGCTCCTCGTCCCGGACGAGGGGACCGCTTCGGCGCTCGTCGATTACAAGCTCTTCGAGCCGGAATCGCGGCGGGCGAAGCGCGACGCCCCCGCCGAAATCGAAGTCGTCGTCGAGGACGATACGCGACCCGCCGACGCCGCCCCGACGCAACCGGACGCCGCCCCGGTTGCCGTCATGCCGACGGAGTCGCCGCCGAGCCGCCGTGTCGCTTTGGACCACGACGCCACGCCGAAGCCGGACGGCGCTGTTTACGTCGCCCTGGCGACACTGGCCGCGTTCGGCCTGGCGATGTTGGCGACGCAAGTGCCCTACGGCCGCTTCGTCGCGGTGCCCCTTGCCGCCGTCGGTGTCGTCGTCGCCGGCTTGACGCTGTTCGGCTTGGAGGCGCAGCGCTGGCTCGGCTGGGCCGGCGTCGGGCTGAACGCCGTCGCGCTGACGCTCGCGCTGTTCCTGCCGTCGTGGCTGGGCATGAGCGGCTGGGTGCCACTGGCCGACCCCGAGGCCGGGCCGAAACCGGTGACCGCCGTCGGCCGCGACGGCAGCCTGCCCAAAGCCGCCGCGTGGGTGAACGCCGCCCAGGCCGTCTGGGAACAGGGGGACGTGCGCGTCGCCGTGACCGGCGTCGAAATCGCGGCGCTCGAACCGACGGCGAAGTCCGCCGAGCGCCGCGGGGAGCGCGGCCTGCGCGTCGGCTTGAAGTTGACGAACGTCGGCGTCGCGCGGGCCATCGACTTCGACGCCTGGGCCGGGCCGCCGACCGCCCCGCCGGCCGCCGGCCCGACGCTGACCACTGCCGCCGGCATCGTGCTCGCCCCGAAACCGCCGCTGACTACGACCAAGGTGGCCGTCTTCCCGGGCAAGTCGGCCGAGTGCGTCTTGTGGTTCGCCCTGCCGACCGCCGTCGAAGAACTTCGCCTCGACCTGCCCCCCACGGCCTTCCAGGGCGCGGAGCCGATCCGCTTCTCGATCCCGTCCACCATGATCGGCGGCTTACTGCCGAGGAAGGCCCCATGACGACGTTGCCCCGGAGCCGTCGCGGCTTCACGTTGATCGAACTGCTCGTGGTCATTGCCATCATCGCCACGCTGATCGGCATGTTGCTGCCGGCCGTGCAGAAGGCCCGCGAGGCGGCGTCCCGGCTGTCGTGCGCGAACAACTTGAAGCAACTCGGCCTGGCGATGCACAACTACGAATCCGCGGTCGGCCGGATGCCGCCGTCGCGGACCCGGGTCGGCAGCGCGACCTGGGCGGTGTTCGTGATGCCGCAGATGGAGCAGGAGAACCTGTACCGCCAGTGGAACCTCGGCCTGAGCTACTACCAGCAGAACGCGACGGCCCGGCAAAGCCCCGTGCGGAACTACTTCTGCCCGTCCCGCCGCACCGCGTCGGACAGCGCGACCGGCAGCCTCTTCGGCGACGTGCCCAGCGACCCGTCCTGGGGGCCGGCGGTCCACACGCCCGGCGCGCTTGCGGACTACGCCGTAGTCGTGGACCCGGCCGGCAACGACGCGCCCAACGACACCGGGCCGGGCAACCGCGGGGCGTTCCAGGCCGGCGTCGGCAACCGCCTGCTCGACTTCCCCGACGGCCTGAGTAACACGCTACTGCTCGGCGAGAAGCACGTTCCGGCCGACAAGAACGGCTACGGCTGGTGGGACTGCTCGAGCTACAACGGCGACTACGCCCTCTGTTCGACCCGCGCCGCCGGCCGCCTGTACCCGCTCACGGCGAACCTGCGCGACACCGGCTGGAAGTTCGGCAGCCGGCACCTGATGGTCGTGCAGTTCTGCTTCGCCGACGGCCACGTCCAGGCGCTCCACGAAGCGATTGACCCGTACACCCTCGAACTCCTCAGCCAGCGCGCCGACGGCCAGGTCATCCCGAACTATTGACCTGTCACGATGAGTCCGAGGGTCGCCAGATGGAATGGGCGGACACTTTCGCCGAGTCGGTGCGGATTCGCGGCTGGGCGGTGACCGAACGTGTCGTGCCTCAGTCGGTCATCGCCGAGTTGGTGGCATCGCTGGCCGGTGACGCCCCGGGTCCGTTGCGCGGGGGCGTGCGGAACCTGCTCGACCTTCCCGGGGTAACCCGCCTCGCCCAATCCGACCCCGTGCGTGCTGTGGCCGCAGCCGTTTTGGGGCCGGCGTGCTTCGCGGTGCGCGGCCTGTTGTTCGACAAGCAGCCCGACGCGAACTGGAAAGTGCCCTGGCACCAAGACCTGACGATCGCCGTCCGCGATCAGCGCGACGTGGACGGCTTCGGCCCGTGGTCGTCGAAGGCCGGTGTCACCCACGTCCAGGCCCCGCCGGCGGTGTTGGCCCGAATGTTGTGCGTCCGCGTTCACCTCGACCCCTGCGGGCCGGACAACGGCCCGCTGCGACTCCTCCCCGGCTCCCACGAGTCCGGCGTGCTGCGACCGCCGCAGGTCGAGACCTGGGTCGCCGGCCACGCCGCCGAAACGGGCGTGGCCGAAGCCGGCTCGATCCTGGCCTTTCGGCCGCTGCTGCTCCACGCCTCCAGCGCCGCCACGGCCCCGTCCCACCGCCGAGTCGTCCACCTCGATTTCGCCGCGGCCGAGTTGCCCGACGGCCTCCACTGGCACTGGCGGGTTTGATCCGGGACGCACTTGGGGAAGTCATAGGCCGCTGCCGCCGTACACGATCGACGACGACATTTCCGAACCGTTGACCTGTTCAGTGCCGGCGAACTGTCGGCTGCCATCTTCGACGCGGTACTCCGACAACTTCATGCCATCGGGGAGTTGGAGGGCCGCGCGCTGCTTGCGTAGATCGCCGGCGGAATCGAGTTACCGTGTCGTTGAACCCGTCGAGCGCCAGGGCTTCGGCAAGGTTTTCGGCTCCGCCGCAGGCGACTCCGGTTAGCCCGACGCGCTAGCGTGGGTCGAGCGGTCGAGGGCAAGGTTGGCCGGTGCTGACCCTTCGGCCGACGATTCCCGACATCGTCAACGACCCATCGACCCTCGCTAGCGCGTCGGGCTAACCGGAGTCGCCTGCGGCGGAGCCGCCCAAACCTCAGCCCGATTCGCAGGGTGGCAGGATGGCGGAGGTGTACTCTTTGGACGCCGTGGACCTGGCGGCGAACGGCTTGTTCGCCAAGACGTTCGGGAGCTACGTGAGCGAAGTCTTGCGGCACCACGGCGGCGAATGCCGGGACGACATTTTACACCGCGAGCATCCGGGGACACTAACTTAAAGTCCGCTGCACCCCCTCGGCGGAATCGAGTTCCCTTCGTCCTCGATTCGTGCCACAATACCTCACGTCGGTGCTGAACTCCCGCCTGCTCAACCCCCGGACCGTCACACCGGCCGTGGGTTCCCGTCCCGTCGAGGTTGACCCATGACTGCGTTCCCGCGGACCCGCCGCGACATGCTCCGCGTCGGCACCCTGGCCCCGTTCGGGCTGGGCTTGAGCCAACTGCTCGCGGCCCCGGCGGTCGCCGGCGCGGCCCCCAAGGCGAAGGCCAAGTCGGTCATCTTGCTGTTCATGTGGGGCGGGCCGAGCCACCTCGACACCTGGGACCCGAAGCCCGACGCGCCGGCCGAAGTCCGCGGGGCGTTCAACTCGATCCCGACGGCCGTGCCGGGGCTGCGCGTCAGCGAGCACTTCCCGAAACTGGCGGCGCGGGCCAAGCAGTTCACCGTCGTCCGGTCGATGTCGCACTCCGACCCGGCGCACCTGTCGCCGGTCCACCACCTGATGACGGGGCGGGTCGCGGCCCGCGTCAACTCGGACGCCGACGGCCCCAGCCGGAGTGACGGCCCGTGCCTCGGGGCGGTTCTTCGCAAGCTGTCCCCCGGGGCGGGCGCGATGCCGGCCGCGGTGACGCTGCCGTGGGCCGTCTACCACCCGGCGGCCCCGGGCGGGACGGCCCCCGGGCAGAACGGCGGCTGGCTCGGCTCGGGCTTCGACCCGTTCCTCGTCAGCGGCAACCCGAACGCCCCGGACTTCGCCGTCCGCGGGTTGAGCGTGACCGGGGAACTGCCGGCGACCCGGTTGCACGACCGCGCCGAACTCTGCCGCGCGCTCGACCACGACGGCGGGAGTTCGGGCGACTTGCGGGCGCGGGCGTTCGACATGCTGCTCGCGCCGAAGGTGGCCACGGCGTTCGACCTGGCGAAGGAAACCCCGGCGACCCGCGACCGGTACGGCCGGCACCCGCACGGCCAGAGTGTGCTGCTCGCCCGCCGCCTCGTCGAGGCCGGGACGCGGCTGGTCACGGTCAACTGGCCGGACGACGGCCAGGCCTTCTGGGACACCCACGGCAACAACTTCCCCGCGCTCAAGGATCGGCTGATGCCGCCGGCCGACACCGCCTTCGCCGCCCTCCTCGACGACTTGCGCGACCGCGGACTGCTCGACGAAACGCTCGTCGTGTGGGTCGGCGAGTTCGGCCGCGCCCCGCGGTCGGTCAACGGCGGCCGCGAGCACTGGCCGCGCTGCTACTCGGCGGTGCTGGCCGGCGGCGGCGTCCGCGGCGGCACGATTTACGGGGCCAGCGATAAGATCGGCGCGTACCCGACCGACCGCCCCACGTCCCCGGCCGACCTCACGGCGACGATGTACCGGGCGCTGGGCATCGACCCGAACACCAGCGTCACCGACCGCCTCGGCCGCGTCCTGCCCCTGACCGAAGGCCGGCCCCTCACCGAACTCTTCGGCTGAGTCCGTGGGGGGTCGGCGACGTATACTAAACGGCGTCGCCGACTCCCGATTTCCGACACAGAGACTCCTCCGATGCCCCGCCCGCGCAAGTCCGGGTTCACGCTGATCGAACTGCTCGTCGTCATCGCCATCATCGCCATCCTCATCGGGCTGCTGTTGCCGGCCGTGCAAAAGGTCCGCGAGGCGGCCGCGCGGATGACCTGCCAGAACAATTTGAAGCAAGTCTGCCTGGCCTACTTCAACCAGGAAAGCGCCCTCATGGCGTTCCCGAGTAGCGGCAGCAACTCGATGACGGCGTCGTTCGGCTGGGGGCTGAACATCCTCACCGCCATCGAGCAGGACAACCTGTTCCGCCAGTACGACATGACTAAGCAGCCGTTCGTCGCCTTCGGCGGGCCGGCGGCGAACCAGGCCGTGTCGAACACCCGGGTCAAGACGTTCATCTGCCCGTCGAACCCCGGGTCCGGCGACTCGACGCCGTACAACTACGCGCTGCCCGGGTACCCGACGTGGCAGGCCGCCGCGGGGGACTACGGCCCGCTCCGCGGCGTCGATCCTAGCCTGGCCGCGACCCTCCCCGGCTTCCCGACCGGCGACCTGTCGGGCATCCTTCGCACCGATAAAACCGCCCGCATCGCCGAAGTGACCGACGGCCTGTCGAACACGACGCTGATCGTCGAGATCGCCGGCCGGCCGGCCCGCTGGCGTGCGAGTACCAAGGACTCGGCCCAGCAAACGTACTACGGCGGGGCGGGCGGCTGGAACGACGCGACCACCGGCAACGCCGCCCTCTACGGCTCCCCGGCCGACGGCGGCGGGCCGTGCAGCTCCCAGCCGTGCGGGCTGCCGGCGGTGCGGACGTGCGTGGTCAATTGCAGCAACGACCTCGGCCTGTACGCCTTCCACACCGGCCTGGCGAACGCCGGCATGGGCGACGGGTCCGTGCGGACCATCCGCGCTGGTATCGACGCCCGCGTCCTCGCCGGCATGGTCACGAAGGCCAACGGCGAAATCATCACCGAGTAGGTTACGCCGCGACGGCTGCACTCAGCAACGTCTGGATCGCCGATTCGAGGCGGCTTGGCGGGGTCGCCGTCCCGTACCGGGTGACGGCGTCACCGCCGCGGTTGACGAGGAACTTGGTGAAGTTCCACTTGACCGCGCGGGTGCCCAGGGTGCCCGGCGCGGCCTCTTTGAGGTACTCGTAGAGCGGGTGGGCGTCGGCCCCGTTCACGTTGACCTTGGCGAACATCGGGAAGTTCACCCCGTAGCTCAGCGAGCAGAACTGGGCGATCGCCGCCGCGTCCCCCGGCTCTTGCCCGGCGAACTGGTTGCACGGGAAGCCGAGGACCACCAGGCCCGCCGCGGCGTACCGCTTGTGCAAGTCCTCCAGCCCGGCGTACTGCCCGCTGAAGCCGCACTTGCTGGCGACGTTGACGATCAGCAGCACCTTGCCGCGGTACTCGCCGAGGGTCGTCGCCCGGCCGTCGAGGGCGGTCACGGCGATGTCATAGAGGGTCATGCGAGAGGTCTGCTGACTCGGGGACGGGTATCGCTCTCAGTTTAGTCGGGTCTCTCGAGACTTTCACTTCCGACACCACTTTTGGCACAACCGTTCGGTTCGGAGTCGTGCCGTCCGGACCGGGCAAGTTTCCCCAGATTTCCCTGGACGCCCCGCCTGCGCAAGATTACTTTTTTGTCATGTTGCCGCTCTCATCCTCCCCGACGACTTCCCGCCGACATCACCCCGGAGTTCCCGCCATGCTCGCCCCAACGGCCCGCCGACCGCGGTCGGCGTTCACGCTGATCGAACTGCTCGTCGTCATCGCCATCATCGCCGTCCTGATCGGCCTGTTGCTCCCGGCCGTGCAAAAGGTGCGGGAGGCGGCCGCGCGGATCAAGTGCGCGAACAACCTCAAGCAGATCGGCCTGGCCCTGCACAACTACGAGTCGGTCGCGCAAAAGTACCCGCCCGGCGGCGAGTACCCCGTCGGGGTGACGGCCGGCGACGTTTACTCCGTCCAGGCCCGTCTGCTCCCGTTGATCGAGCAGGGGAACCTGTACTCCCAGATCGACCTCGCCGTCACCCCGGCGTCGCAACTCGGCGTGATCGGTCAGCGAATTGCCATTTACCTCTGCCCGAGCGAGACCCGCGACGTGCCCCGCGACCAGGGCGGCGGCAAAATCACGTACCCGATCAACTACGGGGCGAACTTCGGCACCTGGTTCGTCTGGAACCCGGCCACGGGCCAGGCCGGGAACGGCGCACTGCCGGTCGCGGTCAAAGGCCGCAACTCGGGGACCACTCCGGCCAGCATCACCGACGGCCTGAGCAACACCGTCGCGTTCAGCGAAGTGAAGGCGTACCAGCACTACGTCCGCAACACGTCCGGCCCGGCGGGGATGAACGCGGCCTTCCCGGCCTTCCCGGCGTCCCCGGCGGACGTGACCTCTTACGCGTCGTCGGGCACGTACCGCGGCGAAATCGGCCACACCGAATGGACCGACTCGCCGAGCCACCAGACCGGGTTTTCGTTCGCCGTCGCCCCCAACAACAAGGTGCCGTACACGACCGGCGGGCTTGAAGTGGACGTCGATGTCCTGACGCAAGTCGAAGGCTCTTCGGCGACCAAGCCGACCTACTCGGCGATCACCAGCCGCAGCTACCACTCGGGCGGCGTCGTCAACACCCTGCTCATGGACGGGTCGGTGCGGACGATCAGCCGGAGTATCGCCATCGACACCTGGCGGGCGCTCGGCTCCCGCGACGGCGGCGAAGTCGTCGGCGACTTCTAACGGCCCTGCGGACCGCGTACCGCCGAGGTCGGCTTGCACGGGCGTGCCGGGCGGGTTAACCTCGTAGGGGACTTTCCGCCCGGCCGAGGACCGCCGCCCATGCACGTTGCCCCCCCCACGCTCAGCCCGCGGGCCTTCAAGCCCGGCCGGCTCGTCAAAAAGACGCTCAAGCGGGTCGTCCCGCTCGTCCTGGCCGTCGTCTTCGTTCCGTGGGGGCTGGCCGCCTACGTCGCCTTCGGCCTGCTCGACTTTTCGCGCAACAGTCGGCGGAACTTGACCACCCTCGACCGCTACTTCGCCGGCAACGGCGTCTTCACCTGGCTGCTGTCGCCGTTCAACCTGCTCGCGGACCTGCTGGCACTGCCGTACTGGAACCGCGGGGTCTACCGACTCGACGACCTGCCGGCCGGGCACCGGGCCGAGATCCAGGCGCTCATCGACGCCGCCCACCACCGCGACATCATCGGGATGCTCGAATCGAAGATGGGCGAGAAGAAGCGGGGCATGATCTTCTTCAAGTGGTACGGCAAGAACCTGCCGACCACCGTCGAGGTGCCCGAGTTCCACGCCGACTACCGGTACGTCCGCACGATCGGCGTGTCGATCTTCAACAAAAAGGCCTCGACCGGCCTGCACTTCGGCCCGCTCCGACTGACCCTGCGGGTGCTGTACAACATCAACACCATCGACAACCCGGACGTGTACGTCACCGTGGGCGACGTGACGCACCGCTGGCGCGACGGCAAGCTGTTCATCTTCGACGACACCTTGCAGCACCAGTCGGTCAACGAGTCCGACGGCGTCCGGTACTGCCTGTTCGTGGACATCCTGCGGCCGTCGCTGGTCCCGTGGCTGTTCAGCGGCGTCCTGACGGCGATCCGCCTGACCATCTCCCCCCTCCGCGCGATCTTCTACAAGCACTGGTCGTTCATCAAGTAGCCGGGGCGGAGCGTCGCCGGCGGGCGACCACGACGAGTCCCCCGGTGACGAGCGCGAGTACGGCGGCGACGGCGTAAAGCCAGCGCCACGACCGGCCGGAACCCCTCAGCATCGCCTCCGACAGGCCCGCCGGCGGCGGCAGTCGTTTGATGCCGAACTGCTTCTCCAGGTCGAAGTCGTCCGCGGCCGGGGTGTACCGGGCGAACTCCTCCCAGGTAACCTCCACCTTCGGTGCCTTGCGGCTGTCCGGGTGGACGTACCACTCCTTAAATATTCTAGGAATCGGATAGCCGTCGGGGCCGGGGGCGTAACTGAGTTCCCCCGCTTGCTTGATGGGCAGTTTTGCGCGGCTGGGCATTTCCATAACGCCGTCAGACTCGTACTCGCGGAACGCGAAGTGGTTGCCGGCGTCCAAGTACGTAGTTGTGCGAATCGCCGGATCGCCCTTGGACGTGACTACTCGTACCGCGTCGTAGTCGCCGCGCCGCACACGCTCCACCGACTCAATCGCGAAGTGGTAACCCCTCATATCTTTTTGCCTAGTCATCACACGAACAAATTTTGAAAACGGGAGTCCTGCATCTAGCGAGAACGGCGCGAAAATGTAGCTGTGCACAGCGAACCCGTCGATGTACTGGTCGGCGTCGGTATCGGCGGACGATTTATGATCAGTCAGCTTGTAGTTATGCGTGGACCGTCTTTCGAAATCGTAAGCCTCGAACCCGTACCACATGACGCCACCAGTGTCCTTCACACCGTCGGACAGTCGGTGCGCGTCGGAGTTTGCGCGGCACGATTTACCGTCACTAACTGTTGTGAACTTAATGCGGTGCGTCAAGACGCCCTGACGTTTTTCGTCGCCGTAACCTACGATGGACACCTTTGACCGCACGTTAGTGAAGTACTGCTTCAGTAACGCCGGCTCCTCCCTGCCATACTCCCGCATGAACGGGTGCTCGTCGGCGAGGGAGGTAGCCGGAATTAATCCGGCTGTCGCAGATATCACCATAATCTTCATGAAAACTTTGTAGCAGTAAGTCATTAGTACACCGTATTTTTATTATTTAGCGGGGCATTCGCAAGCTGGCATGAGCCTTAACGGTTGCGATTAGTTGTTCGTGCACGTACACGACCAGCATTTTGGTGTTGGATCGGTAATTTTACACAATTGAGGCACATCAAGACAGCTAGTTCCGATGATCAGCAAAGTTGTGCATGGGCGGCTCCAACAACTCGAGTCACAAAGCGAAACGCCCGGTATGCCATCGAACATATTACACGCAGGAGATCCACAATCCCTTAGTGTGTCGGGAATATCCTTGCCGGGACAGGGTTTTCCAGGTCCAGCGCAGTTCGCCGACTTGCAATTGTCCACGCACATGCGCCACATGTACATCGCTTGCTGTCCGCCGCTGGTCGGGATCGGGCCGCACTTCACCACGCCTTTCGGAGCGTTCGGAGGATTCGCGCAGGCGTACTCGTAGTAAGCCAGGCACTGCGTGCAGGTGTTGACTGTCCCATTCTGGCCCCACGTGGGTTGGACGACCAGCGCCACGATCAGCACCGCGATGGACGCCCCGCCGGTGAACGGCGTCAGTCGCTCGGCCCAAGTTTGCTTCGTCACGGTCGCACCTCCTTCGCGTCCGGGCCGGGCGGGGTGCCCGGGTGCCGGGGTCCGGCCGTCACCGACGCGGTGATGGCGTAGTTCAAGTCGCCGGCCGACGTCCGCAACCGGGCCTTCCGTTGGAAGTGCCCCGGGGTCGTCGAAACGGTCACCGTCACCGGCAGGTCGGCCCAGTCGCCGGGGGCGACGGTCGCGGGCAGTCCACTCACGGCGACACAACTGCAATTCGACTCGGCGAGGACGACCTGCACCGGGTCGGCGGCCAGGTTCGTGACCCGCAGCGACCGCTCGACCGTGCCGCCGGCGGGGACGAGTCCGAGGGTGAGGCGGTCGGGCGTCAGGGCGACCGGCTCGCCCCACGCCGCGGCCAGCGCGGCCGTCAGCGACCCGTATTGGGCCGAGACCGCGACCACCGACCCGAGGAGCAGGAGAGTCGCGACGGCCACCGCCCGGACCGCCGGGCCGACCGGCCAGCCGGCCCAACGCGGCCGGGAGCGGAGGAGCAAGGCCAGGACGACGAGATCGAACCCGAGGGTGACGGCCGGCGGCACTTTGAGTTCGCCGAGGCAGCCGCACGACGGCTGCGAGTCGGCGGCGAGGGCCAGACTGTGCAGGGCGAACAAGGCCGCCGTCGGGACGGCGACCGCCCACGCGCCGAACCGCGCCAGCCCGCTCACGAGCCAGCCGCCGAGTCCCACTTCGAACAACGGCACCAGCCCCTGTGCCCACGCCGGCAAGGCGTCCGTCACGGGGGACGCGACCAGGCCACCAGGGTAAACGAGCTTGAGCACGGCGGCGGCGAGGAGAGCTACGCCGAAGACAATGCCGACGACTCGGAAGAGCGATATGCGGTAGGACGTGTTCATCGGCGTCACCTCTCGGCGAGCGGTATTCAAAAATCAGCTTATCCAGTCACTCTAGGGGTTACGCAGTAAGCACTCGTGGGAGGCGAATGTGGGGTTGGTTGAGGTATGCCCTGACGGCGTCACGAATGATCGATCCCTTCGCTTCCACC
>JAYTSV010000198.1:0-3747 GCA_043745465.1 Fimbriiglobus sp.
AGGACTTTTGCTCATTCACACGCCCCTTAAACGACCGCGATCCAAACCCCCAACAAGGGAGTTCTACCCGCGGTCCGGTTTCCGGGGTCCACTATACACCGCCCGCGCGAGCTGGCAAAAGGTCGATCGCGACGGGGAGGCCGGGCCGGCGCACCCGCCGGCGTGGTGCGTCGATGCCGTCCTGGACCGCGGCACCTGGCCGGGGCTACGCCGCCTGGAGGCGGTCCTGCCGTACCCCGTCGTCCGCGCCGACGGGGGCGTTCTCGCCGCGAGCGGCTACGACCCGGCCACTGGGCTGCTGGTCCGGCTGCCCCGCGGCCTCGCGATCGACGTGCCGGACCGGCCGACCCCGGACGACATCCGGCGGGCGGTCGCGGCCCTCGGCGACGCGGTCGCCGACTTCCCCTTCGAGGCCCCGGCCCAGCGGGCCACCTGGGTCGCCGGGCTGCTCACCCCGCTCGCCTGGTTCGCCTTCGACGGCCCGGCCCCCCTGTTCCTCATCGACAAGAACGTGCGCGGCGCGGGCGCGGGCCTCCTGACCGACGTCATCGCCCTGACGCTCACCGGCCGGCGGTTCCCGGTGATGAGCTACACCCTCGACCGGGTCGAGCTGCGCAAGCGGATCACGTCGCTGGCGGTCGAGGGGGAGCGGATGGTGCTCCTGGACAACCTGGCCGGGCCGGTCGGCAACGACGTGCTCGACGCGGCGCTGACGGCCACGAGCTGGAAGGACCGGGTGCTCGGCGGCAACCGCACCTACGACGGCCCCCTGAACGTGGTCTGGTACGCGACCGGCAACAACGTCCAGATGCAGGCCGACACGTCGCGGCGGACCTGCCCGATCCGCATGGAGTCGGCCGAGGAGCGGCCCGAGCTGCGGACCGGCTTCCGCCACCCCGACCTGCGCGCCCACGTCCGGGCGTCGCGCGGCCCGCTGCTGAGTGCGGCGCTGACGCTGCTGCGCGGCTACCTCGCGGCGGGCCGGCCGCGGCACGGGCTGCCGGCCTGGGGGTCGTTCGAGGGCTGGTCGGGCGTGGTGCGCGAGGCGGTCGTCTTCGCGGGGCTGCCCGACCCCGGCGACGCCCGCGAGGCCCTGCTGACCGCCGCCGACCGGGACGCGGCCGCCGTCGTCGCCGTCATCGGGGTCATGGAGGCCCTCGACCCCGGCGGCCGCGGCCTGACCGCCGGGGAGTTGATCGACCGCGCCCGGCCGCCGCACGCCGACGACCTCGGCCGGGACCTGCGGGAGGCGGTCGAGGCGCTGTGCGGCAGGCTCGACAGCCGCTCGCTCGCCGGGCGGTTCCAGCACTTCGCCCGCCGCAACTTCGGGGGGCGGATGCTCGACAAGGGCGGGGCCGACCGCACCAAGACGAGCCGGTGGGTGGTGCTGCGGGCTGGCGCGAGGCCGACCGCCGGGGGTGCCGGAGACGCCGAGGCGGTTCAGACCCGTCCTACGCAGGCGGACGCCGCCGGGGATGCCGGAGATGCCGGAGATGCCGGAGGGGTTCCCACGCCCCGCCCGCGCGGGAAGCGAAGGTACCGCAACGACGACCGCCCGATCGACGCACGACACCCGGAGGACGCATGACACCCACCGCGACCCGCCAGGCGACCCGCACGGCCGCCGACCTGCTCGACGACTTGCGGGCCTACGGCCCGCGCGTCGAGGGGCACGAACTCGCCTTCGACGCCGACCCTCCCGCCGACCTGGAGGACGCCGTCGGCCTGCTGCAGAGCGGCATCCGGGCCGCCCTGACCGGCCGCCGCTGGTTCGGCATCGACGCCGGCGGCCGGCCCCGCGGGACCGGGACGGACGGTTGCCTCGACCCGGCCCGGCCGGTCCCGGCGGCGGTCACGCTGTTGTGCGCGGAGGGCGACCCCAAGTGGGACCGCGTCCGCCCCTCGGCCCGCGACGCCTGCCGGGCGTATTTCTCGGCGAAGTAACCCCGACGGACAGTCCGTCACAGGCCCGCTTCGGGTATAATCCGACGACCTTTTAAGAAGTCAGGACCGCTACCATGCCCAAGCTCTTCCGGCCGTACTACCGCGACCAGGCGACCGGCGAGCGCCGGCAGCTCAAGAAGTACTACGCCAAGGTGCGGGACGCCGACGGCGTCGTCCGCAAGGTGCCGCTCTCGGCGAACAAGGCGACCGCGGAGGCGATGGTTCGGCGACTGCTCGACGCCGTCGAGCGGAAGCGGGCGGGGCTGGGCGACCCGTTCGAGGGCCACAAGCTCCGCCCCCTGGGCGAACACCTCGCGGACTGGGAAGCCGCCCTGAGGTCACGCCAGGCCGGCGAGAAGCACGTCCGGCAAATGGTAGAGCTCGCCCGCCGAGTCTTCGACGGGTGCCTCTTTCTGACCGCGGCGGACCTCCGGGCCAGCGCGGTCACTGGCTTCCTGGCCCGACTCCGTCAGGGCTCGCCCGCCAGCGCACTCGATGCCGAGAAGGCGCACTACACCAAGGCCGAGTTGGCGAGCCTGCTCGGGGTCATGCCGAGCGCCGTGACGCCTCTCGTGAAGCGGCACCGCCTCGGCGCACTGGGGAACGGCAAGGCACGCCGCTTCCCTCGCGCAACCGCTCTCGCCCTCCTGCAACTCCGCGGCGCGGGGTTGAGCCAGCGGACCATCGGCCGCCACGTGACGGCCGTCAAGGCGTTCGCGGGGTGGCTCGTGAAAGACCGTCGGCTCGCGGCCAACCCGTTCACCGACTTGGAACTGGGCAACCCAGAGAGCGACCGCCGGAAGGAATTCGCCCCACTCACGGTGGACGAGATCCGGAGCCTGATCGCCGCGGCGCGTCAAAGTGGTGACACCGCACGCGGCCTCACCGGGCCGGACCGGGCGGTGCTCTACGCGGTCGCCGTGACAACCGCACTTCGCCCGGGTGAGTTATCGACGCTGACGCCCTCGGACTTCCTGCTCGACGCCGCAGTGCCGCACGTGCGCCTCGGCGGGGACCGCACCAAGAACGGGAAGCCGGCCGAACAGGCGTTGCCCCCGGACCTGGCCGCAGCCTTGGGGGCTTACCTGGGCGGTCGGGACCGGGCGGCGGCCGTCTGGCCGGGGGGGGTGGTACGAGAAGGCCGCGGACCTGATCCGCACCGACCTCTCGGCCGCCGGCATTCCCTTCGAGAAGTCTGGGCGGGACGGCAAGACCTTGACCGTGAGCTTCTACAGTCTGCGGCACTCGGCGGGTCTCCTGGCCGAGCAGGGTGGCGCGACGCTCCGGGAGGTCATGACCCTGATGCGTCACTCGGACCCCAAGCTCACGATGCGGACCTACGGGCGGTTGAGCCTGAGTCACCTAGGCCAGACGGCCGCCAAGATGCCGTCGGTACTCTCGAAGTCCGCGGAGCCGACCGTTTATAGTGGCCCGGACATGGCCTCCGGTGAGGCCACGCATGGCCAAAAACATGCCCCCGTCGCCGATAGCGGTCGGGGAGGGCTGATGACTGACGGGGAGGACTGCGGCTCGGGCGACACCGCCGAAAGCCCTGGAAATGTAGGGTTTGAGGGCGATCGAGAGTGTTTGAAGAGAATTGAGAGGAGTGCCCCGAGTAGGACTTGAACCTACAACCCGCTGATTAAGAGTCAGCTGCTCTGCCAATTGAGCTATCGGGGCTTGTAGCAGTATTAAACGCGATTATGGGCTTGCCGCAAGACGCATTCCGGCGATTTCTCGCCGCGCGGTGCCCGCCTCGTTAGCATGGACACTTCCCCCGCCGACCGGTTCACGGCCCGAGGT
>JAYTSV010000199.1:0-3721 GCA_043745465.1 Fimbriiglobus sp.
CAGCTCCTCGGCCTTGGCGAACTCGCGCTTCTGGATGCCGACGAGGTCGGCGAGCCGCTTGCGGTCGTCCGGCCCGACGGGCCGCAGGACGTGCCCGCGCGTCGGCTCGGGCAACGCCGCGACCGCCTGCGGGGTGGCCGGGCACAAGACTTCGCCGGTCTCGACGCCGCGCTCGGTCTTGAGGACGACGAGTTCGCCGCGCTTGAGGTAGAAGTCGGCCGGGGCCGCGAACTCCCCGAGGAAGCGCATGACGCCGTGCCGCACCAGAAATGTCGGCGAGTTCGGCGGCGGGTTGACGTGCGGCGGGTTCATCCGGGCATTGTAGCAAGCCGCCCGTCACTTCGCCGGCCGCGGCGGCGGGGCGAGTTCCGCCGGCGGCGGGAACTTCTTTGCCAAGTCGGCGACAAGCAACCGGAAGTCGGCCCGCTCGCGGAGCGGATCGAGATCGGTGTCTTTGCTCATGTGAGCGACATTCGAGTACCCCTTCGCAACCGCTTGTCGGAGGAGTTCGACGGCTCGGCCGGCGTACTCCTCCCGCTTCCCGTCGATCTTGTCACTGGCCACCGAGTAAATGCAGGCGAAGTCGTAGCGAGCGCTAGCGGTCCAAATGTCTGACTTCGTCAGTTCGGCCGCCTCGGCGACTGCTTCGGCGAACCGGCCGACCTTGAGGTAATCGTCGGCACGGGACGCGCGCATGACGGATCGTTCCTCGGGCGGACTCATCTCGATGGCTTGATCCCAGTCGGCGATCGCTCCGTCCCAGTGGTCCAAGGCGTGATGGGCTCGCGCCCTACCCATATAGCTGTTGCGGAGGAAGTGGCGGGCCGTCACCAACTCAGGGCTTTTGACATAGACGGGGGTGAGCGTCCGGACGGCCCTGCCGTACCATTCGAGACTATCCGCTGTGGACGGGCCGTTACCGAACATGTTCCCGAAGTTGCAGTAGCTGCCGCCTAGGTTGACCTGATAGTCCGGCACGCCGGGGGCGTCGGCCACAAGCTTCTCACAGAGACCCGTTGCGGCCCGGTGCGCATTCTCGGCACCCGCACGATCGCCGCGGTCGGCGAGCAGGCTGCCCAGGTTCGTGTGGCTGGTGCCGAGTTTGCTGCGATACTCCGGCACGCCGGGGGCGTCGGCGGCCAGCCGCTCCCATAATGCCAATGCCGCCAGGTAGGCCTTCTCGGCCCCCGCTCGGTCGACGCCGGTGGAGAGCAGGTTGCCCAGGTTGTTGTAGCTGGCGGCGAGGTTGCTGCGGTACTCGGGAACGCCGGGGGCGTCGACGGCCAACTTCTCTTGGAGCGCCAGTGCCGCCCGGTACGCTCGCTCCGCCCCCGCCCGGTCACCACAGTCGGAGAGCAGAAGTCCCAGACTCTGCTGGCTACTCGCCAGGCTTGAGCGGTACACGGGAACGCCGGGGGCGTCGGCGGCCAACTTCTCTCGGAGCGCCAGTGCCGCCCGGTGCTCTTGCTCCGCCCCCGCCCGGTCGCCGCCGTCGTTCAGCAGGTAGCCCAAGTTGTTGTAATGATTGGCAAGGTAGTCGCGGTACTGGGGAGTGCCGGGGGCCTCCGCCACGAGTCGCTCATGGAGCACTATCGCTGCCCGGAACGCCCGCTCGGCCCCCGCCCGGTCGCCGCCGTCTGAGAGCAGGCTGCCCAAGTTGTTGTGGCTTGCCGCCAGTATTGAGCCGTACTCAAGAGTGCCCGGGGCCTCCGCTACGAGTTGCTCCAGGAGCACTATCGCTGCCCGGTAACCCCGCTCCGCCCCCTCCCGGTCGCCGTTGCTTACGAGCAGGAGGCCTAAGTTGTTGTGGCTGCTCGCCAAGTTTAAACGGTACTTGGGAACGCCAGGATAGTCCGCCATCAGCTTCTCATCGAGCGACAGCCCCGCCCGGTGCGCTTGCTCCGCCCCCGCCCGGTCGCCGCTCCCTACGAGCAGGAGGCCCAAGTTGTTGTGGCTGCTCGCAAGGTGCAAACGGTACAGGGGAGTGCCGGGTGCCTCCGCCACTAACTGTTCCCGCACCGCAATCGCGGCGCGGTAATTCTTGACGGCTTCGGCAGTCAGACCCAACTTGGCTTGGACAAACGCCACGCGATTTAGCGCCCCCCCGCGCGCCTCGCGTGCGTCCAAGGTGTCGCCCTCGGCCGAGGCGAACACCTCCCATTGTTTGAGGGCGTTCTTCAAGACCGCTTTTTCCGGCTCCGTAAGGCTGGCCTTTGACACCAAGAGGTTCTGCATGAGTTCGTCCGTGAACGACCCGAGAGCCGTCCGTGCCCGGTCGTTCGCCACCAGAGCATTGTCCCGCTCCTTCTCGGCGAACTTCGCTTGCTCGACGGCGTGCTCTTCGGCGGTCGTGGCCCGCGTCGCCTCCGCCTTCGCCCGTATCAGCCCCCACGTCGTCCCCCCCAGGCCGGCGACCAGCGCCGCTAGCACCAGCGCCGCCGCCGCCGCCCGGCCCTTGTTGCGGCGGACGAGCTTCAGCAGCCGATACCCGGCGGTCGGCGGCCGGGCCTCGACGACCTCGTCGGCCAGGTAACGCTCGATGTCACGGGCCAGGGCGTTGACGGTGTCGTAACGGCGGGCGCGGTCCTTTTCGAGGGCTTTCAGCGCGACCCAGTCGAGTTCGCCGCGCATGAGCCGGCACAGGCTTTTCGGCTCGGCGGTGCGGTTGGCCGCGATCGACGGCAGGCCGTCGGCCGCACTCAGCCGGTCACTCGGCCGCGGCGGCTCGACCTCGCGGACGATGCGCAGCACCTCCAGGATCGCCGCCTGGCCCAGCGATTTGCGGTCCACCGGCGTCGAGCCAGTGAGAAGTTCGTAGAGCAGCACGCCGAGCGCGTACACGTCCGACCGGGTGTCGATATCGACGCGGTCGAGGCTCGCCTGCTCCGGGGACATGTACTCCGGCGTGCCGACCAGCGCCCCGACGTTCGTCTCCAGCGTCGAGTCGGTCAGCGGCTGGCCGGTCGCCTTGGCGATGCCGAAGTCGATGACCTTGGGCACCGGCCGGTCGTCGATGGTGGTGACCAGCACGTTCGACGGCTTGATGTCCCGGTGAATGACGCCTTTCTGGTGGGCGTGCTGGATCGCCTTGCAGACCGGCACGAACAGTTCGAGCCGCTGCCGAGTCGTCAGCCGGTGGGCGTCGCAGTAGGTCGTGATCGGCGTGCCGGGGACCAGCTCCATGACGAAGTACGGCCGGCCGTCGGCGGTCGCCCCGGCGTCGAGCACCCTGGCGATGTTGGGGTGGTCCATCATCGCCAGCGCCTGCCGCTCGGCCTCGAACCGGGCCAGGACGGCCTTCGAGTCTAGCCCGGTCTTGATGAGCTTGACCGCGACGAACCGCCGCACCGGCTCCGACTGCCGGGCCAGGTAGACCGTCCCCATGCCGCCCTCGCCGAGCGGCTCGGTGAGCTTGTACTTGCCGGCGATGACCGTGCCGAGCGCGTCGGCCCGGCCCGCCTGGTCGGTGGTGGCCTGCGGGTCGGGCGGTGCGGTGGCGTCGGGGTCGGGCACCGAGTCGGTCGTGGCGGCGTCGCTCGGCACGGCGGAACCCTCCGGGGGATGAAGGGACATTAGACCAAGTTCCGCCCACGAAGTGTCAAGATTCCGCCGGCTACATCGACAGTTCGACGACATCGCCGTCGGCCAGGACGTGGTCGCGGCCGACGGTCTGGCCGTCGAACGCGGCCGACCCCCAGACCCGGGCCGACTTCAACTTCTC
>JAYTSV010000200.1:0-45033 GCA_043745465.1 Fimbriiglobus sp.
CTGGATCGGCAGCCGCATGTCCGGCGGCGAAAGCTGGGCGATCACGCTGCCGTCGACGAACTCGACCATCGAGTGGACCACGCTCTCGGGATGGACGACCACCTCGATCTGGTCCGGCTCCAGCCCGAACAGCCAGCGGGCCTCGATGACTTCGAGCGCCTTGTTCATCAGCGTGGCCGAGTCGATGCTGATCTTCGGCCCCATGCTCCACGTCGGGTGCTTGAGCGCCTCCGCCGGCGTGACGTTCGCCAACTGACTCACCGCGCGGCCCCGGAACGGCCCGCCGCTGGCCGTGAGCACCACCCGGGCCACGTCCTTCGCGGCGTGCCCGGTGAGCGCCTGGTAGATCGCGGAGTGTTCGCTATCGACGGGGAGAATGCGACTGCCGGTGCGGGCCGCGAGTTCGACGACGCACGCCCCGCCGACGACGAGGGCTTCCTTGTTGGCGAGTGCCACGTCCTTACCGGCTTCGAGCGCCGCCAGTGTGCCCGCCAGTCCGGCGACGCCGACGATGGCCGCGAGGACCATGTCCACGCCCGCCGCCTGCACCAGTGCGACGACCGCGTCCGGCCCGTACACGAGCCGCGTGCCCCGGGGGAAGGCCGTGCGGTCGGCCCGGGCGAAGGCGTCGGCGTCCGTGACGACCGCCGTCGCCGGGTGAAACGCCTGGCACTGCCGGGCGAGCAATTCCCACTGCGTGTGCGCGACCAGCCCGACAACCTCGACGCGCCCCGGCAGCGCCGCCGCCACGTCGAGAGCGCTCGTGCCGACCGACCCCGTCGAGCCGAGGACGACGATCCGTTTTCGCACGGTGTTCCTGTCGCTCGCCTGTCGCTCGATGGTGGGAGACCTCGATCGGGTGTCGGGTATCGGGTGTGGGGTGTCGCAGAACTAGCATGGTGGTTTCGGTCTGACCATACCCGACACCCCACACCCGATACCCGAATCGAGACTACTTGCCCGCCTTGGCCTCGGCGTACTTCTGCTCGACGGCCTTCCAGTTGACCGTGTTCCACCAGGCGTCGAGGTAGCCGGCGCGGACGTTCTGGTACTTCAAGTAATAGGCGTGCTCCCACACGTCCACGCCGAGGACCGGCACGAGGCCGTCCATCAGCGGGCTGTCCTGGTTGGGCCGCTTGACCGCTTCGAGCTTGGTCGTGGTGGGGTTGTAAACGACCCAGCTCCAGCCGCTGCCGAACTGCGTCAGGCCGTTCTGCTTGACGGCGTCCTTCATCTTGGCGAAGTCGCCGAAGCACGCCTTGATCGCGTCGCCGATGGCCCCGGTCGGCTCGCCGCCGGCGTTCGCGGCCATGATCTCGAAGAACAGCGTGTGGTTGTGGTGCCCGCCGCCGTTGTTGATGACCGCCGCGCGGATCGACTCGGGGACCGCGGTCTTGGCGTTGCGCAGCAGGCCGACGATGTCGTGGGCCGCGAGGTCGGCGTGGCCTTCGAGGGCTTTGTTGAGGTTATCGACGTAAGTCTTGTGGTGCTTGGTCGAGTGGACTTCCATCGTCTTGGCGTCGATGTGCGGCTCGAGGGCGTCGAAGGCGTAAGGAAGCGCCGGGGCGGTGAAGGCCATGATGTTTGCTCGGTGGGGGTTCGGGAGAAAGTCGCTTAGGAGCATCTTACTTGGCGAGTGCAAAGTGCATAGTGCCGAGTGCCGAACGGCGAACACCCCGGCGAGCCGGGCTGCGATTCGACACTCGGCACTCTGCCTTCGGCACTCCCGATTTCGTCCCGCCCGTTCCCCGGAGTGCGGCGGGTTGTTATGATCGTGGGTAGGCGTGAGGCGGGGCTTGTCGCGAGGTCTTCATGCGGATCGGGATCGTCAGTGACACCCACGACCGCCTCGAAGCGATTTCGGAGGCCGTGCGCCTGCTCGCCGAGCAGCGGGTCGAGCTGATCCTGCACTGCGGGGACATCGAGTCCGTCGAGACCGTCGCCGCCTTCCACGCCATCCCCACGCACTTCGTCTTCGGCAACTGGGACAAGGACAAGATGAAGCTGGCCGCCGCCATCCGGGCCGCCGGCGGCACCTCGCACGACAGCTTCGGGGCGATCGAACTCGGCGGCAAGCGGCTCGCCTGGGTGCATAGCCACGAGCGGCACCAACTCTACCAACTCGAACACGCGGACTACTTCGACTACGTTTTTTACGGGCACACGCACGTCCGGGAGCAGCACCGCACCGGCCGCACCCTCGTCGCCAACCCGGGGGCGCTGTTCCGGGCCAACCCGAAGACGTGCGTCGTTCTGGACGTGCTCACCGGCGAGTTGCGGCCGATCATCCTGCCAGTGACCAAGACCGGCGACTCGGCGCACCCGAGCGGGTCGATGAGCGGGCACCAGCCGAACTTCCCGGACGAGCCGCCGGGCGTGCCGCCCCGACTTTGAGTGCCACTCGTGCGACCTGGCGCGGTTAGCGTGCCGGCCGACGCTCCGGAACTCCGGGCGGTGCCGCTTCCGACTCGCCGCGCCTCCCCGCCGCCGGCCGATGATCTCTCCACAGGAGACGACCATCATGGACGGATTAGGTTTCGTGCGCCGCGGGCTGATCCTCGGCCTGAGCGCGGGCGTCTCGGGGACGGCTTCGGCCCAACACCGCGCCCCTTCCCAGGCCACCCCGCAGTACCACCGGGCCGCGCCGAGCAACCTCGGCTGGCAGTATTACCGCCTGCCGAACGGGCCGTACGTCAACCCGGGCGTCGGCCGGGGGGCGCTGGTCGGGCCGGCGTGGGGGCCGGGCTGGGGCGGCAGTTTCCCCGGCTTCTGGGGCATCCCCGGCGCGGCCGGCAGCGTCTGGACGAACAACCTATCCCTGTACGGCCCGCCCATCCCGACCTACGGCCCGGTGCCCGGCGTCTTCGGCCAGAACGACATGTCCCGGCTCTTCTTCGACCAGCCGTCCCCCGGCCGCTTCTACGGGTACGGCGCGGGTCTCGGCTGGGCCGGCCGCTACTCGCCGTCGCCGCGCGGCCCGGTGACCGTCGGGGTTTACCCCCCGGCCGCGTCGAGCGTGACGGTCCTGGCCAACGACGGCACCAGCCCGGCGACCGTCATCCGCGTCTGCGTCAAGCTGCACAACCCCGACGCCGCGCTGTGGGTCGAGCGCCAGCCGCTGACGCTGACCGGCACCGAGCGGACCTTCGAGTCGTCGAATTTGGAAGCCGGCCAGACGTACCGGTACGAGGTCATCGCCAAGTGGAAGACCGGCGGCCGCGACCAGGCCGAGACACGGACCGTGACGGCGAAGCCGGGCGACCTCGTGACCGTCGATTTCACCGTGCCGGAGTAGCTCCCGGTCACCCCCGAGTCTCGTCCGAGTGTCGCCGCGGTATTTCCTTGACACGCCCGGGCCGCTTGCTATCGTCCCGGCGGTTCCGCGGACACACTTGGAGGGGGCAGGATGCGCCACTTACTCGGGGCGATCGTCGTGGCAGTCGGGGTGACGCTCGGCACGGGCGCGACCGCGTCCGCCCAGACCTTCACGTCGAAGCCGCTCGACACCGACTTGCTCGTCGTCAAGCCGGCCGACACGGCGACGAACATCTTCACGGGCACGAGCCGCTACCTGAGCCGCGCCGTCGCCGGGACGATCGAAGACAACGGTTTCGTCCGCACGATCAACAGCCTGCTCGGCCGCACCACGACCCGCCAGACCAAGCAGTCGAACGGCCTGCCGCTGCCGGGGACGTACCCCTCGACCGGGTACGTGAACAGCTTCAAGCCGGCCATGCCGCGGACGATGCAGTTCGGCACGACGCCGAACTTGAAGTAACGGGATCACTCGACTCACTCGATGAGTGCGGCCTCGGCGACCAGGCCGGGGCCGAAGGCGATCAGGACCGTCGGCCCGGCGACCGCTTGCTGCCGCAGGCGGTCGAGGATGAACAGGACGGTCGGCGACGACATGTTGCCGTAGTCGGCCAGGACGCCGCGGGACGGGGCCATCTGCTCCGCGGTCAGGTTCAACGTCTCCTGGACGCCCGACAGGATGCGCGGGCCGCCGGGGTGAATCGCCCAGTGCTTGACGCCGTCCGGGGTCAGCCCGCTCTTCGCCAGCCACGCCGTCAGCCACGGCCGCAAGTGTTCCGCGATCATCGGGGCGATGCGCTGCGACAGCGTCATTTCGAAGCCGTGGTCGCCGATCGTCCAGCCCATGTCGCCGCCGGAATCGGGCAGCACGCACGCGCCGGTCGCCGTGACCGCCGGGCCTTTGGCCGACCGGGGGCGGGAGTCCCGGCCGACGCCGACGAGGGCCGCCGCGCCGTCCGCGAACAGGGCGTTGGCGACGACCTTGTCCGACTCCGGGCCGGTGTAGTAGTGGATGCTGCACAACTCGACGCAGGCGACCAGCACGACCGCGTCTGGGTTCTGGGCAATGGCGAGGGCCGCGCGCAAGCCGTTGATCGCGCCGTGGCAGCCCATGTAGCCGACGTGCAACCGCTCGACGTTGGGCGACAGGCCGAGTTCCTTCGTCAGGATGAGATCGACGCCCGGGGCGACGAACCCGGTACACGACACGGTGACGAGGTGCGTGACCTTCGCCGGGGCGACGCCGGACGCGTCCAGCGCCCGCCAGGCGGCTTGCAGAGCCAGCGCCGGGGCGTGCTCGGCGTACAGGTCCATGCGGCAGGCGGTGCGCGGGCCGCGGCTGTCCGGGCCGGGCAGGTACGGCGACCCGGACGTGCGGGTGCCGGTGACCATGTCGGCGACGAAGGCTTCGCCGAGGACCTGGTAGCGGGTCTTGACGCCGGACCGTTCGTACACCGGGCCGAGCCAGGCGGCCCCGGCGACGGCGGGGTCGCTGAGCAGTCGGGCGGCCGTGAGCGCGTCCCCCTGGTGGGTCACGTGGGGCGGTACGGCGGTGCCCAGGCCCAGAATCGTCAGCGGCATCAAATCCCCCCAGGTGCGACAGCGGGTATGGCGGCGAGCGGGCGGTTCAGCCGGCGGACGACCGGCCCCGCCACGGCCGGCCAGCGGTGCAAAGCCCGTACCGCGATTCCGCACAGCCGCGGCGACCGCAAGACCGCGGCAATCGCCCGACAGGGATACTGCCGAGCGACGACGTGCTTACGGTGGGCCGCGCGCCACGCCGCCCGGACCGCGTCGCCGTCGGCCTCGGTTAACAGCGGGGCCAGGCTCGCGGCCCCGGCGACGGCCCAGGCCATGCCCTCGCCGGTGAACGGCTCAATGTACCCGGCCGCGTCCCCGACGGCGAACCAACCCGGCCCGGCGATCTGCCGGCTGCGCCGCGTCAGGGGCGGCGTCCCCTTCCACTCGGCGATGCCCGGCAGCGTCGGCATCCCCGCTTCGCGCAACACCGAATCGGCGGCGGCGGCGAGCGAACCGGTCGCCCGGACGTGGGCCGCGTCGAACGCCGCGGCCACGTCGAGCCGGCCGTCTTCGAGCCGCACCAGGCCGACGTACCCGCCGCGGCCGGCCCCGAGGTAGATCGTGCCCCGGGCGTATTCGCCGGCGGGATGATCGACGATCGTGCCCGCGCCGATGCGGGCCGTAGGCGAGACGACGGGGTCGGGGTTGAGCAGCCGGCCGTTCAAGCCGCTGGCGTCCACCAGCCGCCGTGCCCGCACCGGTCCGCCGGCGTCGAGGTGCCAGCCGCCGGCGTCGCGGCCCACGAGTTTGACGGTCACCCCCGGGCGAAAGTGTGCCCCGGCGTCGGTCGCCGCGCGGATCAGCGCCACGTCGAAGGCGTCCCGGGACAGGCTCACCGACCCGACTTGCGGCAGCGTCGCCGTGCGGCCCTTCGCGGCCAATTCGATGCGCGTCAACGGCACGGCCCCGAGACGCGCAGGCAGGTCGCCCAAGCCGACGGCGGCCAGGGCCGACAGGGCGTGGGCGTTCAGGCAGCAGCCGCACACCTTGCGGCGCGGAAAGGTCGCCTTGTCGAGCAAGAGCACGGCCAGCCCGCGGTTCGCCGCCGCGAACGCCGTGACCGCCCCGGCCGGCCCCGCACCGACGACCGCGACATCGTAGACGGCGTCGCTCACGACGGTGCCCGCCATTCGAGGATCATGCGGCCGGGGAAGCGGGGCGTCACGGTCGCGCCGGTCAGCCCGCCGGCGTGGGCCAGGGCCAGCAGTTCCGCCGGGGTGAAGGCCGCGCGCACGGAGAGCGGGCCGTCGGTGTGGACGACCGGCGACCGCGACAGCGCCCGCGACGCGACCCAGACGATGCCGAAGTTGAACCGGGAGCGGGCCAGGTCGTTGATCACGATCAGCCGCGGCCCGGCGGCGCGCATCCGGGCGAACAGCCCCACGGCGTCGGCCTCGTCGAGGTGGTGCAAGAACAGCGAGCAGACGACGGCGTCGTACCCCGGCGGCAGCGGCTGGCTCAGCACGTCGGCCGTGAAGAAGTGCGCCGGCAGGTCGGCACCCCGCGCCGCTTCGGTCGCCGCGGCCACGGCGACGGGACTGAGGTCGCACCCGGCGGCGTCGAGCGCGAGGCCGGCCCGCCGGGCGGTGCGGACCAGGTCGAGCAGCACGTCGCCGCTGCCGGTGGCCACGTCGAGCACCTTCAGCGGCCGGCCCGGGACTTCGGCCGCGAGCCGGCGGACGGCGGGCCAGACGGCGGCGGCACTGCGGGAAACGCGGTTCAGCCGGGCCAGTCCGGCGAGCGCCAGGCGGTGGGCGGCGGGGTCGAGACCGGGGTCGTCCATCAACTCGGGGCGGCGGTCGCGGTGGCGGAGCGCGGGCGATTCGGAGGGGGGGGCGGGCATGGCGGCATTATCCGCACGCGGCGCGGCAAGGTCCACTGCTCCGGGCGAGAATGAGGCCGCCCGGCCCGGCCCGCGGCCCGACTTCCACCCTCGCGCCGGGTCCGCCGGTTCGCCCGCTCGTACCATGCCCGTATCTCGGCGGCGAGCGCCGCGGCGGCGAATCGCCAAACTGTTCCGGGGCGTGCGTCGTCGGATGGGTGACGCGGCCCCCCGTGAGGAGCGACGTGGGGACAGAACTTGCAGGCGAGCCGGGAGGCCCGGGCGACGCGGAACACCCGCTCACCGCGATGTTCCGGGACATCCGCGACGAGCTGATGTCCACGCTGGTCTACTTATTGGGCAACGCCGACGACGCGCAGGACGCGGCCCAGGAGGCGTTCCTGAAGTGCTGGCGGACCCGCGCCAGCGTCCCGGACATCCAGAACCTGCGGGCCTGGGTCTTCCGCGTGGCGATGAACACCGCCCGGGACACCCAGCGGAGCGCCTGGAACCGCCGCGTCAAGCCGATGATCGCCGAGGAGATCATGCTCTCGACCCGCGACCTCGCCCCCGGGCTGGCCCTCGAAGACCAGGAGACGCTCACCCGCCTCCGGCTCGCGCTGGCCGAGTTGCGCCCCGAGGAGCAGGAAGTGTTCCTCTTGCGGCAGAACGGCGAGTTGACGTACGAACAGATCGCGGAAATCCGGGCGACGCCGGTCGGCACGATCAAGACGCAGATGCGGGCGGCCTTGCAGAAGCTGCGGCGGGCGCTCAACCCGGAGCCGCCCCCGTGAGGATTGGTGGCGGAGTTCGGCGCGAATCTGGCGGGGACCGCGGGAGTCGGGGAATGGCGATGATGACCTGTGAAATCTGCCGGGACCAACTCCTCGACCACGCCTACGGCCTGCTCGACGACGCCGACGCCTGGCCGGCGGAGGCGCACCTGCGGGGCTGCCCGGAGTGCCGCGCCGCCCGGGACCGGGCCGTCGGGCTAATCGCCAGCGCCGCCAAGTCGCCGCACCCGACCGTCACCTTCACGCCCCCCGCCCCGAAGTCCGTGCCGGCCCCCGAACCCCTCGCCGCGGGCGTCCGCACGGTCCGTGAAGCCGGGCTGCGCTGGGCCGTCGCCGCGAGCCTGCTGTTGAGCTTCGCCGCCGTCGGCGGCCCCGCCGCGCGCGACCTCGCCGCCACGGCCTGGTACCGGCCGGCCGTCGAAGCCTCCTTCGCCCGGTACGCGGCGGCGAGCCGCGAGGCGGACCGGGTCGCGGGCGAGATCGCCGTCATCCAGGCCCGCCTGACCGACGACCTGACGGCGGCGCGCGCCCGCCACGACCGCGCCGCCCAGAACTGGATGGAGGCCGAGAGCCTGGCCGACAAGGCCCGCGCCGGCCGGCCGTTCACCCTGGACGTGGTCGGCCCGGCAGTCGCCGTCGTTGGTGCCCCGAACGAGTACAAGTTGGAAGTGACCGGGGCGAACGCCAAGCCGGTCAAGTTCGTCGCCACGGTTGCCGGCCCCGACGGCAAGCCGCTGTACACCCAGTCGGCCGAGGGGACCGCGGCGACCGTCACCCTGCCGGCGAGCGTCTGGGCGAAGCTGCCCGCCGGCACCGCGCCGACGCTGACCGTGACCGCCACCGACGCCAACCGAACCGCCGGCGACGGGGAGGCGGCGACCGTGACCGAGACGGTCCGCCTGGCCGACCCGCTGACCGCGACGATGCTCGCCACGGACAAGCCGCTGTACCGCCCCGGCGAGCGCGTCTACTACCGCGCCCTGACCCTCGACCGCACGACGTTCGCCCCGGCGGACCGCGACGCGACCCTGCGGTTCGTGATCGAAGCCCCGGACGGCCAGCCGGTCCCCGGGTCGGCCGTCGTCGGCGTGGCGAAACCGGTCCGCGACGGCCTGCCCGTCCTCGGCCCGGACGGCGCGCCGGTCCGGGGCGTCGGCACCGGGGCGTTCGAGTTGCCGGCCACCCTGCCCGGCGGCGAGTACGCCCTGAAAGTGTTCGAGGCCGACGCGGTGACGATGCAACCGGTCGCCGGCGCGAAGCCGCTCGCCGTGCGCAAGTTCCTCGTCAACCGGTACACGCCGGACAAGCTCCTCAAGACGCTCGAACTCGACGGTCGGACTTACGGCCCCGGCGCGACGGTCCAGGCGAAGGTGAGCGTGCGCGACCAGGGCAAGCCGGCCAGGGCGACGCTGACCGTGACGGCCAAGGCGACCGTCAACGGCAAGCCGACGAACCTGCCGCTCGACGTGGCCCCGACCGCGACCGACGCCGCCGGCGAAGCCGCGCTCAGGCTCACGCTGCCGAAGGGCGACGTGACCGACGCGACGCTGAGCGTGGTCGTGCAGGCCGGCGGGACCGTCGAGACGATCACGAAGCCGGTGCCGCTCGTGACCCGGCGGTTGATCGTCGAGTTCTTCGCCGAGGGCGGCGACCTGGTCGCCGGCGTGCCGAACCGCGTTTACTTCCGCGCCACCACGGCGACCGGCAAGCCGGCCGACCTGACCGGCACCCTGTCCGACGGCACCGCAGTCAAGACGCTGACCGACGCCGACCGGCCCGGGGTCAACCAGGGGATGGGCGTGTTCACGTACACCCCCGCCGCCGGCCGCGCCGACTTCCTCACACTGGCGAGTCCCGCCGGCATCGAGCCGCCCACGCCGCAGGGCTTCCCCCTGCCTGCCGCGAAGCCGACCGGCGTCGTCTTGAGCGTGCCCGACGGCGTCTCCAAGCCCGGCGACCCGCTGCGCGTGCGGCTCATGGCCGTGGGGCCGGCAAAGCGGACCGTCGTCGTCGGGGCGTACACCCGCGGCCGGGCGATGGCCCACGCCCGCGCCACCCTCGAACCCGGCACGCCGGTCGATGTCGCCCTCGACTTCGGCCCGGCCAAGCTCGGCGGCGTCACCCGCGTCACCGTCTTCGACGAGCCGCCGGCCGACGCCGACCGGACCGAGTTGAAGCCGGTCGCCGAACGGCTCGTCTTCCGCACCCCCGGCGAGGTCTTGAAGATCACCGCCGCGACGCAACAAGCCCCCGGGGCCAGCTTCCTGCCCGGCGCGCCGGTCGAGTTGACGATCGCGACGGCCGACGAAACGGGGGCACCGAAGCCGGCAGTCCTGTGGGCGGCGGTCGTCAACCAGTCGGTGCTGACGATGGCCGACGACCGCAGTGCCCGGCTGTTGCCGACGCACTTCTTACTGGCCGGCGAGGTGCAAAAGCCCGACGAGTTGGAGCAGGCCGACTTCCTGCTGACCGACCACCCGAAGGCGGCCGCCGCGCTCGACCTGGTCCTCGGCACGCAGGGCTGGCGGCGCTTCGCCGAGCAGGCCCCCGGCGCGTTCAAGCAGCGCATCGCCAGCGAAGACGGCGAGCGGTTGTTGCTGGCCATGAGCGGCGGCAATCGCAGCCTCGCCGGCTGGAACCTCGCCAGCATCCGCCTCGCCGACACGCACCGGCCGCGCTACGACGCCGCCGTCGCCGGGGTCGTCGCCGCGGAGGCGGCCCAGCGCGACGACGGACCGACCAAGCGACTCGGCTCCGAGTGGCAGCAGCACGCCCGCGCGACCAACGCCGAACTCCAGCGACTCGGTGCCGATGGTGGCGAACTCGCCCACTTTCAGGAGGGTATCACGAATCGCCGCGACTGGTTGCTTCTCACGGTGACCGTTCTCTTCGGGCTGGCGATTCTCCTCGGCCTGCGGAGCGCCTCCGTTTCGGCCCGCTGGCAGCCTGCCGAGCGCCGCTGGCTGCGCCGCGGCGCGGTAGGGTTTGCACTCCTCGGCGCGTTCAGCATCGCCGTGACCGCCGCGACATCCCGCCGCGACAATCCGTGGAATCAATTCGATTTCAGCAACGGCAGTCCGCGGTCGATCCTCACGCTTCCGTTGACGGCGAACGCCGACATGGAACCGGTCGAAGCCCCGCTGCCCGGCACCCGACCACCCGTTGCGAACGGCGTTCGCCCGCGTCCGCCGGTCAATGCGAATGCCGGGGACGCGACGCGGAAGGCGACGGTCGTCCTCCGCGAGGGCGTGCGGCGGACCCCGTCCGGCCCCGGGAGTTTCCCGGCCCCCGTGGGCATTTCGATGGACAAGCTCCGCGAGGACCAGCGCCGCTACGGGGCGTTGCTCCGCCGCTTCGACGACGTCCGCGTCGAGGGCGATGTCCCCGTCGATCCCCTGAGCCGGGAGCGGGTGCGGGGCGCGATCTCGCCCGCGCCGGCGCTGGTGGTCCGCGAGTACGCCAACGCCCGCCGCCCGCCGAACGCGGAAGACTCTGCCTTGCCGTTGACCGCCGAAACGGTCCTGTGGCAGCCGGTCCTCGTCACTCCCGCCGACGGCCGCGCGACGCTCAAGTTCGACCTGGCCGACGACGCGACCGGGTATCAAATCCTGGTCGCCGGGCACACCCTCGACGGCCGCCTCGGCGCGAGTCTCACGACGATCGAGGTGCGCAAGCCGTTCGCCATCGACGTGAAACTGCCGGCCGAAATCGGCTCGGCGGACCGGCTCACCGTCCCCGTGACGCTGACCAACGCGACCGCCGCCGCCGTGACGGCCGACCTGACCGCGACGGCCAAGAACGTGACGCCCGAAGGGTTGCCGGCCGCGACAATCGTCCCCGCAGACGGCGGCGGGCGGGCGCTGGTCGGCCTCGCGCCGACGGTCGCCGAGGGGGTCGCCGAACTGACGGTCACGGCCACCCGGCCCGCCGCCGACCCGTCGCGCCCGCGGCTCGCCGAGACCGTCCGCCGCAGCGTGACCGTCGTGCCGGACGGCTTCCCGATTGAGGGCGTCGCGTCCGGGCTGCTCGCCAAGAGCGTGACGCTGCCGCTGACGCTACCGAAGGGGTGGACGCCGGGAACGCTGCACGCCAGCGTCGTCGTCTACCCGAACGCGCTGGCCGAAATCCAGGCCGGCCTCGACGGCCTGCTCCGCGAGCCGAGCGGCTGCTTCGAACAAACCTCGTCGGCCAATTACCCCAACGTCCTCGTCCTGAACTTGCTCCGCGAGACCGGCCGGGCCAGCCCGGACGCGAGCGGCCGCGCCAAGGGCCTCCTCGACCGCGGGTACGCCAAGCTCGTCGCCTTCGAGTGCCCGCGCGACGGCGGCGACAAGGTCGGGTTCGAGTGGTTCGGTACCGCCGGCCGGCCGCACGACGCCCTCACCGCCTACGGCCTCGTCCAGTTCACCGACATGAGCCGCGTCTACCCGGTGGACGCGAAGTTGCTCGCCCGGACCAAGCAGTTCTTGCTCGACGCCCGCGACGGCACCGGCGGCTACCGCCCGCCGGCGAGCGCCGCACACAGTTTCGGCCGCGCCCCGCCGACGACCGTGGCCGCATACATCACCTGGGCCATCACGCAAGCCGAGGCCAAGTCCGGCGACCCCCCGAGCGACCTGGCGAAAGAACTCGATGCCCTCTTCGCCCGCGCGGTCAACGCCGAGACCCGCGAGGCGAACGACCCTTTCTACCTGGCCCTGACCGCCAGTTCCCTACTCGCCCGCAACCGCACCGCCGACGGCGTCAAGCTGTTGCAAGCCGTCGCCAAGTTGCAGCGAAGCACGGGCGAAGTCGGCGGCACCCCGACGAGTTTGACGCCGTCGTCGGGCAAGTCGCTGGCCGTCGAAGCGACCGCCGCCGCGGTCCTCGGCTGGTTCCAGGCCGACCGCCCCGACCTGTTCGCCGCGCCTCTGCAAAGCGCGCTGGCGTGGCTCAAGACCCAGCGCGACCCGTCCGGGGCCTTCGGCGCGACGCAATCGACGGTCCTGGCCCTCAAGGCGATCACCGAGCAGGCCCGCCGGCACAAGCACCCGGCCGAGTCCGGAGAGGTGATCGTCCGCGTCGCCGGAGTCGAGGTCGGCCGCACGGCGTTCACGAGCGCCGCCGGCCCGGTCGTCGTCCCCGTCCCCGCGGACGCCCTGACGGCCGGTGTCACCGGGGTGACGGTCGAAAGCACGACCGGCGAGACCTACCCCGTGAGCCTGACCTGGCGCGCCCGCACGGCCACGCCGGCCGCCGCCGTGGACTGCCCCGTGACGCTGACGACGAGCCTCGACCGCACGGCGCTCACCGAGGGCGACACCGCCCGCGTCACCGTCGTCCTGGCCAACCCGTCGGCACAACCCGTCGGCATGGTCATGGCGATCGTCGGTCTGCCGGCCGGGTTGAAACTGCCGGCCGACTTGAAGCAGCTCAAGGCGCTGACCGAGCGCCCCGCCGCCGGCGAGCCGACGGTCAGCTCCTTCGAGTTGCGGCCCCGCGAAGTGGTCCTGTACCGGCACGGCCTGGCCGCGGGCGAAACCGTCACGCTGGTCCTCGACGCGGTCGCCGAAACTCCCGGCACGTCCCGCGGTCCGGCGAGCCGCGCGTACCCGTACTACGCCCCCGACCACAAGTTCTGGGCGAAGCCGCTCGACGCGACCGTCGCCCCGCGGTAACGGAGCAATGAAAAAGGCCCCCGGGATTCGATCCCGGGGGCCTTTTCGTTCAACTCTTTGTTTGCCTCGCAGTCGCCGTTACGCGCCGGCCGGGTCTTTGCCGTCCACCCACGGGCCGGCGAGCTTCTGGTACTCGGGGGGCGTCAGGGTGCTGCCGGCGTCGCCGCCGGTCCAGCCCATGACCTGGTTCGGCTTGCCGCGCTCTTTGGACCGCTTCTCCCAGGCGGCGGCCCAGGTCGCGTCGGCCTCGACCGGCTTGCGCTGCTCCTTGTCCCAGAAGAAGGCCTTGCCCTCGCGGTAGCTCTTCGCGCCCATGTTCACGGTCGAGAACGCGGCCGCGCCGAGTTCCGGCGTCGAGAGGGTGCCCTGGTCCTTCGCCTTGACGTGCTCCAGGAAGTTCGCCCAGAGGGCGTAAGTGTCGTCGCCGACGAGGCCGCCGAAGATCACCTCGCCCTCCTTCGACACGGCCCCCGACGGACCGCGCGGGGCGGACTTGACATCCTGCGGGATGATTTTCATGCCGAACTGCCCGCTCTTGGGGTTCTTCGGGTCGGTCAGGTAGTTGTCGAAGACGATCGTCGCGGAGTGCCCGCGGATGCACTCCTCGACGCGGTGGTCGTTGGCCATCGTCGCCATGACGAGGACCTGGCAGCCCTCGTCGTAGTCGGCGACCACCGTGGCCACGTCGGGCACGTCGCGGGTGTCGTACTCGAGGTAGATGCCGCCGCCGCCGACGACGCGGCGCGGGTACCGCACGCCCATCGCGGCGATCAGGTGCGTCGTCTGGTGGACGAACAGGTCGGTGAACATGCCGCCGCCGAAGGGCCAGTAGCACCGCCACTGGCCGAACACGGCGCGGTCGAACGGCTGCTCGGCGGGGGTCGGCCCCAGCTTCTCCCCGTTCACGTCGAATTTGTGCCCGAGGAACATGTCCCAGTCGATGGTCGCGGGGTTCATGTCCTTGGTCAAGGAGTAGTACCGCCACTGGCCCACGTCCGAGTTGCGGAAGTAGCTCGTCTGGCCCTGCATGACGTGGCCGATCTTGCCCGACTTGATCAGTTCGTTGGCCTTGCCCCAGATGGGGTCGGCCATCGACTGCACGCCGACGGACATGACGAGGCCGGACTTCTTCCAGGCGTCCACGACGGCCTGACCCTCGGCGATGGTCTTCGTCATCGGCTTTTCGCAGTAGACGTGCTTGCCGGCGCTGAGCGCGTCGATGGTCATCCGCGCGTGCCAGTGGTCGGGCGTGGCGATGCAGACGAGATCGACTTCCTTGTTGTCCAGGATGACGCGGAAGTCCTTCGACACGCGGGCCTTGTCGTCCTGGGGGATGCCGCACCGCTTGGCGGCCGGGAACAGGCCCTGGCCCTTGCCGCGGCCCTTGGTCTGGTCGCCGTCCCAGACGTCGCAGACGGCGTAAGGCTCGACGCCCTTGCCCTCTTCCTTCATCTTGAGGGCCACGTCGATGTGCTGCTGGCAGCGGCCGCCGACGCCGATGAAGCCGATGTTAATTTTGCCGTTCGCGCCCAGCACTTTGGCGTAACTCTTGGCCGTGAGGCCCAAGGCGGTGCCGGCGACGGCCGAAGCTTGCATAAAGCCGCGGCGAGTTGGTTTCGACATGGGGAAACTCCGAGGTTGAGGAAACGGATTGTCAGTCAGCGGGTTCGTCGTCGGGTTGCTGACCTGGGTGGGGAACGCCCAAGTCTTCGCAAATCTTCTCTGCAAGGTACTCGCGGATTTCGCGGTGACGCGGCACAGCAGTTTGCAAATCGTTGTGAAGGTTACTGTAAATCGTGTGTCGTCCGCCCTCCCGAACAAACTCACACCCCTGCCGCTCGATGTGACGGATGAGGTCGCGTCGCTTCACGCGGTCATGCTCACTCTCTCGTAGGGCTTGGCCAACTTGTTCAGCCCCTTCTCGCGGTAGAACTCAAGCATGTCCTTGAGGGTAACATGGAGGTTGTCCAGCAGTTGCTCGCGCGTCTCGCCCTGGGCGTTAACGCCATGAACCTCCTGAATCCAGCCGATCCACCAATCGCCGTCTTGTTGAATGATCGCAGTGTACGTGCCCATAACTCGACTCCCTGATTACTTCTTCTTCTGCGCGAACATCCACGAGTACAGCTCATCGACGGCGTAGGCGGCGTCCCAACTGTTGTGCCCGACGTGGGCCATCTCGGTGTAGCGCGGCTTGCCGCCGGCGGCCTTGAGCGCGGCGACCATGTCGCGCGACTTCTCGACTTTGACGGCCTCGTCGGCGTCGCCGTGGAAGGCCCAGAGCGGCAAGTCCTTGATCTTCTCGGCGTCGGCCGGGTCGCCGCCGCCGCAGATCGGCACGACGGCCGCCCAGCGCTCCGGGTACGCCGCGGCCATCGACCAGGCTCCGTAGCCGCCCATGCTCAGGCCGGTGAGGTACTGGCGACTCTCGTCGCACTTGTACTCCTTGATCGTCGCGTCGAGCATGGCCATCGCCCGCAAGCCGTCCGGCGACTTCGCGTTCCACCCCGTCCGCCGCGTCTCGCACTGCGGGACGACCACGATTGCGGGGAAGCGCTTGGCCTGCTTCTGGACGTGGCCGTTGCAAAGCCCTTGCTCGACGGGCATTTTGCCGCCGCCCTTGGACTCGCCGGACCCGTGCAGGAACAGGATCACCGGCAGCGGCTTGGCCGCATCGTAGCCCGGCGGCACGTAGACGACGTAGGGCGACATAGTGCCGTCGGCGTTGGCGTGCGACTTCTGCACGAAGTTCGGCGGCAACTCGGCGGCGGGAGTCTTCACGGGGAAGGCGACCGCGAGGGCGGCCACGGCGAGGAGGCGGACGAGCATGACGGGCACAACCGGGGTCGGTAGTCGGGGAGAGGTCAGTCCTGACGACTTTACCAAACCCCGGGCTGGAGTGCAAAACGCAAAGTGCAAAGTGCGGGGTGAAAACGCGATCCGGTTTTCACCCCGCACTTTGCACTTTGCGTTTTGCACTTTTCCTCAGACGCCCGAGCTTTCTTGCTCGGCCAGGACGGCCAGGTGCGTCAGGCGTTCGGCGGTCACGCCGATCCGCTCGAAGCACTCGGCCACGATGCTGTTCGGCACCGTGAACAGGGTGATGAGCAGGTCCATCGGGGTGAAGATGTCCCGGCCCAGGTCGGCGGCGCGGGCCGACGAGTCCCGGAGCACGCGGATGACGTTGTCCGACAGGAACTCGCGGTGCATCAGCAGCGGCGGGACCGGCTCGCTGTCCTGATAGAAGAGGTCGCGGAACTGGTCGAGCAGCTTACCCAGATCGGCATTCAGACGGTTCGCCCAATTGAACACGCCGGGGTCGGCGACGTGCAGCAGGCCCATGAACAGGTGCGGCGTCCGTAGGCTGTCCCAGTTCGTCAGCCGGGCGAAGGTCAGGGACTCGCGCAGGGCGGTCAGAGTTGCCTTGTCGCACACGTCGATCCGCAAGTGGCCGCTCGCCTGGAAGATGTCGCCGTCGTCGTTCCGGTCGGCCATCGCATCACGCCCATTCCACAGCGGGAAGATATTTGTTGCCACGTCCGAGCGGCTCGTGAGGCCCATTATGCGTTTGCTTTTCCGAAACCGCAACGCGATGTGGGAACGCGGGCCGGTTTTTCTGGTTCGCCTGTCGGGAACGGCGACAGTCCCGGGATTTCGGAAGTTGTCGCCTTCACGCCGGCAGCGAACCGGCTAGTTCGCGGACCAATTCGACCACCGCGTCCGCCGCCGCCGCCCGCCGGTCCGGGCGGTCGGCCGTCTCGATCTGCTTGACCAGGGCCGTGCCGACGATGACCCCGTCGCACAGCGGCGCGAACGCCCGGACGTGCTCCGGCCGGCTGACGCCGAAGCCGACGCACAAGGGCCGGTCGGTCATCGACCGGAGCCGGGCCATCATCGCTTCAATGGGCGGCGCGGCGGTCGCCTGCTGGCCGGTGATGCCGACGAGGCTGACGACGTACACGAACCCGGTACACGCGGCGACGATCTTGGCCGCCCGCTCCGGCGAGGTCGTCGGCGTGACGAGCAGGGTCAGCGCGAACCCCAGGTCCTTCGCAACCGCCCCGAGGTCGGCGGCCTCCTCGACCGGCAAGTCCGGCACGACGGCCCCGACGATGCCCGACGCCAGCGCCTCGCGGAGGAACGCTTCCGGCCCCTTCTTCCAGATCAACGAGTACGACGCCATCGCCATCATCGGCACGCCGACGCCCGATTCCTCGGCCCGGCGGGTGGTGGCGAAGATGTCGGCCAGCGCGATCCGCTTCGAGAGTGCCCGCGTGTACGACGCCTGAATGGTCGGCCCGTCGGCGATGGGGTCGGAGAACGGGAAGCCGATCTCGACGAGGCTGGCCCCGGCGGCGGCGACGCGCGGCAGGAGGTCGCCCGTGAACGCCAGGTCGGGGTCGCCGGCGGGGAGGAACGGGATGAACGCCTTGCGGCCGGCCGCGCGCAGGGTCTTGAACAGCGTGTCGATGGGATTCATACGCTACCAGTATCCGCCGCCGCCGCCCCCGGCCACTGCCCGCCGGTCGCCGGGGGTCGCCTCCCTTGACAGGCGGGGGATCGTACTTATCATGGGAGTTTTCCCGAGTCGTCCTGTGCCGGCCCAAGAGCGAGTGACCCGATGGCAGTTCCCAAGCGACGCACCTCGAAGGCCAAAAAAGGGCACCGCCGCTCGCACCACAACCTCGGGACCGGCATGGGCGTTCAATACTGCCCGCGCTGCAACGAGCCGGTCCTGCCGCACCGCCTGTGCGAGAACTGCGGGTTCTACCGCAACCGCGACGCCCTCGCCCTGACCGACAAAGCCGCCGAGTAACTCCGACACCGATTCGCCCACCCCCCCTTCTGGGACAGGGAGTTCACCGCATGCGCCTGGCCTTGGACGCAATGGGCGGCGACTTCGGGCCGCAACCCAACGTCAGTGGTGCCCTGCGCGCCCTCGCCGCGGCCCCCGACTTGAGCATCGCGCTCGTCGGCGATCAGGCCCAACTCGCGCCCCTCCTCGTCGCCGCGGGAACCTACCCGCACGACCGCCTGACGATTCTTCACGCCGCCGACACCGTCGGCATGAAGGAGAAGCCGGTCGAGGCCTTCCGCAAGAAGCCGGACAACTCGATCGCGGTCAGTTGGAAACTCCTCGTCACCAAGCAGGTCGATGGCCTCGTCAGCGCCGGCAACACCGGGGCCGTCGTCGCCGGCGGGCTGTTCAGCAAGCGCTTTTTGAAGGGCGTCCGCCGGCCCGGGATTGCCGCGCTGATGCCGACGGCGAAGGGCCGCACGGTCGTCCTCGACGTGGGCGCGAACGTTTTCCCCAAGCCGTCGCACCTGCTCCAGTACGGCGTCATGGGGTCGGTTTACGCCCGCCTCGCGCTCGGCATCGAGCGGCCGACCATCGGGCTGATGAACGTCGGCGAAGAAGAGGGCAAGGGGCACGAACTGGCCAACAAGACCTACGAACTCTTCCGCAACTCGCCGCTCGCCCCGCAGTTCATCGGCAACGTCGAAGGCCGCGACATCCACCGCGGCGCGTGCGACGTGATCATCACGGACGGCTTCGTCGGAAACGTAATTTTGAAGCAGGCCGAGGGGGCGTTCGAGTTGCTCATGGGCCTCGTCGCCAAGGAAGTCGTCGGCGCGCTGACCGTCGAGCGCGACACCGCCGCCGCCGCACTCAAGGCGATGATCTCGAAGCTGCACCACAGCGCCGCCGGCGGCGCACCCCTGCTCGGCATCGACGGCGTCTGCGTCATCTGCCACGGCTCCTCGGACGAGCGGTCCATCGCCGGCGCGCTGGCCGTCGCCGCGACCTGCGTGCGAACCAAGCTGAACGACAAGATCAGCGAAGAGATCGCGGCCCTACCGGCGTTGCCGGGCGACGAGTAATCCCGGCACACCCACGAAATCCCATGCCCAAAATCGCCTTCTACTTCCCCGGGCAAGGCGCGCAGGCCGTCGGCATGGCGGGGGCGCTCGCGGCCACGCTGCCGGCGGCGAAGGCGCTGTTCGACCGGGCCGCCGCGCACCTCGGGTACGACCTGCTCGAAGTCTGCGTCAACGGCCCGGCCGAGCGCCTCAACACGACCGCCGTCAGCCAGCCGGCCATCTTCTGCGCGTCGTTGGCGGCACTCGAACACTTGAAAGCCACCGACCCGGCCGCGGTCGAGGCGTGTGCCGGGGCGGCGGGGCTGAGCCTGGGCGAGTACACGGCACTCGTGTTCGCCGGGGCGCTGAGCTTCGACGACGGGCTGGCGGTCGTGGCCGAGCGCGGCCGGGCAATGCAGGCGGCGGCCGAGGCGACGGCCGGCGGCATGGTGAGCGTCATCGGCCTCGACGCGGCGGAGGTCGAAGCGCTGGTCGCCGAGGCCCGCGGGGCGACCGGGGGGATGCTCGCCGTTGCGAACCTGCTCGCCCCCGGGAACACCGTCGTGTCCGGGGCCGCGGCCGGCATCGACGCCCTGGTCCGACTGGCCGAAGCCCGCGACCTGCGGGTCGTCCGCCTGCCCGTCGCCGGGGCCTTTCACACCGACCTGATGAAGCCGGCCGACGCCGCCCTGGCCGCGGTCTTGCGCACCGCCCGCGTCGAGTCGCCGCGGCTGCCGGTCTGGTCGAACGTCGATGCGGCGACTCACCCCGACCCCGACGAGATTCGCGCCATGCTCGTGCGGCAAGTCGTATCGCCGGTCCTGTGGGAGGCGACGGTCCGCGGCATGATGGCCGCCGGGTTCGACAAGTTCTACGAGATCGGCCCCGGCCGCGTCCTCGCCGGCCTGCTCAAGCGCGTCCACCGCAAGGCGGACGTGACGAACGTCGGCGCGTGACCCGAATCCCAAATGCGCACCGACGCCGGCCCACTTCCCCTGTTCGTTTGGCGGGGGAGGCGTATATTTCAACCATCGGCGAGCGTCGGCTGATCGCGGCTCGTGGAAGTGTCCCCTAAGTTCTTGCCGCAAGGCACCGTGGCCCTACTCGCCCCGGCAATCCCCGCCCCGCAGGAGGGCAGTCGCGTGTCCGTTGAACAACGTGTGATCGAGATCGTTTGCGAGCACCTCGCCGTCAGCAAGGAGAAGGTCACTCGCGCGACCAGCTTCGTCGAGGACATCGGCGCGGACTCGCTCGACATCGTCGAACTGGTCATGGAACTCGAAGAAGAGTTCGACACCCAGATTCCCGACGACCAGGCCGAGAAGATCAAGACCGTCGGCGAGGCCATCGACTACATCGAAGGCAAGCAAAAAGAAAAGGCCGCGGGCGACGGCGGGGCCAAGTAGTGACCCACCGGCGCGTCGTCGTCACGGGGCTGGGAACGGTCAACCCGATCGCCCACACCGTCGCGCAGTACCGGCAGGCGCTGCGCGACGGGACCAGCGGCATCGCCCCCATCACCGCCATGGACTGCTCGACCTACAAGGTCAAGTTCGGCGGCGAGGTCAAGGACTTCTCCTTCGCCGGCGTCCTCGACGCCAAGGAGGCCCGCCGGCTCGACCGCGTGTCGCAGTTCGCCGTCGTCGGGGCCGACCAGGCGATCAAGGACTCGGGCATCGATGTCGCGTCGATCGATCCCTTCCAGTTCGGCGTCATCCTCGGCACCGGCATCGGCGGCCTCTCCGAGTTCGAGGAGGGCTTCACCACCCTCACGACCAAGGGCGCGTCGCGGGTCAGCCCGTTCACCATCGTCAAGATGATCTCGAACACCTCCGCCGGCTCCGTCTCCATCAAGTACGGCTTACGCGGCCCGAACACCACCGTCAGCACGGCGTGCAGTTCCGCCGCCCACGCCATCGGCGACGCCGCGACCGCGATCGCTTTGGGCAAGGCCGTGGCGATGGTCACCGGCGGCACCGAGGCGACGATCACGCCGATGGGCCTCGTCGGCTTCATCGCCTGCCGCGCCCTCTCCGAGAGGAACGACTCCCCGGCGACCGCGTCCCGCCCCTGGAGCCGGGACCGCGACGGCTTCGTCCTCAGCGAAGGCTCCGGCGTTTTGCTCCTCGAAGAGTACGAGCACGCCAAGGCCCGCGGCGCGGACATCTACTGCGAAGTCCTCGGCTGCGGCAACACCGCCGACGCCTACCACATCACCGCCCCGCACGAGGACGGCGTGGGTGCCGCCGAGTCGATGCGCCAGGCGCTGCGGCAGGCCGGCTGGAACCCGGAGGACGTCGAGTACGTCAACGCCCACGGCACCAGCACCCCACTCGGCGACGTGGCCGAGACGCGGGCCTTGAAGCGCGTCTTCGGCGACCACGCCAAGAAGCTGCAAGTCTCCTCGACGAAGTCGCTGTTGGGCCACCTGCTCGGGGCGTCCGGCGGCGTCGAAGCGATCGCCTGCGCGCTGATGATCAAGCACGGCTTCCTGCACCCGACGATCAACCTGCACGACCAGGATTTCGCCGCCGGGTGCGACCTCGACTACATCCCCAACGAAGCCCGCGACCGCCGCGTCAAGCGGGTCATCTCGAACAGTTTCGGGTTCGGCGGGCACAACTGCACGCTGGCCCTGGGCGCGGTGTAGGGCGCGGTTTCGGCGAATCGCCCAGAAGCGATTTTGCACCGGTCCGGATCGCACGCCGGCGAATCTTCGCAAAATCTTCATTTCGCACAACTTGCCGCCGTCCGCTGCGGGGATTAACATTTCTTCAGAAGTCTGCGTAGCGTTTGTTACCAGCCACTTCACCTCTCTCATCATTGCAATGCCGAGCCGGCGGTCGAGCCGGTCGGACCCAGCCACTCCGCAGTTCGGGATGACCCCCGGCCTGCCCCCGACGGGGAAACGTGCGAACTCGGACGGCGCGTTCGAGCGAGCCTATTCTGTTTCCACAGCCTCGTGAATCCTTCCTCATTCGTTCCAAGGAGTGCCATGCACGCCGCCCCTTCCCGGTCGATCCGGCCCGCCTTTACGTTGATCGAGTTGCTCGTCGTCATCGCCATCATTGCGATCCTGATCGGTTTGCTGTTGCCCGCCGTGCAAAAAGTGCGCGAGGCGGCCGCGCGGATGAGTTGCAGTAACAACATGAAGCAACTCGGCCTCGCCGCCATGAACTACGAAAGCTCCTACGGTTACCTGCCGCCCGCCTGGGTCGCCCCGAACCCCGGGTACACGATCCCCGGCGCGGGCATCGTCATGGGGCCGGCCCAGGCCGAGACCCCGCGGTGTACGAACGTTATGGTCGAGTTGCTGCCGTACATCGAGCAGGACAACTTGCAGAAGTCGTGGAACTACAGCAACAATACCTTGAACTTGACGAACCCGGGCAACCCCAACGGCCCCGCCGGGCAAGTGGTGAAGATTTTCCTCTGCCCGAGTAGCATCGTCGCGCAGAACCCCAAGGCGACGGTCAGCGGCAACGATTACGGCCTGAACAGCTACGGCGGCGTCGGCGGCCGCATCTCGTTCTCGGCCCGCCGGACCGGCGGGGCCGGGGCGACCCCGACGGTCGATGGCACCTTCCCGCAACTGCCGGCTCCGAAGCCGCTGAACTACAACGAGACGATCCACGCGACCCTCGACGGCATCTTCTACACCAACAGCCGCGTGCGGATCGCCGGCATCACCGACGGCACGAGCGGCACGATGATGTTCGGCGAGCGGCAGCACAAGGACGCCGAGTTCGACCGCATGTACACGACCTTCCCGATGCTCGGTTGGAGCGGTTGGGCGTGGGTCAATCAGGAGAACGCGCTGGGCGACTTCATGGTCGGCGCGTGCCGCCCGATCAACTGGATGGTGCCGACGACCGCGACCGGCCCGGCGAGTTCGAACAACACCTGGGTCCGCCAGAAGATTTCGAGCATGAGCAGCGCCCACACCGGCGGCGCGAACGTGACGATGGGCGACGGCAGCGTGCGGTTCTTGCGCGACGCGACGGACATCACCATCCTCTGGGCGCTGGCGACCCGGGCCGGGGGCGAAGTCGCGTCGGCGGATTGAACTCCTGGCCGCCCGCGGCGACGGCCAACCGGCCCCGTCCGAGTGACCCGCGACTCGATCCGTTCGTAGCGACCCCGGGCGGAACCCCGGGGTCGCGTCGTTACCGGGCGGGCGACCTGCGCCCGGTCGGTTCGGTTGTGTGGGTCGTGCGTAGGCGTGCGACCCGGTTGCCGGCACGGATCGCTTCGGGAACTCCGGTTGCGCCGGCCATCGGCCGAAAACTAGGGTGTCGCCGGACGCCTCTCCGCCGCCACGACACCCCCGACGCAGGACGCGACGGGTCCGCCACACTCACCCTTTCGAGGTCACGGACGACCATGTTCACCCCGCTCTTACTGACCGCCGCGCTCGTCAGTGGCCAGGCCCCCGTCGCCCCCACCCCGCCCGGCACCCTGCCGATGACCCGCCCCGTACTGCGGACGATGCCGCAAGACGTTCCCCAGCAAATGCCCCAGCCGACCCCGGCCGCACCGGCGATGAGCTCGGCCGCCCCGATGCCGGCCGAAGCCGCGCCGGCCGAAGCCCCCAAGGCCGACGAGACGCCGCCCCCGACCAAGTACGCCCTCGAAAAGGCCCTCACCGGGACGAGCCTGGGCACCCTGCTCGACAATCGCGGCATCAAGGTTTACGGCTGGACCGAGGGGTCGCTGAACTACGGCTCGGCCCGCCGGAGTAACGCCCCGGTCTTCATGACCGACACGGCCAACGGCTTCCAGCTCAACCAGAACTTCCTCGTGATCGACAAGGCCGTGGACACGAGCAAGAAGGAAGTCCAGTACGGCTTCACGACGAACCTGATTCTGCCCGGTACTGACGCCCGCACGACGCTGGTCCGCGGTCTATTCGACGGCCAGGTCACCAACCCCGACCACGCCTCGAAGCTGTACCCGATCGACCCGTACCAGTTCTACGGCACGGTGTTCCTGCCCGGCCTTGGTGCCCAGGGCACGACGGTCAAAGTCGGCCGCTTCGCAACCCACTGTAGCTACGAGGTCGTTCAGGGCGTGGACGTTCCGTTCGTCACCCGCTCGCTCGGTTTCCAGTACAACCCGTTCACCCACACTGGGGTCTGGGCGACGACTCCACTGAACGACACCTGGACAGTCTCCAACGGTGTCGCTACCGGTAACGACACCTTTATCGACCAAGCCTCCCAGCCCCAGTACCTCGGCCAGCTCAAGTACGCCCCCAAGGACGGCAATACGCAAATCTTGTTCAACACTACGATCACCAGCCCACGCTTCAACGTCGCCGAGAACTTCGGCAACAACTACAACGTGTACAACTTGCAAGCGATTCAGAAACTCTCGAAGAAGCTGACTTACGTCCTCGACGCGACCTTTTCGCACGAAGACAACATCCCGGATATCGGCTCGGCGAGCTGGTACGGTGCTGTGCAGTACTTGATGTACCAACACACCGAGAAAGTCACGAGCAACTTCCGCTTCGAACTGTTCGAGGACTCCAAAGGGTTCCGCACCGGGTCCGCCGGGCTATACACTGGCGTCACCTACGGCATCACCTACAAGCCGGTCGAGTCGATCCTCATCCGGCCGAGCGTCTTGTACATGAACAACAACCGCAACGCCCCGTTCGAGGGCAAGCAAAACCTGGTCACCGCGTCGCTCGACCTGATCTTCCGCTGGTAACCCTTGTCGCGTGAGTCATCGGGGGTTCGGGACCGGCCGCAAGGTCAGTCCCGGACCCCGCACTCGTTTCCCGTCGCGGGGGCGTTAGCGGCCCAGGGCGCTGGCGACGGAGCCGGTCGTCGGCAGGGGGAAGTCGATGAGGCCGTAGCCGCGGGCGAGCCAGACGGCGGAGGCGGCCAGCAGGGCGACGCCGGTCCAGCCGAGCAACTGCTTGCTCGTGCGGTTGGTGAACAGCTTGCCGAACGGGCCGCACAGGTCGAGGCCGGTTTCGAGCAGCGAGTTGACCGCGTACACGGGCCAGACGGCCGTCGGCACCGGCTCGGTCGGCGCGGCGGTGCCCGGCGGGGCGAACATCGCGGCGGCGGCGTGGACCGGGGCCGGCGCGGGGACGAGGAGGACGTCGGCGGCCGGTTCGGGGCGGTAGTTCGGGGGCAGGGCCGGGGCGTCCACGCCGCGCAGGGTGCGGGCTTCGACCGGCGGGCCGAACAGCGGGATCGTGTCGGGGATCACTTCGACGCTCGGCGGCGGCAACGTGGAGAGCGTCGGCACGTGGAAGTTGGCCGGGGTCGAGCGGGCCGGGGCGTCGTGGCCCCAGGTCAGGGTGTTCGCGTCGCCCATCACTTGCGGCGGGTGCGGCAAGCGGTGGATCGGGGCGGCGTCGTTCCGCCAGTTCCCCCCGCTCAACGACGCGGGCAGCGGCGGGATTTCGGGCATCGTCAGTGCGGCCGGGCGGTCGTCGTCGCTCGCCCCGGCCGGCGGCGACCCGCCCAGCGGCAGGCTGAGCATCCGCTGCAGGAGCGCGTCCAGTTCGTCGAGTTGGTGGCGGGTCAAGTCGTTCGGATTGACGGGCGGGGACATGCCGAGCATCCTTCTGGCAGGCCACGAGAATAACGTTACGCCCCGATGGTAACCCACGCTCCCCCCCTCGCACAAGGGCAAGCCCGCGATTACGGCAGGGGCACGTCGCGGAGCTTGAACGGCACGGCCAGGGTCACCGGGCGGTTGCCGATCACGACGAGCCGCACGGGGGGCCGGTCGTTGCCGGCGCGGGGGGCGAACTGGACGTCCATCGTCGAGGTCTGCCGGGTGCCGTCGTCGGACGCGGTCGTGGACGACACCTGGGGCGTCAGCGCTTGCCCGGCGGCGTCGGTGAACCGGTAGTTTTTCAGCCCCGAGTGGCCCAACCCGCCCTCGTCCCAGAGGGAGACCGGGGCCTGCCGGCGGCCCTGGCGCATCTGGTTCCACGGGTTCGGCCCCTCGACGGTGATCTTGAGCGTGACCTTGCCCCCCGGCGTGCCGGCGTAGTCTTGAACGGTCAACTTGGTGTCGCCCGGCCCGGCGAACGCGACCCCGGACGACTTCGCCAGGTCGTCGATGGCGAGGACCGTCTGGTTCGGGATCGACACCGTGCCGACGATGGTGCCCTCCAACACCCGCAAGCGGCGGACGAGCCGGTCGTCGGTCTTGAGCGTCACCGGGACGAGCCGGGGGTTGCCGCGCTCGACTTGAACGTTGCCGTAGGAATAGCTCATGTTCATGAAGACGCCGCCGATCAACATCATCTCGTTGGCGTCGCGGGGTAAGGGGGCGGGCAGCGGGTGGGCGACGGTGATCGGCCGCGTCGTCTCGTCCTCGGCGCGGGTGACCCGCACCTCCTGCGTGGACTCCCAGTGCAGGTCGGCGGGCGGGGCCACGTCGAGGTGAATGAGCACGTGCCCCGAGCCGCGGACGATCCGGTTGGCGGCGAACCGGCCCGGCAGCGCGGTCACCCGCACCGGCCCGCTCCGGTCGGCGGCCAGCGGGGTCGGCGCGACGGCCCCGGCGTCGGCCCAGAGTACGGGGACGAGGTTGGCCGTCGCGGCGGGCACCGGCGGGCCGTTGTAGTAACTGCGGCGCACGGACGGCATCGCGTTCTCGTCCGACCCCGCGAGGGCCGGCGGGGCGTCGTCGCGGAAGAGTTCGACGAGGCCGGCGGCCCGGCGGAACGCCTCGACGGCTTCCCACGCCGGCACGCCGCCGGTCGTCGCGGTCACCCGGCGGGCCGGGTCGGCGACGCGGGCGTCGAGTTGCACGTTCGCCCCGGTCAGCTTGCGCAACTCGGCCACCGCCGCGTGGAGGGGCACGTCCCGGAAGTTCAACGCAACCGTCCGGGGCTTGAGCAGCGCGGCCCCCTCGGCGTACCGGGTCAAGGTGGCGACGATGCCGGCCGCCCGCTGTCGAATTTCGGCGTCGTCGGACGCCCGCGCGGCGGCGGCCAGCGCCCGCGCGGCGGCCGGGTCCGCGCCCCGGAGCAACAGTTCCGCCTGGGCCGCCTCGCGCTCGGCGAACTCGGCCGACCCCAGTCGCGCGATCGCGCTTTCGACCGGGGACGAGTCCGCCGCGGTCGCGGAGGCGACGGCCAACAGGGTGACGAGGAGCGTGCGGCCGGGCCAGCGGGGCATGGGGGCGGTCCTTCGGAGTTGCTAGGGTGCCGAATCATGGTAACCCCCGTGCGAGGGCGGAACAAACAATCCCCGGGAAATCCGTGCCCCCGTCGGCCCGACCGGCCCGCGCCGGCGGGGACTTTACCGCTCGGGCAACCTGGGCCGACCGGATTCGCTCAAGTCCGCGGGGCGAACGGCCGATGGCGTTAAGTTGGCGTTGTGCGTTCGGACGCGGCGGGGTACACCTCCGCCCCCGGCCCGCGACGGATCGCGGCCGTCGCCCCAGCGCCCAGGATGGCCCCCGCATGGCCCGGTTCGCCCGCCCGTTCGCCGCACTCGTGCTGCTCGCGCTTTCATCGACTGCTTTCGCCCAACCCGGCCCGGTGCCGCAACCGCCCCTGCCCCCGGTCGAGCCGGGCACCGCCCTGCAAGAAGCGGCCCGGCTGTTCAAGCTCGGTTCGGCGCAGCCGGCGAAGTTCGCCGACGCCGCCAAGTGTTTCGCCGCCGCGTTCCACACCGTCGAGATGTCGCCCGACCAACTCGCCGCGTGGGCGTACTGCCGCGTCCGCCTGGCCCACGACCGCTTGACGAAGTCCCCCGCCGACGCGGCCGTCGCCACCGAAGTCATCGCCGAAGTCGAGGAGGCCCTGCGGCTCGCCCCGGACCAGGACAAACTGCACGCCCTCGGGGCGACCATCGTCGCCGACGCCGTCCGCCGCGGCGGTCGCGCCACGACACCGGCACTCGCCCCCGCGCCGGTCGGCGGCGCGGCGGTCGAGACGGCCAACTTCCGCGTCGTCCACGCCGGGGCCGTCGAGGTCGCCACGGCCCTCGGCCGCGCGGCCGAGGAACACCGCGTCGCCATCCACCGCCGCTGGACCAGCAAGCCCCCCGCCGACTGGCCGGTCAAGTGCGTCGTGACCCTGCACGCCACGGCCGACGGGTTCGCCCGGGCGACGCACCAGCCGGCCGGCCAACGGGGCCGCGCCGCCACCGACCTGGCCGACGGCCGCGTCACCGCCCGCCGCCTCGACCTGTCGCTCGACGGGGACATCACGACGCTGACCGCCGACGTGCTGCCGCGCGAACTGTCGCACGTGGTCCTGGCCGAACTCTTCCCGACCGACCCGCCGCCGCTGTGGGCCGAACTCGGCATGGCCGTGCTGGCGACGAGCGACGCCGAGCAGGCCCGGTACCGCACGACCCTGGCCCGGTGCGCCGACGCCGGCACGCTCCTGCCCCCCGGCACGCTGATGAAGCTCAAGGCCGCGCCGGCCGAGCGGACGACCGAGTTCCACGTCGAGAGCGCGTCCCTGGTCTACTTCTTCGCCAAGTGGCGGGGCGAAGCCGAGTTCGTTTCGTTCTTGTCGCTGGCCCGCCGGTACGGCCCGGAATCGGCCGCCCGGCAGGTGTACGGGGTCGAAAGCCTCGCCCAACTCGACGCCGTCTGGAAGAAGGCCGTGTCGATCCGTTGACCGGAGTTCGAGTTGTCGTGGCGTGTCGCTGATTCCGTCGCACGCCACGGGCCTCGGCAAGGTTTTCGGCTCCGCCGCAGGCGACTCTTGTTAGCCCGACGCGCTAGCGAGGGTCGAGCGGTCGAGGGCAAGGTTGGCCGTCGATGACCGCGCGGCCGACGACCCCCGTCATCGCCAATGACCCAGCGACCCTCGCTAGCGCGTCGGGCTAACAAGAGTCGCCTGCGGCGGAGCCACCCACCTCCGTCCGGCTACCGCAGGTCTGCCGCTATCCAAACTTGGAAACAGCTCTAACCGGCGACGGGCCGGCCGGCGACTTCGAGAGACTTCGAGATCGCCGGGCAATTCCGTGGCAATGCCCGCCCGCCGATCGTACTCTTGGCGTCGGCAGAACGTCCCCGGCCCGGACACGTCGTCCGGCCGTGGCGGTCGCCCGCGAGGTGTCGCCGTGGACCACAGGGAGAACGCCCGCCCGACGCCCGTCGTGCCCGAGTCGGACCCCGGGGCCGGGCCGCTTCAAGCCGTCCTCCGCCGCTGGCCGCTCGTCGCCGTCGGGCTGGTCGTCGGGCTGGCGGGCGGGGCACTGGTCCACGCCACGAGCACCCGCTACTACCGCTCGACCGCGTCGCTGCTGGTCCTCAAGAAACGGGAGAGTAGCGCGGTTCAGGACGCCCGCACGGGCGTGGTCGAGGACTACGTGTCGGCCCAGGTGTCGTTCCTCAAGTCGGAGAAGATTCGCCGGGCCGCGGCCGCCGAGTTGCGCCGCTTGCCGGTCTCCCGCGCGCTGCCGGACGACGACGGGGCGGTCGCCGCGGGGATCGCGGCCGGGCTGGACGTGACCCGGGACCGGGACGCCGCCGCGCCGCTGGTGGTGAGCAACGGCATCGTCAACCTGAACTACCGCGGCCCCCACGCCCGGGACGCGCAACTGACCCTCGACGCCGTCGTCGCGGCGTACCAGAAGGAACTGTCGGCCGTGTTCGACGCCTCGACGGTGCGGCTCCTGGCCAACCTCGACGGCAAGCGGGCGACCTACGAGGGCAACCGCAAGCGGGCGGGCGAAGAGCTGCTCAAGAAGGAGGCCGAGTTGAGCCGGGTGACGACCGAGGACGTGTCGGTCATCCGCGGCCGGGTGAGCGCCGCCAAGGAGAAGGTGAACGCACTGGCCCTGGAGGTCATCAACTACGACCGCCAACTCGCCACGATCAAGAAGGCCGGCCCGAACCGCCGGGACCGGACGGCCGCGTTCGCCCAGATCACCGGCCAGCCGCGGGCCGCCGACGCCTCGGCGCACAGCCCCGAGCAGGCGGTCCGGGCGCTCGAAGCCCAGCGGAAAGTCCTCGGGGAGAAACTCGGCCGGGATCACCCGCAGATGAAGGAATTGGCCGCGCAACTCGCCGTCCAGGCGGCGCAGATCGCCGAGCAGAACCCCGCCGACCCGACCGGCCGGGCCGACGACTTGCACGCCCTGGAACTGTTCATCGAGTACAAGGCGGACACGGCCAAGCTGCAACTCAAGGACCTCCAGTCGCGGCTCACGGTCGAGGAGTTGAACCTCGTCACGGCCGGGCAACTGGCCGTCGAGATCGCCCAGGTCCGCGGGCAGATTCAGCAGGCCGACGGGGACATCCGGGCGGTGGACACCGAGAAGGCCGTGACTTACGCGACCAAGTCGTCGGGCGGGTTCGAGGCGACGGCCATCACCCCGCCGACGGTCGGCACCCCGGTCGCCCCGGTGCCCGCTCAGTCGGCGCTCCTCGGCCTGGTCCTCGGGGGTCTCGTCGCCGGGGCGGCCGTCGCCGGGGCGGAACTGTCCGACCGCAGTTTCCGGTCGCCGGCCGAAATCCGCCGGCGGCTCGGCGTCCCGGTCATCGGGCACATCCCGGTCATCGACCTGGCCAAGCCGGCCGACCCGGGCACGCCCGCCGACCTCGCCCCGGTATTGGTCGCAGTCCGCCGGCCCCGGTCGGTCGAGGCCGAGACGTACCGCGGCGTCCGCACCCAGTTGTACTTCAGCACGCAGGGCCGCGGGCACCAGGTCATTCAGGTCACCAGCCCGAACCCGGACGACGGCAAATCGACGCTCGCGGCCAACCTGGCGGCGACCATCGCCCAGTCCGGCAAGCGGGTCGTGCTGCTCGACTGCGACTTCCGCAAGCCGCAGGTCCACAAGCTGTTCCACCTGGGTAAAATCGAGGCCGGGCTGGCCGACGTGGTGGCCGGGACCGCGCCGGCGGCGAAAGCCCTGCGGCGGTCGGCCGTGCCCGGGCTGGACCTGATGCCGTGCGGCAACCGCCCGGCCAACCCGTCCGAGTTGTTGACCAGCCCGCGGTTCGCGGACCTCCTCGCCGACCTCAAGAACGGGTACGACTTCGTCATCGTCGATACGCCGCCGGTGCTGGCCGTCAGCGACCCCGGGAACGTGGCCGCCCGGGTGGACGGGGTCATCCTCGTGGTCCGCCTGACGAAGAACTCCCGGCCGGCCGCCGAGCGCGCCCACGAGGCGCTGACCGCCCTCGGGGCCAACCTGTTAGGCGTCGTCGTGAACGCCGGGGAGGCCCGGGGCGACTCCGAGTACAACTACGGCGGCCGGGCCGGCTACCGGTCGGCCGACTACGAGTCGAGCGACAAGTACGGCGCGCCGTTCGGGGCCGACGAACCCGCCCCTAGTCCGGCCCCCGGGGCGACCGCGTGACCCCCCTGGCGGACACGCACGTCCACCTACTTGCCGGCCTGGACGACGGCCCGAAGTCGCGGGACGCCGCCGTGGCGATGGCCGCCGACCTCGCCGCCGACGGCGGCCGGCACGCCACGGCCCTCGCCCATCAGAACCCGCTGTACCCGCTCAACGACGCCACCCGCCTGCTCGCCGCCGCGGCGCTGCTGGTCGAAGACCTGGCGGCCGCGGGCGTGCCGGTCCACGTTTACCCGACGGGGGAAGTGATGCTGTCGCCGGACACGGCGGCCGACTTCCGGGCCGGCCGGCTGCTCACCTTCGGAAACCACGGCCGGCACCTGCTCGTCGAGATGCCGGTCGGCCTGTTCGTCGAGTTGCTGCCGCTCGCGGCGGAGGTCGCCCCACTGGGCGTCCGCCTCGTCATTGCCCACGCCGAGCGCTACCCGGAGTTCTTGCACGACGCCGAGATGACCGCCCGGCACGTCGCCGCCGGGTGCTTGATTCAAGTGACGGCGGGCGAACTTGCCGCCCCGCCGACGGCCCGGGACGAGGTCGCTTTGCGCGACTGGGCGAAGCGCGGCGTCATCCACGTCCTGAGCAGCGACGGGCACAACCTGCGCCGCCGGTTCCCCCGGATGCGGGCCGGCGTCGAAGTCCTGACCCGGTGGGCCGGCGCGACCGCGGCCGACCGGATCGCCGGGCACTGGGGGGTCGCGCTGTTGCAGGGGCTGCCGGTCCACCCGCCCGCGCCGACCCCACCGGCCCGCACCTGGTTCGGACGGCTGCGCGGCGGCTGAGCCGGGTCGAGTCGGGAGTTACTGCTTCGGGATCGGCATGACCGTGATGCCGTCGAACATGCGGCGGTCGTCGAGCTTGCGGCCGCCCTGCGACTGCGGCTTGTCCCAGACTTCAAAGTACATGTTGGCCAGCAGGCGTTGCATTTCGAGCAGCGCGGGGTCGTCCGGGGCGTCGAACTGGCCGACCGTCACCCGGCTGCCCGTGCGGTGGTGCAGGACGTAGCTGTCGAGCGGCCGCGGGATCAGCCCGGCCCGCGTCGCCCCGATTTTGGCCGCCCGCTCCATCGAATCGCTCCGCAACGCCTTGGCCAGTTCGCGGGCCTGGTTGGCGGTCGCGTCGAGCATCTTGACCGGGTCGTTGGCGTCCCCGAAGAGCCTGGCCATGATGCCGCCGTCCTGGTCCTTCGTCTGGACCGTCGTCGGCACGCTGAAGTCCTTGACGATGAGCGTCCACGCCTTCGGGCAGCGGAGCAGGCTCAGCGGCTCGTCGGCGTTCAGCTTGAAGATCGCGGGATCGACCGCGTTGACCTGCGACGCCACGCGGCGGATCGCCGGGTTGGGGAAGACCAGGGCGCTGCGGTACGGGTTGACGTAGGTCGCCTCGGTGACCGTCTTGCCCTGGTCGGCCCGGGACGAGATGGCCCCGTCCATGAGCTTCTCGTTGGTCGGCACCGGCCACTCGCGGACCGTGTTCAGCCCCTTGCGGGCCAGGTCCGCGGTCGTGAACCCGCCGACGAGGACGGCCCACTGCGACTCGACGGCGACCTTCGGCATGCGGTAGACGGTCGGCGTGTCGATGTACTCGACGCCCTTCGTGGCCGCCTCGGCCTTCATCCGGTCCTGGACGCGCAAGAACGGGGCGAGTTCGGCCTCCTTGGCCTGGCGGAAGTTGGCCTGGCGGACTTCCTCCCGCTGCCGGTCCTCGCCGTTCCGCTCGAACAGGTACGCCGCCGCCTTGTGCTGCCGGCGGATGTGGTCGGCCAGTTCGACGGCCTGCGCCCGGGCGTTGACGCCGACGTAACTCTTGACGCAGATCATCCACTCGCCGTGTTCGGGCCGGACGGCCCACTCGTGCGGCGGTTCCGCCACGACGGCCGGCCGGCCGACCGTGCGGGTCGTGGCCGCCGCGGGCGTCGTCGGGAAGCTGGGCAAGACCGCGGGCGGCGCGGCCACGACCGGCGCGGGGGCGGGAGCAACGACCGGAGCTGGGGCAGTCGCCCCGGGGGCCGGCCGGTCCTCGCCGAAGCGTTGGGCGGGCGCGGGGGTTTGGGCCGCGAGCAGGCCGAGCAGGGCGGCGAACAGTGGGCGTCGCATGGGCAATTCCCCCTCCGTGGGTCGGGTCGTCGGCCGGCGGTATACCGCCCCGACCGCCGCCGCACCAGATGGACTTTTCGGCGCGCCCTACTTCGCCCCGAGTTCGAGCAGCTTGATCTCGGCGACGAGTTCGGCGTCGCGAACCTCGATGCGGATCGCGGGAAATGACTTCGGGTTCAACCCCTTACTGATGATCTTCAACCGCGCTTGCTGGCCCCGCCAGTCCGCGATTTTGTCCGCCCCGGTCATGGCCAGATCGAGTTCGGTCTCGACAATCATCGCCGAGACTTTGAGTGAAAACGTCATCGCCTCGGAGAGCACGCTCGGGTCATCGTCTACAAATTCATTCACGAAATACAGCGAGCAGAATTTCTCCCAGTTCTCTTTGGCCAACGCCAGTCTCCGCTCGCGCAGTTTGCGCAGCTCCGCACTCATCGGCTCGGCCGCCGCGACCGGCTGCCCCTTGACGGCGGCTAACCTCCGCTCCGCGATCTTGAGCGCGCGTTCGACGACGAGCTTGAGTTCCTTGGCTTGCACCGCCGCGGGCGAGTCGGGGTGGATCGGGTCGGATACGCCATCGCTGATCTCAATCGTCCGGGGCTTCAGACGCTCCTGCTCGATCGTGCGGTCGGCCCGTTGAATCTGCAGCTTTGCCAGGTCGATGTCGAACTGCAATTCCTCGACCGTGTTGAAGATCTCGCCCTTCGCCGGGGGCGGCACCGGCGTCGGCTTTTCGTCTCCCTTCGCCGCCGGGTTCTCGACCTTGGCCGGCCCCGCGCCGGGCACGGGTGGCCCCTGGCCGTGGCCGCTCGTCGCCAGGTAGCCGGTGCCGCCGAGGGTCGCGGTCGCCAGGCCGAGGCCGACGGCCCACGCCTTGAGTTTGGCTTGCCACATCATCACGAACACTCCTTGGACCAGGGGGGAAACGGTGGCCGACGCGGCGCCGAGAGTGGCGGCCGTCAGGGTGGATTGCACGAGGAGCGCGGGGGCGTCCGGCGCACGCAGGGCCAGTGCGGCCAGGACCGCGCCGAGTTCGACCCCGCGGCGGCTCAGGCGCTGCCGCAAGAGTTCGCGGCCGGCGGCCAGTCGCCGCTTCACGGTGCTGACCGACAGGCCGAGGTCGGCCGCCGCTTCGTCCTGCGTGCGGTCGAGCAGGTAGCACGCCGTCAGCGGCCGGCCGTACTTGGCCGGCAGGCGGACGAGTTCCTCGTCGAGCGCGGCCAGGGCGTCGCGCAGGCTCGGGTCGTCCGGCCGGGCGGGGGGATCGACCGGGGGGTGCGTGCGGCCCCGGCGGCGGCGGACCCGGGCCGCGACCCGCCACGCGGTGCCGTGCAGCCACGCGCCGAGGGACTCGGCCCGCCGCACCGCGTGCGGCTTCGCGGCCAGCACCAGGAAGGTCGCCTGGAAGGCGTCCTCGGCGTCGGCCGGCTCGCGCAACTGCCGCCGGCAGACGGCCCAGACGAGGCCGCCGTGCCGCCGCACCAACTCGGTGAACGCCGGCCCGTCCCCGGTCGCGGCGTACCGCGCGAGCAGGTCGCGGTCGCTCCCGGCGAGCCGGGGCGCGAGTTTGAAGAGCGTTTGCCACAAGCCGGTGATCGTTGCCATGCCCCGCGCCTCCTTCCGACAAGGTAGTGCGGCCGGCGGCGGGAAGCGCTCAGGAAGTCGCCGGCGGGTCGGCGGAAATGCGCGGCAGGTAGACTTGAATCGTCGTCCCCTCGCCGAGGACGGACTGCACCCGGATCAGCCCGCCGGCGCGGTCCACGATCTGCTTGACGATGGCCAGCCCCAGGCCGGTGCCCTTGCTCGCCGGCTTCGTCGAGACGAACGGCTCGAACAGGCGGTCGCGCACCGCGGGGTCGATGCCGGTGCCCCGGTCGGACACCTCGATCCGCTTGTACGACTGGTCGGATTGGTCCTCGCCCGGGCCGACATCGCCGTCCACCCGCCCGGTCGAGTCGCGCCGCCGGCCGCAGGTTTGGGGCATGTCGAAGTCGAGAAAGCCACCGAAGTCCGGGCCGTCGGCAACGTCACGGCGTCGAGCCGTCGTCGCCGAGAAGTCCCTTTCCGCGTAAGATTTCGAGGTATTCGGCCAGACTGAGCGGGCACTGCCCGAGTCGTTTCGCCTGACCCAAAGTGAGGTACAAATCTTTCGAGAGGTGGTCGTGGCCTTTGTCCTTCTCCGAACCGCGCCGGATGCTGAGTTGGGCGATCAGGACGCCGTCGTGCTCGAAATCGCAAAGGTCGTGGGGGGCGTTCCGGCCTTGAGCAGGGGACTTCTTGGCCGCGAGCTTGTGGACGATTTTCACGGCCAGCTCCTTGGTGATGATCCGCGCCACGGTCACACTCGCTTGCGGACGAATTCCCGGAGGACAGCCAACTGTTTGGTCGGCCCCGGCCCGAGCTTCCGCCCCGACGAGAACTTGTCGAAGGTGTCGAGGATCATCGCCTTGAGGTGTTCGACGGCTTCAAACTCGTTGTCGCCGAACGCGGTTAGGTTGGCGTCGGGGAAGCAGGCCGAAAACTCGTCCTCGTCAGATTGGACGGTAACCGATAACGGCTTCAGCAGGTCGTAAGGTTCCGGGGCGAACGTCTGAACGGGAACGAGTCCCGCCGAGCGGATCGCCTTCAAGGCCGCAACTTCACCGGTCAGCGCGGCGACTTCCGATTGCAGCCGCAGGAGTTCCAACGTCGGCGGCATGGGCGATCCTCCTGCGAGTCACCCCGGGCGGCGGCGGGATGAACGCGTCGATGAGTTCCAACGTCGGCGGCATGGGCGATCCTCCTGCGAGCCATCGAACTGGTTCGGCGCGGAGCCATTATAACACAGCCCGTGCCGAATCGCGCACCGATCCGGCACGGGCCGAAGGGGAACGCAAAAACCCCGCGCGGGCGGTTGCCCGGCGGGGTGTCGTCGTCGGGGGTGGCGGGTTACGCGCGGCCGAGGGAGGCTTTGCGGGCGGCCTTTTGCTTGCGGACTTCGGCGCGGCGGCGCTGCTCGCACGGCTTCTCGTAGTACTGGTGCGCGCGCAGTTCCTTCTGCATCCCGCTCCGCTCGATCAGCTTCTTGAAGCGACGCAGTGCCTGTCCGATCGGTTCCTTGTCGTGAACCCGCATCCGCAAACCCATTCCAGCCCCTTATGACAGTCGCCCGAAGGCCCGCTCAGAGTTTTTGCCAATGCCACACCTTATCGCGTCCCGGCAAGTCGGCAAAGCCCGGATTCCCCACTTTTACGCCAATCGGTCCAGGTCGCGCAACCGGCGGTCGGCGTCGAACGTCGGCGGCGGCAGGCTTTCGGCCAGCGCCACGGCCTCGGTCTCGCTCAGGCCGGCCTTCGCCGTGCCGTGCCCGCGGAAGACGGGGAGGTGCGTCTTCAGCGCGATGATCTCCCGGCGGGTGCGGCCCTTCGGCGCGTCCGGCCAGCGGCCGACCTGTTCGTGGAAGTCGAAGAAGACGGGGGTCACCGCTCGCAGGTAATTCCAGTAGCCCGGGTTGTCGGTCTGGACCACGAACGTGCCGCCGGGCTTCAGCGTGCGGTGGACGAGGGCCAGGAAGGTCGGCGTGACGAGCCGGCGGTGGACCTGCGCGGGGTCGTAGAACGGCTGCGGGTGGTAGCAGTGGATTTCGTCCACGCTCCCCGGGGCGACGTACTTTTCGAGCAGTTCGTGCCCGCCGAGTACGGCGAACTTGAGGTTCGGCAGGCCGCGCTGGTTGCCCCGCTTGCGGGCGTAGCGGATGACGACCGGCAAAATGTCGGTGCCGAAGTGGTCGTGGGTGGGGCGGGCGATCGCGCTGCCGATCAAGTAGCGGCCGTTGCCGCAGCCGAGGTCGATGACGACGGGGGCGTCGCGGCCGAACAGGTCGCGCCAGTTCAACGGGCCGTCGGCCGGCATCGCTTTGAGGGCGGTCTGCGTCCACAGGCCGGCGGCGACGACCTGGCCGGGGAAGGCGACGCCGAACTCGCGCTCGACGGCTGGCGTCGGCGTGTGGTGCTGGTCCCGGCGGCTGGGGTCGAACGGCGGTTGCGGCATGGCGACTACTTTACGGACTCGCCGCCTCGATCTGCACGCTCTTCTCGGCCGTCAGCGGCTTCGCGTCCCCGTCCGACGACAGCTTGAAGACGAAGGCGGCCCGGCCGGGGGTGCGGGCCGTGTAGGTGATGAAGTACTTGACTTCGCCGTCGGCCAGCACCGTCTGCGGGTCGAACACCGCCTCGCCCGTCGTCGCATCGTACTTGTACGGCGTCGGCGAGAGCTGCTTGGCCTCGACTTCGGGCGGCAGCTTGATGCGCAGGACGACGTTCTTCGCCGCCTCGGTGCCGGTGTTGCGGACGCGGTACTTGACGACCGCTTGCTTGCCGGCGACGACCACGCCCGGCTCCAAATCGACCTCGTACTTGAGGGCCGCGACCCCGGTGAAGGTCGTCGTCACAGTCTTCGCCTGCTCGACCCCGCGGCCGCCGTCGGCGTTCACGGCCACCTTCTTCGCCCCGGCGCGGCTGCCGACGAGCGTGAAGCGGAGTTGCGAAGTTTCGCCCGGCCCGAGGGGGCCGTTCTTGCGGTCGGTCGGCACGTCCCAAATGACCTGGTCGCGCGTCCGCTGGCCGCCGTTGGTCAGCCGCTTGACCGTGCAGTCGGCCGGCACGTCGGCGACGACGCGGACGCTGTTCAAGGTCGTGTTGCCGGTGTTCGTCACGGCGATGGTGTACACGCCCGGCTCGCCCAGGGACTGCGTGGCCGGGCCGGTCACGTCGAGTTTCAGGTCGGGCGTCATCACCCGCGTCACGCTCTTGGCCGGCTCCGTGATCCCCTTCACGTCGCCGCATTTGACGTTCGACGTGGCGACGAACTCGGCCCCCTTGTCCTTGGCCCGCACGCGGTACTCGATGGTCCGCGACTGGCCCGGGGCGAGTTCCTTGATCCGCCAACTCCGCTGGCCGAGTACGTTCGTCGGCTCGCTTTCCGCGTCCGCGACGAACTCGAACCCCTTCGAGATGTCCTCGACCACGTCGATCTCTTTGACCGTCACGCGGCTGGTGTTGGTGACCTGCACGCGGACGGCGATCGGCTCGGTGCCGACGGCCTTTTCGGGGGCGAACTTCTTGATCGTGACCTTCGGCTTCTCGTGGTCGGTCGTCACCGCCTGGCCGTGCTCGAAGCCGACGAACGCCTTGGCCGTCACGCTCTTGGCCTCGGGGTGCATCGTGTACGTGACGGTCATCTCCTTGGTCGCGCCCGGCTTCAACTCGGCGAACTTCCAGGTCAACTCCTTGGCCCCGGCCCCGGCCGGTTCGGGGTTCGGCTCGACTGCGGTCGGCGCGCTCACTCCCTCGGGGATCGGGTGCCGCACGGCGACGCGGTAGGCCGTCGCGCCGGACGTGTTCGACACGGCGATGCGGTAAATCAGCGGCTTGCCGGGGGCCAGGTGGGCGGGGGCGCGGACCTGGATGCGCACGACCGGCGTGGCCGGGTCGGACACGTCCCCGGAGCCGACGGACTCGCCCGGCGGCGCGGCCCGGCCCGGTTGCGCGAACTGCGCCGGCTTCACGCTCGGGTCGGAGAACGGCTCGTCGTCGGGGTCTTGGGCGAACCCGCCGGACGCGGTCACGGTCAGAGCGAGCAGTGCCAAAAATCGCATAATCCGGCCCTTCCGTCGGCCACGTGAAATCGACTTACCCCCCGCGGCGAACTAGAATTACCACGGCGACGCAAACTGGGTAAAGCCCAACCGCGGTTCCAAACTCCTTGACGAGGGATTCTCGATGCTCCGTCGATTGTTCACGCTGGCCGCCGCCGCCGCCTTGCTGGCTTTGCCGGCCCGGGCCGACGAGCCGAAGAAGGCCGACGCGCCGCCCGCCGCCAAGAAGGACGAGGCGGACAAGAAGGACGATACCAAGGCGGCCCGGATCGCCCACATCAAGCTCAGCGGCGACCTGAGCGAAGCCCCCACCGGCGACTCGCTCTTCGGCGCGGCCGGCGAGAACCTCCGCGCCAAGCTCGACCGCATTCGCAAGGCCGGCAAGGACGACCGCGTCAAGGGGCTGTACCTCGAACTCGGCGACCTGACCGTCGGCTTCGGCAAGCTCAACGAGGTCCGCGTCGCCCTCGCCGACTTCCGCAAGTCCGGCAAGAAAGTCACCGCCTTCGCCGAGGAAATGGGCGCGAAGGCGTACCTCGTCGCGCTGTCCTGCGACGCCGTCGTCCTGCCCGAGTCCGGCGGCCTGTCGGTGTACGGCCTCCGCGCCGAGGTGACGTACTACAAGAACACCCTCGACTTCTTGAAGCTCAAGGCCGACGTGTTGAAGATGGGCAACTATAAGAGCGCCGTCGAGCCGTACCTGACCGACACGATGTCCAAGGAGAACCGCGAGCAGATCGAGAGCATCCTGGGCGACAGCTACGACAACGAAGTCGTGGGTGCCATTCTCAAGGGCCGGCCGGCCCAGAAGTGGGACGCCGACCAGGTGAAGGCGGTCATCGACCAGGGGCCGTTCACGGCCAAGAAGGCGAAGGAACTCGGCCTCGTCGATACCCTCGCGTACCAGGACCAACTGCCGGCGCTGTTCAAGAAGCAACTCGGCGTCGAAGACGTGCGGGTCGTCGAAAACTACGGCAAGGCCGCGGCGAAGGAGGCCGACTTCTCGAACCCGTTCAAGCTGCTCGAAGCCCTCAGCCCGGCCAAGAAGAAGGAGTCGAAGGAACCCAAGATCGCCGTGATTTACATCATCGGCGGCATCGCGTCGGGCAAGGGCGGCGTCAACCCGCTCATGGGCGGCAGCAGCGTCGGGTCCGAGACGATCGTCAAGGCGATCCAGGACGCCGAGAAGAACCCGACGGTCAAGGCGATCGTCCTGCGCATCGACAGCCCCGGCGGCTCGGCGCTGGCCAGCGACATGATCTGGCGCGCGACCAAGACCTGCACCAAGCCGGTCGTCGCCAGCATGGGCGACGTGGCGGCCAGCGGCGGGTACTACGTGGCGATGCACGCCAAGAAGATCTTCGCCGAGCCGGGGACCGTGACCGGCTCGATCGGCGTGTTCGGCATGAAGCTCGTGACCGGCGGCCTCGAAGAGTTCGCCGGGCTGAAGACGGTCGTCATCAGCAAGGGCAAGAACTCGGGCGTGAACTCGACGACCTTCGCCTGGAGCGAGTCCGAGCGGAAGGCCATGACGGCGACCATTGAGGAGATCTACGACCAGTTCATCGACAAGGGCCTCGAAGGCCGCAAGGCCGCGGGCGTGGACATGGACCGGGCCAAGCTCCTCTCCCTGGCCGGCGGCCGCGTCTGGACCGGCCGGCAGGCCAAGGCGGCCGGCCTGATCGACGAGTTGGGCACCATCGACGACGCCATCGCCTACGCCAAGACCCTGGCCAAGATCGACCCGGCGACCGAGATGGAACTGTACCAACTGCCGAAGGGCGGCAGCTTCCTGGACAAGTTCGCCGAGGGCGACTTCGGCTCGCCGTTCGGCGCGCTGCGGGCCATCCCCGGTGCGGAAAAAGCCCTGCGGATGGCCGCGCCGGTGCTGAACACGGCCAACGACCCGGTCAAAATGCTCATGCCGTTCATGATCGAGTGGAAGTAGACGAAAACCATTTCACCGCAGAGGGCGCAGAGTGCGCGGAGAAAAACCGAATACCGAGTGGCGTTTCGCCCGGACCCTCTCGACTGGCAACGGCGAAGGGTCTGGGTTTCACACACGGATTCGGTTTTCCCCGCGCACTCTGCGGCAAAATTGTTGTGCTTGCCATTTTGCACTCTGCACTATGACCTTTGCACTCTCTTCTGGTTTTCTCCGCGCCCTCAGCGCACTCTGCGGTGAAAATTCTTCGGTTTTGGCGGTTGCATGAGTATCCAGACCCAGGGGTTCCCGACCATGACCGACGCCACACGAACCCTCACCCTGCGCGACAAGGTTTTCGGCGGCCAGCGGCTCAGCTTCGACGAGGGCGTTCACCTCGACCGGCACGCCGACCTGGCGACGTTGGGCGAGATGGCCAACTTCGTCCGCGAGGCGAAGAACGGCAACGTCACGTACTACAACGTCAACCAGCACCTCAACCCGACCAATGTTTGCGTCTACCGGTGCAACTTTTGCGCGTTCCGGGCCGACTTGAAGTCCGACCGCGGCTACGTGATGTCCGACGAGCAAATCCTGGAGCGCGCCCGCAACGCCACGGAGGCCGGGGCGACCGAATTGCACATCGTCGGCGGGCTGCACCACCAGAAGCCGTTCGCCTGGTACAAGGGCATCCTGTCGCTCATCCACGACCACTACCCCGACCTGCACTTGAAGGCGTGGACGGCGGTCGAGTGGGACTGGTTCCAGCGGCTCACGAAGCGGCCCATCGGCGACCTGATCAATGAGATGAAAGACGCCGGGCTGGGCAGCCTGCCGGGCGGCGGGGCGGAGATTTTCGAGCCGAGCGTGCGGTCCCAACTCTGCGAGCACAAGGCCGACGGGTCCGAGTGGTTGAAGATTCACCGGGCCGCGCACAATGCCGGGCTACGCTCCAACGCGACGATGCTCTACGGCCACATCGAGACGGCGGAACACCGCATCGACCACCTGCTGCAACTGCGCACGCTGCAAGACGAAACCGGCGGCTTCCAGACGATGATCCCGCTCGCCTTCCACCCGGACAACACGCGGCTGGCGCACATCCCCAAGCCGTCGGGGATCATGGACCTCCGCACGATGGCGGTCAGCCGCATCATGCTCGACAACTTCCCGCACATCAAAGCGTACTGGATTATGTTAACGATGAAGATCGCGCAAATCGCGCAGAGCTACGGGGCCGACGACATCGACGGCACCGTCGTCCACGAGAAGATTTACCACGAGGCCGGCAGCGAAAGCCCGCAAGAGTTGACCGTCGCCGACCTGCGGCAACTCATCGTCGAAGCCGGCCGCGACCCCGTCGAACGCGACACGCTGTACCACCGCGTCGTCCGCGAACCCGCCGCGCCCCGGGCGACCGGCCGGCGACTGGCCCTGGTGTAACGGCTCCGCCGCAGGCGAATTCCCGGCGAGCGGCCCACGTGAGTGGGCTGTTCCAACCCGGAACGCGCGTGACTTCCCACCGCGAGCGCTAAAAACTCCACCCCGGTTCCCGCTCCGCATTCCAGGTTGGAACAGCCCACTCACGTGGGCCGCTCGCCTTCGCCTGCGGCGGAGCTTCAGATGACCAGCGGCGTCCCCGTCGCCAGATGGTCGGCCAGTCGGGCGGCGAAGTCCGGGGCGGTCAACGCGCCCTTCGACCCCAGGCCGTTGAAGTACGACCACGCCGGGTTGTCCGGGTGGACGGCCAGGACCGGGCGGCTGTCGTCGATGATCGGCCGTACCGCGGCGACGTGATCGGTCACCTCGACCGACAAGCGGAGGGAACGCGCCAGGGCGTCGAGAATCCGCGCGCGGCCGGCAAGCGTCGGGGTGTCGTCGAGGGCGGCCCGGTCGTAGGTCGAGCCGGCGCGGTACGCCCCGGGGCCGACGCGGGTCAGCCACTGGCCGTGCCGGTTGACCGTGCGTTCCTCGGTCAGCCCGGGGATGTGGAGCGCGAGAATCTCCCCCTTCGACGCGGCGAATTTCACGTCCGGGAAGAGCGGATTGGCGGCGTAACCGTGGCAGAAGGCGACGCGCGTCGCACCTAGTGTCACCGCGATGTCAGCGGCCACGGCGACTTCGGCTTGCTCGTAACTGTCGTGGCGGGCGAAAAAGGCGTGCGAGGCGCGGAGGTAGGCCGGCACGTCGAGCCGCGCGGCGTGCCGCATCACCGCCCCGCCGTGCGGCGTCGAGAACGCCGCCGGGTCGAGCGGCTGGTCGATCACTTCGACGTGGCCGGCGAAGCGGGTGGCGGCGCGCTCCGTCATCAGCGCCCGCTCCTCGGGCGTATGAAAGAGCCGCACCATCGGGCCGGGGTAGAAGACCTTCGCGCCCGTCAAGGCTTCGACCCGCGCGTAAAACGCCCACGCCACCGGGGCGAGTTCGTCGAAGCGCCACGACAGCGACGGGCGTTGCCCGGTCACCGGCGTCAGCAGTCCGGCGGCGACCCTTGAAGCGCTGTGCGGGTGAGCGGCCTCGCCGCGGTCGTACAGGCGGAAGCGCACGCCGCGGGCGTGCAGTTGCCAGGCCAGCGTCGTGCCGGCGATCCCGCCGCCGAGGACGGCGACTTCGGTCACGCTTCGACCGCCGTGCCGCCGGGGTTCGCCTCCGCCGCGGCGATCTGGGCGAGCAGCTTCTGCGAACACTGCTGGGTCGCCTTGCACTTCGGGTAGGCCGTGCAACTGAGGAAGTACCGGCCGCCGCCGAAGCGCGACTTCTTCAGCCCCATCGGCGAGCCGCAGTCGGGGCACTTCTCCTCGATCGTAACGTTCGGCCCCGTCGGCTTCGCGGCCTTGTCGGTCTTCTCAGGCATCGGCGGCAGGATGTCCTTCAACTGCTCGCGCAGCTCGGCGTTGATCGACTTCGCGTTGCGGCACGCCGGGTAGCCGGTACACGACAGGAACGGGCCGCGCCAGCTCGTGCGGATGACCATCGGCTTTTTGCACTTGTCGCACGCCACGCCGGTCTCGGCCGGGACCGCGGGGGCACCGTCGGCGTCGGCGTCGCTCATGAACTTGCACTTCGGGTCGGGGCACCCCAGGTACGGCTTGCCCGCCTTGCTGCGCTTCAACAGCATGTTGACCTTGCCGCACTTGATACACAGGTGCTTCGTCGGCAACGCGGTCACGACCGGCTTGCCGTCGGCGTCGAGGTTCATCAGCGTCGGGCAGTCGGGCGCGCCCTGGCAGGTGAAGAAGGTGCCGAACCGGCCTTCCTTCTTGACCATGAACTTGCCGCAGGCCGGGCAGGCGATGTCGGTCACCGTCGGCTCGGGGCGTTCGGCCTCGCCCTCGCCCGGCTTGATGTAGCTGCACTTCGGGTCGTCGCGATACCCGGAGCAGCCGATGAACGGCTTGCCGGTCTTGGCGCTGAACATTTGCAACAGCGGCTTGCTACAACGCGGGCAGGCCTCGCCGATCTCGATGCCGCGCAACGCCGGCATGTCGGTCTGGGCCTTGGCCAACGCGGCGCTAAACGGCCCCCAGAACTCGTCGAGCACGTCTTCGTAGCGGCACTTTCCGGTCTCGATCTCGTCGAGTTCTTCCTCGAAGTGGCTCGTGAACTTCAGGTCCATGATGTTCGGGAAGTGCGTCACCAGCAAGTCGGTGACGACCTTGCCCACGTCGGTGGCGAAGAACCGCCGGGCCTCTTGTCGGACGTAGCCGCGGGCCTGGATCGTCTCGATGATGCTGGCGTAGGTGCTGGGCCGGCCGATGCCTTCCTTCTCGAGCATTTTCACCAGCGACGCCTCGTTGAAGCGCGACGGCGGTTGCGTGAAGTGCTGCGTCTCGAACAGGTCGAGCTTGCGGAGCGCCATCCCCTGCGTGATGTTCGGCAGTTCGGTGTCGTCGTTCTTGCCGGCCGGTGAGAGGACTTTGCGGTAGCCGTCGAACTTCTGGATGCGGCCGGTCGCCTTGAACAGGCCGGGGCCGGCGGTCACCTCGACGTTGGTGACCGCGAAGATCGCCGGGGTCATCTGGCAGGCGACGAAGCGGTTGTA
>JAYTSV010000201.1:0-13972 GCA_043745465.1 Fimbriiglobus sp.
AGGGGCAGGTCAAAGTTCTCGACCTCGGCCTGGCAATGCTCAACGAGCACGTCGGCGGGGGGGACGCCAAGCGCGTGACCCAGGCGGGACTAGTCCTTGGCACGCCCGACTTCCTCGCCCCGGAGCAGGCGCAAGACCCCCTCGGCGTGGACATCCGGGCCGACGTGTACGCGCTCGGGGCGACGCTCTACTACCTCATCACCGGCCGGGTGCCCTACGAGGGGGCGACGCCGGCCGACAAGCTGATGAAGCACGTCCTCGCCCCGCCGCCGCGGCTGCTGGAGGCGAAGCCGGACGCCCCGCCACAACTCGACGCCGTCATCCAGTGGTTCATGGCCAAGAAGCCCGAGGACCGGCCGCAAACTCCCGCGCAGGCGGCGATGGCACTGGTGCCGTTCTGCCCGCCGGGCGTCGGGAGTGCCCCGACTGCGGTCGCCTCGCTGACCTTCACCCCGGTCCCCTACGACCCAGCGCCCGCGGCCCAGTACGCCGTCGAAGCCGCACCGCCGGCCGACGCCGGCCCGGGCGCGGCCGAACCCCGGGAAGCGTACCGGCCGCGTCAAAAGTCGAGCGGCGTGGGCAAACTGCTCCTGTTCGCCGCGCTCGGCCTCGTCGGGTTGGGCAGTGCCGCCGGTCTCGCTTACGTCCTCTATCGAACGACGACGGCCGGCACCGCCGGGCCACTGGCCAAGGAGTTCACGACCGTCCAGGGCTTGAAACTCGTCCGCCTCGACGGTGGTCGCGTCGAACTCGGCTCGCCCGCCGACAGTCCGGGCCACGACGCCAACGAGTCCCCCACGGCCGGCGTCGATGTCCCCGGGCCGTTCTACCTGGCCGCGACCGAGACGACGCAGGGGCAGTTTCAACAGGTGTTCGGCCGCTCCCCCGCGAAGTGGGCACCGCGACTCCGCCAATCGAAGGACGCGCCGGTGGACAGCGTCACGTTCGACGAGGCGGTCGAGTTTTGCAAGAAGCTGACGACGCTCGACAAGGCCAACGCCCGGCCCGGCTGGGCGTACCGATTGCCGACCGAAGCCGAGTGGGAGTACGCCGCCCGCGCCGGGTCTGCCGCACCGTTCTCCGGCGGGGACAAACTCGTCTACGGCCGCGGCGGCATCTTCAGCCTCGACAAGGAACTCGACGCCAAGGGCACCCTCGGCGAACCGGACCTGTCGAAGGAAGCGATGGAGAAGAACAAGCCGTACCCCGTCCGCTCGACGGAGGCGAACGCCTTCGGTTTGTTCGACCTGCACGGCAACGTCTGGGAATGGGTCGGCGACTACTACGAACCCGGACACACCGACCGGCCGCGCGGCCCGGCGGCGGGAGACTGGCGGGTGCAGAAAGGCGGCTCGTGGCAAGAACCGGCCGCCCGGTGCCGTAGTGCCGCCCGGCGGGGCTTGCCGCCCGACAGCCGCAAGGACGACGCCGGTTTCCGCGTCGCTTTCGCTCCGCTGGTGAAGCCGTAGTCCGTCACAAATCGAGTGCGAAGGGGGGGACTTGAACCCCCACGACCTTTCGGCCGCCAGATCCTAAATCTGGTGCGTCTGCCAATTCCGCCACCCTCGCGTGGTGTGAGTATCGTACCGCCGCCGGCGACCGTTGTCGATCCCCCGCCGGCACGACACTGCCCCAGTCGAGACACGCACGGCGGCCGTCAGGTTCGCCGAGACTTTGGCAAATTCATAAATCCGCACAGACGCCCGTCGAACAGGCCGATGACTTGTTCGTTCGGCGACATCGTGCCGTGGCCTGCTCAAGAAGTCTGCCAATGCTTAACGTTAACCGCACCCAGTTCGCGGTCGCCGTTTGGGTCGCCGTCCTGAGCGGCCCACACCCCGTCGCGGCCCAGGAGTTGACGGTGGCGACCTTCCCAAAGGCTTACCGGGAGGCGGAGGAAAAGCTCTACCGCAAATACGTGGTCAACCGCTGGACGAAGCACCGGATGGCGGTCAATCATTCGACCGATCCGGGCAGCCAACTCGGGCCGTTTTTTGAGTTCATGGACGTCTCGGGTGAGAACGCGAGCCGGACGAATTATCTCAGCGAACCGACCCCGGGAGCCCCGCCGGAGATTACCGGGTATTTGCAACTTCGGGACGTGTCGTACACGCTTCAAACGGGCGACCGGCCGGGAACCCACAAACTCAACGCACGTCGCCCCAGGACGAGTACGAACCGCCCCGATTCCGCCGCCGCGTCAGGCCCCGGCATGTACCCGATTACGTACATCGGTTCACTGGGCCATACGACGACGGGGCAAGTTTTAACGTTAATTGATGAGGGTCTGCCGACTGGCCCACAATTCATACTTCTCGGCGTCCGATCTACAGAATGGCACGGAAAACCTGTCCTTGAGGCAAAGTTCGGAGGCGGGAGCTTGGGGCTTATCGATCTCTTGTACCTGGACCCGGCCAACGACTTGGGGTTTCTCGGGTTCGAGTCGAACGGCACTTACGACTTCAAGACCAGGAAAAAGGGGCCAATTAAATTCGCCGGTTGGTTGACGTACCGCCCATCGGACGAAGGGTTCCCGCTCCCCTGGAAGTTCGAGACGTGGAACCTCCTGCCGGACGGCACGCGGTTGCCCCAATCGTCGGCGGAGGTAACCGAGTTCGCCCGGTACACACCGACCGCGGACGACTTCGACCTCGGGAGGCAGTTCGGGGTGACGCCCGAATCGCCGCCGGAACCGCCGGCCCCCGAGGAGCTGTCGGGGCGGGGGCTGTACGCGGCCGCGGCCGTCGCCGCGCTCCTCGCCGGGTGGGGGGTCGCCGTCGCCCGCCGCCGGCGACGGCTCGCGGCGACGGCCGCGTGAGTTTTTAACGCGACGCCGGGAGGCCCTGCCACCTCCACACTTCGGCGCGTCTGCAATCCCCCGACACTTTAACCGACGATCGAGCGGGACTTTCCCGTAACGTCGCCGCGCGTTCGGTAGTTGGGGGGAGCCTGGCGGCTTGAGGGAATCGGCGGGGAATGCGTGGGTTCGTTCGGGGCGTCGGGCTTGAGATTTTCCCGGCAAAATCTCTTGACCCGCCCGGCGTGCGTCGTTATTCCCCCGTCGCTATCGCACACACTTTTTCCGGGCCGAGGCGACTCGCCATTAGCGGGCGGCCGAGGCGGACGGGGTCGGGGGATTCGGTCCGCCGGGATTGGCCGGCTTGTGGGTCGAGGTGTGTGAGTCGCAGTTTCGGCACCGGCGGGATGCGTTCCCGGCGGGCTTGGTCTCGATACTAGGGGAAGGGGACCCAACGTGAACCACGGTCAAAAATGGGGATGGCGAGCCGCGGCGGTCAAGCTGCTGGTGGCTCCGGTCGTGGCGGCCGGGGTCGTCGCGGGGATGACCCCGGCGGCCCACGCCCAGACCAAAGAGGCGGCGGCCCGCCCGGCGAGCACGCAGACCGCGGGCCGCACGGCGGACTCGAAGGACCTCCTGAAGCAGGGCCGCGAAGCCCTCAAGGCCGGTCAACTCGACCGCGCCCTCGACCTGGCCAAGCAGTCCGACGCGACCAACGCGACCGGCCGCTGGGGTCTGTTCGACGACACGCCCGAGTCCCTCGAAAAGGACGTGGCGACGGCCCGGAGTAAAGCCGGTAAGGTCGAGGCCGAGAAGCTCGCCAAGGGGGCCAAAGAGCTGTTCGCCAAGGCCGCCAAGACGCCCGGCGAGCGGCTGGCCAACCTCGACCAGGCCTACGCGATGGCCGACAAGGCCCTGACCTTGGCCGGGCCGAGCGACTTCTTCGACGACGTGTTCGGCGGCGGCGACCGGCCCGAGAAATTGAAGAAGGAAGTGGACGCGGCCCGCACCACCCTCCGCAAGTCGAACCCCGGCGTCGTCAGTATGGCGGCCGCCAAGCCGGCGGCCGGCGGCGTCCAGCAGGCCGTCGCCTCGGGCCGCCCGATGGACGGCAGCCGCGTCAAGACGGTGCAGGCCACGGCCATGCCGGCCCCCGTCATCCCCGCCCCGTCCAAGGTGACGGCGACGATGGCCGCGCCGGTCCCGTCGAAGCCGGATGTCGTTAAGCCGAGTGACAGCGTTCCGGTCGTGGTGCAAGCCGCGCCCGTGACGGTGCCGACGATCCCGCCGATGCCGACCCAGGTCGTCGCCGACAAGATCGCCGTGCCGACGCTGACCATGCCGGTCGTCCCCAGTGTCGTCGCCGTCGCGCCCACACCGGTGGTCGTGTCCGATGTCGTCGGCTTGACCCTCCCGGCGACGCCGGCCGCACCCGCGGCCTTCGCTCCGGCCCCGGTCGTCGTGCCCAGCGTCGCGGCGATCGCGCCCGCCGTGCCGGCCGTTCCCGGCGTCCTGAGCGGGGCACAGTTGCTCGACCAGGCCCGCGCCTCGCTCCGCAGCAACGACATCGAAATGGCCCGCAAGCTCGCCGTTCAGGCGCTCAACGCCGGGTCGAAAGAGGACGCGCAAACTCTGCTCCGCGACATCGACGCCGAGTCGTACTCGAAGCAGCGTAAGGAAGCCGTCGCGTCGTTCACCAACGCCGTCGGCCTCGTGCAAATCCGCCAGTACGACCAGGCCCTGATGGCCTTCAAGCTGATCGACGCCGACGCGCTGACGGCCGAGCAGAAGGCCAAGCACGGCGAGATGGTCCGCCAGTGCGAGGGCGAGATCGCCAAGCTCAAGGCGGCCGCGACGCCGGTCACCGTCGTCGCCCTGCAAGAGCCGAAAACCCCGGCCGTCCCGGCGGTCCCGAACAACGGCGTCACGACGCCGGTCGCCCCGGTCCAGGGCGCGCTCGTGCCCATCGACGGCGGGCTGACCGGTCAGGTCAAGGCCCTCGCCGACGCCGACTATCAGAAGCTCCGCAGCGAAGGGCTGGAGGTCGAGGCGAAGGCCCGCGACGCCTACAACCGCGGCGACACCGACCTGGCCATCCAGATGCTCGTCGATTTCACCAACAAGGTGAAGGCGTCGAAGCTGACCGACGGCCGCCAGTCGCTGTTGCTCCAGAGCGTCGATCGGCGGCTCGAAGGCTTCCGCATCATGAAGCGGCAGACCGACTTCTACGCCAAGGAAGCCCGGACCAAGGACGACAACCGGTCGAAGCTCGCCGGCAAGCAACTCGCCGAGCAGCAGAAGCAAGACGACATCAAGCGCAAGGTCGCCGAAGTCAACGAACTGTCGAAGAAGAAGCAGTACCGCCAGGCCGAGGAACTCGCCCTGCAGGTCAAGACCCTCGACCCGGACGACGCCTCCCTAAACGCGATCTACGAGCTGACCAAGCGGCAGCGCCGCGTCGAAGATTACGCCAAGATCAAGGGCAACAAGGAAGAAGCGTACCGGAACGGCCTCAACGAAGCGGAGAGCTTTGGCCAGGTGCCGACGGACGGGCAACCGCTCGTCGTCGATCCCGCCAAGCGGATGCAAGGCCTCCTGCGCGGCGACGGCAACCACCTGTACAGCAAGCCGCTGTCGCAGGCCGAGCGCGAGATCGAGGTCCGGCTGGAGCGGCCGATCAGCGTCGAGTTCACGAACAACGTCACGCTCAAGGAGGCGATCGACAGCCTCCGCTTGAAGACCGGGTTGAACATCACGACGGACAACGCGGCCCTCCAGGCCGAAGACCCGCTCGCGCTGGAAAAGACCCTCGTCAACGAGACTTTGAAAGACCTGTCGCTGCGGAACGTCCTGACCATCCTGCTCGACAAGGCGAGCCTCAAGTTCATCGTCGAGAACGACGTCATCCGCATCACGACCGCGAAGCGGGCCGCCGGCAAGCTGATGACGAAGGTCTTCAGCGTCATGGAGTTGGTGACCCCGATCCCGGACTTCGCGCTCGCCCCGCACCAGTCGCTGGCGAAAGCCCTCGGCGGCGGCGGCCCGGCCCCGGCCTGGGTCGCCAGTAACAACGGGGCCAACAGCTACAGCCCGAACGGCGGGATGAAGAACGGCGAGCTCGTCAGCGGTGGCACGATTCCCGGGGTCCACCCGTCGAACGCCGGGGCGGCGACCCTGCAGAACGACATGACGCCCCTGGCCTCGTCGGCGACGATGGCCAAGAGCGGCCGGTCGAACCACTCCGAGCAGTTGATGCGGCTCATCCGGGGCATCGTCAAGCCGTACTCGTGGGACGGCGAAGGCGGGGCCGGTAAACTCCAGTACTACGACATCGGCGGTGCCCTGGTCGTCAACCAGACGGCCGACGTGATCGCCGACGTGCAAAGCCTGCTCGAGTCCCTGCGGCGGTTGCAAGAAGTCTCCGTGTCCATCGAAATCCGCGTCATGTCGCTCTCGGAGTCGTTCTTCGAGCGGATCGGCGTGGACTTCGCCATGAACATCAAGACCAAGCAGCGCGGCCACAACTTCGAGCAGAGCCTGACGACCGGCCAGTTCGCGCCCGAGCCGTTCATCAACAGCATCAACGCGAACAACGTCACGGTCGGGTACAACCCGACGGCCGGCGGGTTCACCCCGGACCTGAACTTCCCGGTCCGGACGAACAGCTTCGGCACCGGCATCCCGCCCTTCGGCGGGTACCCCGGGCCGGGCAACGGCGGCCTCGGCCTCGGCCTGGCGTTCCTGAACGACATCCAGGTGTTCATGTTCATGGAGGCCGCCGCCGGCGACCGCCGGGTGAGCACCATGCAGGCCCCCAAGGTGACCCTGTTCAACGGCCAGACGGCCAGCATCTTCGTCGGCGACGTGTCGTTCTTCACGACCGGCCTCGACGTGATCAACGTCGGCGGGCAGTTCGTGTACATCCCGCGGAACACGCCGATCCCGATCGGCTCGCAGCCGGCCTCGCCCGGCGTGACGACGCAAAACCCGGGCATCTCGATCGCGGTCCAGGCGATCGTGTCCAGCGACCGCCGGTTCGTGCGGATGAACCTGACGCCGACCCTGTCGAGTCTGACGAGTGCGACCGTGCCGCTGTTCCCGGTGACGGCGTTCATCACGCCGGTCTTCGAGGGCGGGTCGCAGGGCGTGCCGATCCCGTTTACGCAGTTCTTCCAGCAGCCGCAGATCACGGAAATCAACGTGCAAACTACGGTGAGCTGCCCGGACGGTGGGACCGTGGTGCTGGGCGGCCTGAAGACGCTGAGCGAAGGCCGGAACGAGTTCGGCCCGCCGGTGCTCAGCCAAATCCCCTACATCAACCGGTTGTTCCGCAACCAGGGGATCGGCCGCGAGACCCGGCACATCATGATCATGGTCACGCCGCGGATCATCATCCAGAGCGAGGAAGAACTGAACCAGACCGGCACCGCCAACGGGGTCGCGACGGGTCAGTAAGTTCGTCCGGAAAAGTGTCCGTCGCGCCGCCCGCGGGTTTTCCCGCGGGCGGCGTCGTTTCCCGGGCGGTGTTTCGGCGGACTGGGCGGACTATACTACCACCACTGGACACGGGAACATCAGTCACGCCGGGAGCCGACGCCACGCTATGGAGAGCCGCAACATCGTCGTGCGTGGGGCCAAGGAACACAACCTCCGCAACGTCAGCCTCGAACTACCCAAAAACAAGCTGATTGTGTTTACCGGTGTGAGCGGGTCCGGCAAGTCGTCGCTAGCCTTCGACACGCTGTACGCCGAGGGCCAGCGGCGGTACGTCGAGAGCCTATCGAACTACGCCCGGCAATTCCTCGGCCAACTCCCCAAGCCCGATGTCGAGTACATCGGCGGCCTCGCCCCGGCGATCAGCATCCAGCAGAAGACGGCCGGCCGCAACCCGCGCTCCACCGTCGGCACCGTCACTGAAGTCTCGGACTACCTGCGCGTCCTGTTCGCCCGGCTGGGCCAAGGCCACTGCCCGAAGTGCGACCGCGCCATTACCGCCCAGACGCGCGAGCAGATCGTCGGCCGCGTGCTGTCGCTGCCCGTCGGCACGCGCTTCCTGATCCTGGCACCCGTCGTGCGCGCACAAAAGGGCGAGTTCAAGGACTTCTTCGCCGACATGGTGAAGCGCGGCTACGTCCGGGCGCGGGTCGATGGCCGCGTCGTCAAGATGACCGACGACCAGCAACTCGACAAGAAGATCAAGCACAGCATCGAGATCGTTATCGACCGGCTCACCCTCGACGTTCGCGCCGCCGACGGCAAGTTGCGGCCGCGCCTCGCCGAAGCCATCGACCAGGCGCTCGGCCTGACCGGCGGCGAAGTGATCGTCGCCGTCGAGACCGACGCGGCCCCCGAAGACTCGGGTGCGGAACGGCCGGCGAAGAAGGCGAAGGCTGCCGCGACCGACGCGGCGACGACCGACCTGCTGTTGAGCGCGAACTACAGTTGCACGCACTGCGGCATCAGCTACGAGCCGCCGTCGCCGCAACTCTTCTCGTTCAACAGCCCGCTCGGCATGTGTTTGGAGTGCGACGGCCTCGGCACGAGTTACAGCTTCGACCCCGCACTCGTCGTCCCCGACGAGACCCTGAGCTTTTACGACGGCGCGGTCCCGCTCGTCGGCACGCTCAAGGGCATGGGCAAGTGGCGCAAGCACGTCTACGAGGGGATCGGCAAGTCGCTCGGCATCGACCTGAAAGTGCCGTGGGACAAGCTCACCGCCGCGCACCGAAAACTCCTCCTCCACGGCAGCGGCGACGCCCACATCATCTGGGAATGGAAGCAGCACGGCGGCAAAGTCTGGAAGCACTCCGGCAAGTGGGAAGGGGTGATCCCGCAACTCATGTCGCAGTTCAAGAAGACCGCCGCCGGGCCGCGGCGGGTGCAGCTCGAAAAGGTCATGAGCATCGTCCGCTGCCCCACCTGCCACGGCCAGCGGCTCAACCCGCAGGCCCGCGCCGTCAAGGTCGGCGACAAGACGCTTGTGGAGGTCGGCCACGCCCCCATCGGCCAACTCGTGCCGTGGTTCGCCGAGTACGAAGCGACCCTGACGCACATGCAGCGGACCATTGCCGGCGAACTCTTGAAGGAGATTCGCCACCGCCTCGGCTTCCTGCTGAACGTCGGCCTACACTACCTGAGCCTCGACCGCTCCGCGCCGACGCTCTCCGGCGGCGAAGCCCAGCGCATCCGCCTGGCCGGGCAGATCGGCTCCGGCCTCGTGGGGGTGCTGTACATCCTCGACGAACCGAGCATCGGCCTGCACTCGCGCGACAACGAGAAGCTGTTGCGCAGCCTCGAACACCTGCGCGACATCGGCAACACGGTGTTGGTCGTCGAGCACGACGAGGACACGATGCGTGCCGCCGACTACCTCGTCGATTTCGGCCCTGGCCCCGGCATCCGCGGCGGCGAGATCGTCGCCCACGGCACGCCCGCCGAGGTGCTGGCCAACCCCAACAGCGTGACGGGGCAGTACCTCACCGGCGTCAAGACGATCGCCGGCCCGGCGGTGCGCCGCAAGCCGACGAAGAAGCTGTTGCGGATCGTCGGGGCGCGGCACAACAACCTCAAAAACGTCACCGTCGAAATCCCGCTGGGCCTGTTCGTCACCGTCACCGGGGTCAGCGGCTCCGGCAAGTCGTCGCTCGTCAACGACATCTTGAAGGAAGCCCTCGTCATCGCGGCCCGCAAGCCGACCAAGCGCGACGACGACGAGGAAGTCGATGATGCACTGCACGAGGTCGGCGACCACGACCGTATCGAAGGCCAGCAGCACATCGACAAGGTCATCGACATCGACCAGACGGCCATCGGCCGCACGCCGCGGTCGAACCCGGCGACCTACATCAAGGTCTGGGACGAAATCCGCACGCTGTTCGCGGCGATGGCGGACGCGAAAGTGCGCGGCTACCAGCCCGGCCGCTTCTCGTTCAACGTCCCCGGTGGCCGCTGCGAGTCGTGCCAGGGCAACGGCAGCAACAAGCTCGAAATGGACTTCCTCGCCGACGTGTGGGTGAAGTGCAACGTCTGCGAAGGCCGCCGCTTCAACCGCGAGACCTTGCAGGTGAAGTACCGCGGCCGCAGCATCCACGAAGTCCTCGAACTCGAAGTCGGCCAGGCGCTCGATACCTTCGAGAACCACCCCAAGATTCACGGCATGTTGAAGACGCTGCACGACGTGGGCCTCGACTACCTCAAGTTGGGTCAGCCGTCGCCGACCCTTTCCGGCGGCGAAGCCCAGCGAGTGAAACTGGCCAAGGAACTGTGCCGCAAGGGCACCGGCAAGACGATTTACGTCCTCGATGAGCCGACGACCGGGCTGCACTTCGAGGACATCCGCAAGCTCCTCGAAGTGCTGCACGGTTTCGTCGAGCAGGGCAACACAGTCCTCGTCATCGAACACAATCTGGACGTGATCAAGACTTCCGACTGGGTCATCGACATGGGGCCGGACGGCGGCAGCGGCGGGGGCGAAGTCGTCGCCGTCGGCACCCCGGAGACGATTGCGAAGTGCGCTGCCTCGTACACCGGCCAGGCGCTCGTGCCGATCTTGAACCCCAAGAAAGCCGCCAAACTCGCCCGCAAGCCGGTTACGCGCAAGCCAGCGGCCGAATTCATCTCGCACATCGAGGTGCAGGGGGCGAGCGAGCACAACTTGAAGCACGTCTCGGCCCGCATCCCGCGCGAGCAGATGACCGTGCTGTGCGGCCCCAGCGGCTCCGGCAAGTCCTCGCTGGCGATGGACACCATCTACGCCGAGGGCCAACGCCGCTACGTCGAGAGCCTGTCGAGTTACGCCCGGCAGTTCCTGGGCCAGGTGCAGAAGCCGAAGGTCGAGCAGATCACCGGGCTATCCCCGGCGATTGCGATCGAGCAGAAGACGACGAGCAAGTCGCCGCGCTCGACGGTCGGCACGATCACCGAGGTCTACGACTACCTGCGCATCCTGTACGCCCGGGTCGGCGTGAGGTATTGCCCGAAGTGCGACGAGCCGATGGGCACGCAGTCGGCCGACCAGATCGTCGAGCGCGTCCTGAGTCTGCCCGAGGGGACGAAGCTCTACGTCCTGGCCCCCATCGAGCGCAAGGGCGGGGAGAAGTACGAGGCGCTGTTCGACGAGGTCCGCAAGGCCGGGTTCTCCCGCATGCGAGTGGACGGCAAGTCGTTCGCCCTGGACGAGCCGCCGGCGATCGACCACCGCCGCAAGCACAACGTCGAGGTGATCGTCGATCGCAACGTCGTCAAGCCCGGCACGCGGACCCGCATCGCCGACGCCGTCGAGCAAGCCCTTTCGCTCGGCCGCGGCGTGGTGCGGCTGGCCTACGTCGAGGCCGACCGCGACGAGACGCAGTGGAAAGTCGAGCGCTTCTCGCAGCACCTCGCGTGCGGCTGTTGCGGCAAGAGCTACGAAGTCCTGAATCCGCACCATTACTCGTTCAACAGCCCCCTCGGCTGGTGCGCGACCTGCGAAGGACTCGGCGTGCAGCGCGGGGCCAACGTCGCCCTGATCGTCGGCGACAGCAAGTTGACACTGCGGCAAGGCGCGGTCGGGGCGTGGCCGGCGTTGCGACCGGGGAGTGCGTTCTTGCTGTTCGCCGAGGCCATTGCAAAGCACGCCGGGTTCGACCTCGACACGCCGTATGGCGAACTCACCGAGGAGCAGCAGCGGGCCATCCTGCACGGCACCGGCGACGAGTTCTTGAAGCTCGCCGGGTCGCCGAATTCGTTCCAGTACAAGGGGCTGTTCCCAGCGATCGACGAGGCCTCGCGGGTCAGTTTCGTCTACCGCGCGAGCCTCGAACACCTCGTCGATGAAGTCGCCTGTACCGCGTGCGACGGCTCCCGGCTCCGCCGCGACGCGGCGGCGACCCGCTTCGCCGACTTGACCCTCGGCACGCTCACCGGCCAGCCGCTCGGCGACACGCTGAAGCTGTTCACGGCGACGACGTTGCCGAAGCGCGAACTCGAAATGGTCAGCGAGGTCCGCAAGGAGATCATCTCGCGGCTGAAGTTCCTCGTCGATGTCGGCCTCGACTACCTGAGCCTCGACCGCAAAGGCCCGACCCTCTCCGGCGGCGAGGCGCAGCGCATCCGCCTGGCGTCGCAAATCGGTTCGGGGCTGACGGGGGTGCTGTACGTCCTCGACGAGCCGACGATCGGCCTGCACCCGCGCGACAACGCCCAACTGCTCGGGGCTCTGCAACGCCTCCGCGACCTCGGCAACACGCTCTTGCTCGTCGAGCACGACCGCGAGGTGCTCGCCGCGGCCGACTACCTGCTCGACTTCGGCCCCGGCGCGGGCGACCAGGGCGGCGAGGTGACGGCTGACGGCACGCCGTCGCAAATCGAGGCGTCCGAGAACTCGCTGACCGGCAAGTACCTGTCGGGCCGCGTCGCCATCCCCGTGCCGGCCGTGCGCCGCTGCCGGGACGCCGAAGTCCCCGGCCCGGCGTTGAACTTCCACGAGGTGACCTGGGGGTCGCCGCTGGGGCTGGCCATCAGCATCCTCGGGGCGCGACAGCACAACCTGCGCAACGTCGATGTGCATTTGCCGCTCGGCACGCTGCTGGCGGTGACGGGTGTGAGCGGCTCCGGCAAGTCGTCGCTGGTCAACGAGGTGCTGTACAACACCCTCGCCCGCAAGCTGCACCGCGCCCAGACCCCCGGCGCGGCGCACGACGACGTGCGCGGGCTGGAGCACATCGACAAGATCATCAACGTCGATCAGGACCCGCTCGGCAACTCGCCGTCGTCAAACCCGGCGACCTACACCGGCGTGTTCGACCTCATCCGCGAGCTGTTCACGCGGCTACCGGAGTCGAAGTTGCGCGGCTACACGGCCCGGCGCTTCAGCTTCAACCAGAAGGGCGGCCGGTGCGAGGCGTGCGAGGGCAACGGCAAGAAGAAGATCGAGATGCACTTCCTGCCCGACGTGTGGGTCGAGTGCGAGACCTGCCACGGGGCGCGCTACAACCCCGAAACGCTCGCCGTCCAGTACCGCGGCAAGTCGATCAGCGCCGTCCTCGACCTGCGCGTCAGCGAGGCGCTGGAGCTGTTCGGCAACATCCCCAAGATTCGCGTGGTGTTGCAGACGCTCAGCGACGTGGGCCTCGGCTACATGGCGTTGGGCCAGCCGGCCCCGACGATGTCCGGCGGCGAAGCCCAGCGGGTGAAGCTCGCCGCGGAACTCGCGCGGCCCAGCACCGGCAAGACGCTGTACCTGCTCGACGAGCCGACGACGGGGCTGCACTTCGACGACGTGCGCAAACTCCTCGAAGTCCTGCAACGGCTCGTCGATCTCGGCAACACGGTCGTCGTCGTCGAGCACAACGTCGATGTCATCAAGAGCGCCGACTGGGTCGTCGATCTCGGCCCCGAGGCGGGGGTCGGCGGCGGGCAGATCGTCGCCCAGGGCACGCCCGAAATGGTCGTCGCCCAGGCCGCGGCGGCGGGGCCGGGCATGACCTCGCACACGGGGCTGATCCTCGCCGGCGTACTGGCCGCGGGGCCGCGCGTGCTGCGGCCGAAGTACGACGCCAAGGCGGCGATGAAGGCCCGCATCGACGACATCGACATCTCGAAAGTCGGCAAGGACGAGAAGCTCCCGTGGGAGGCCGACGGCGTCAAGTGGCACACCCGCGACCGCGTCACGACCAAGGGCACGGCTGTGAAGTGGGAGGGCGACGCGCTCACCTTCTCGCTCGAACTCGTCGAGGCCAACGGCCCCTTCGCCGCCCCCGACTACGGCACGCGCTCGGTCGTCGAGGTCGCGGCGGTGACGAAGTCGCACGGCTGGTTCCTGCACGCCAACACCGGCCACGAGGCGTACCTGTCGCTCTGCTTCCGCTTCGCCCGCAACAGCTTCAAGCAGGCCGATATCGCCGCGAAACTGGGCCTGAAGCCGCTCTCGGACATCCCCGGCCTCGAAAACTACTCGCGCGACCAGCGGGTCGAGGTGACGCAGGCCCGCGGCTTGTGGCAGCAGGTCGTCGTGACCGTCACCCGCAAGGCCGAGATCGATAACGCCGCCTTCCGCGAGTTCGTCGCCAAGGCGGCCAACGCCTTCCGCGCGAACCTCAAGCGGATGCAAACGTCGGTCGAGGACGTGATGCCGTGGAAGCTCAACGGCGAGCAGTGGCACACCGGCCCCAAGGGCTTCCCGCCGGGCAAGCCGTC
>JAYTSV010000202.1:0-44316 GCA_043745465.1 Fimbriiglobus sp.
ACGGCCGGCGGGGGCAAGTTGCCGTTCGCACTCTCGTAATTGTGCATCGCCAGGGCGAGTTGCTTCATGTTGTTCTGCGACACGATGCGGTCGCCCCGACCGCCGCCGACGCCTTTGCCGAACTGCGCGGCCAGGGCCGGTCCGAAGGGCAGGTCGGCGCGGACCGCAAGCGTGGCCACGGCGTCCGTCCCGTCGATGCGAATGGTCGCGGCTTCGACCGACCGCTTGACGCTTTCGGCGAGCGGGACGAGCAGTTTTTCCGCCGGCTCCTTCGATTTACCGATCGCCCGGAGGCCGCCGTCGAGCAGGGTCGAGAGTAGCGTTTGCAAGGCTCCCAGGGACTTCTCGCTGGTCCGCGTGACGGCCGGGTCGCCGCTGCGGAAGCGGAATTCGAGGGCCAGGGTGTCGGCCGTCAACGCGCCGACGAACAGGCTCGTGTCGGACTTCAAGAGCGGCACGAACGGCCGGGCGACGCCCCGCCCGTTGAGTTCGTCGCTGCGGATCTCGGGGGCCATCATGTCGAAGTTCATCCCGACGACCAGGTCCTTTGTCGCCGCGGTGGTTAATGCCGGCGTCAACGGCCCGGGCTTGGTCGCGGCCGCGCGGAGTTTGGCGGGGAGATCGACGTACAGCTTGGGGTGCAGCGCGTCGGTCGCGTCGAGGACGATTTCTTCAGCGAACGGCTGCTCCCGGCCCGGGGTGCCCTTGGCGAACCGGACCGTCAGGACATTGTTGGCGAACGTGTACGAGACCTTATCGTTCGACGCCCGGCACCCGACGGCGGCCACGGCGACGAGCCGGCCGACCTGGATCGGCTTGCTCAGCGTCAGGGTCGCGCCGAACGGCTCGCCGGGGCCGCCGCGGGGCGTCCGCAGGTCGGGGAAGTAGACGGCGGCCGAGGTGATGTCCGCCGGGGTCAGCCCGGTGACCGCTTCGAACTCGGCGACGGCCCGGTCGAACTCGGCGATCTTGGCGGCGCGCACCTGCCCGCCGGCCGCGCCCGCCCAGAACTTGGCGACGTTCGCGTGGACGAAGATCGCCGCGTCCGGCGGGACGTGGCTCAGGGCCGCCGGCACGCTCTGCGCGGAGGCCCTGAGCCACGGTCGCGGCCAGTAGCATCAGGGAGAGTCGCAAGATCGACATGAGAATCGGCTCCAAAATGAGTGAGTCAAGGCGAGCGGGGCCGTTGAAGTTAGTCGTCGCCGATGACTTCGCCGCCGGCGCGGGTGATCATGGCCTTCAAGTTGTCGCCGTTCATCGCGGACCGGAGCGCGCGGACGGAGCCGTCGGCGAAGGTGACGTTGCACCTGTCCTTGTCGAACATCAGGAGCTTCTTCATGTCGGCTTTCGGGTCGAAGGCGAGTTCGTCCGGCTTCGTCCACGGGACGCTCGTCGCCGCGGTGGCGATCAGGATCGTGTTCGACGTGCCGTCCGGGAACCCGCGCGGCATCGTGACCGCCTTGAGCGGCTCGAAGGCCGCGCCGTTGCCGACGAACACGCGGTAGTACGTCTCCTTATCGCCGGGCTTGGTGACGCCCGGCAGGGCGAACACGGCCGGCATCGGGGTGTCCTTGAGCACCCTCAGGTTGTGCTCGCTGTCCCACGCCTCGTCGAGCTTGAACTGGCGGTACAGGTTGTCTTGCTCGACGTAAGGGAGGACTAGGACTCGCCAGCTCAGCAGCGGCTTGCCCTTCTTGCCGACGACGGCGGACACGGGTAACGAGCCGCCCGCGCTGTCGGCGTAGTTGTGCATCGCCAGGCCGAGTTGCTTCAAGTTGTTCTGCGACACCGAGACCCCGAGGGCGCTGCCCCCGCTCTTGCCGAACGCCGCGGCCAGGGCCGGGCCGAAGGGCAGGTCGGCGCGGACGGCGAGCGTGGCGACCGCGTCGGGGCCGTCGATGCGAATGGTCGCGGCGTTGACCGAGCGCTTGAGGCTTTCCCCGACCGGGGCGAGCAGCTTCTCGGCCGGGACTTTCGACGCGGCCGCGGACTTCAAGCCGGCGTCGAGGAGCGTGCCGAGGAGGGTCTGCATGGCCCCCAGCGACTTCTCGCAGTCCCGGACGACGGCCGCGTCGGTGCTGCGGAAGCGAGCTTCGAGGGCGATCTTGTCGCCCGTGAAGTCGCCGACGACCAGCGCCAGGTCGGCCTTGGCGAAGGGCACGAACGGCCGCATCTCGGCGGGTACGTTCGGGAGGTCCGCGCGAATCTCCGGCGGCAGCCCGTCGTAGTTAATGCCGACGACGAAGTCCCGCGTCGCCGCGGCGAGGACGGCCGGCGTCAGCGGCCCGGTCGCCGCCTTCGCCTTGGCCGGCAGGTAGGCCAGGTACGCCGAGAGCCGCGGGTGCAGGGGGTCGGTCATGTCGAGGACGATTTCGCTGGGCTTGGCCTTCGGCCCCGGCACGCCGGGCTTGTTCGGCCCGATACGCCGGGCCGGCACTTTCAGGGTCAGGACATTCTTCTCGAAGGTGTACGTCACCCCCGCCTCCGGCCCACTCTCGTCGGCCAGCCGGCAGCCGACCGCCGCGAGGGCGACGAGCCGGCCGGCGTCGATCGGCTTCGCCAGGGAGAGCGTCACGACGAAAGGCTGGATGTCCTGGCCGCCCGGCGTCCGCAGGTCGGGGAAGTAGACCGTCACCGCGCTCACGTCGGCGGGGGTCAACCCGGTCACGGCTTCGAACTCGCGGATGACGCGGTCGAACGCCTCGACCTTCGCGGCCCGCAACTGCTCGCCGAGCGGCCCCGCCCAGAGCTTGGCGACGTTGCCGTGGACGAAAACCGCAGCGTCCGGCGGGACGTGGCCCAGGTGCGCCGGCACCTGGGCGCTCGACGAGCCGAAGCCGACGGCGGCGGCGAACGCGACCAGAAAGAGACGCGACATGACGGACCCTCGGCACGAACGGGGACGGGGAAGCGCTCAGTGTGACCGGGCGGCGACCGCCGGGCAACCGGTTATCTTGAAGACGCCGACGCGGGGGCGAGATTTCACGGCGACGGGGGATTACAATACCCGCATGGCCACGACCACACTCCCCGACGCCGAAACCGACACGCGGACGAAGCAGTTGCCGCCGTACGCCGTGGTCCTGCACGACGACGACTTCAACAGCATGGCGTTCGTGGCGGCGGTGCTGCAAAAAGTGTTCGGCTACGCACTGGTGAAGTCCGTGACGCTGATGCTGGAAGCGCACAAGACCGGCCGGTCGGTCGTCTGGGTCGGCCCGCTCGAAGTGGCCGAGTTGAAAGCCGACCAAATCCACGCCTGCGGCCCCGACCCCGACGCCCCCAAGGCGAAGCCCCTGCGGGTGACGGTGGAACCGGTCTAAGTCTCGGCTCCGCCGCAGGCGAATCCCGGCGAGCGGCCCACGTGAGTGGGCTGTTCCAGCCTGAAACGGGGGGGCGGTAACCGGGGAGGGAGGTTCGGCGCTCGCCGGCGGAAAATCTCTCCCCATTCCGGGCTGGAACAGCCCACTCACGTGGGCCGCTCGCCGTCGCCTGCGGCGGAGCTTGAAGGCTACTTGATGCGCTCCAGTTCCTTCAGGCCGCCGGTGTCGCGCTTGTACAGCGGCAGGTGGCGGTAGTAGACTTCGAGCGTGAGGAGGGTCATGCACGTCGTGCCCAGGCGGCCGCAGCTCCGGCCGATGTGCTCGCCGTCGGACTCCCAACTGCCGGCGTCCTTCTTGCCCTGGCCGACTTGCTGGTCGATGAGCAGGTCGCGCATCGCCGGGTTCCACGTCTCGTACCACTCTTTGCCCTCGAAGAAGTGCATCACCTGCGTGGCGTAATAGTAGTAATAAATGTCCTTGTACCCCTTGGTCGGCTGCTGGCTCTTGAGCAGGTAGCTCACGCCGGCGGCCATGCCGGGGTTGTTCGGCCCCCACCCGTCGACGTAGTACCGGCACAACAGGCCGACCGGGGTCAGGGTCAGGCTTGCGGCCGGCGAGTTGTAGCCGTACTGGGACTTGTTCGTGCCGGTGGCGACCGTGTCGAGGAACTTGCGGCACCGCTCGAACGCCTTCTTATCGACGACGAGGTCCTTGCACAGCTTGGCCGACTGCAGGGCCTGAATCTGCCAGCCGACGATCGACGTGTCGCCGTTGGTCCCGGCCTGGTAGCCCCAACTGCCGTTCGCGCCCTGGCCGGCGGTGATGTAGTTGACGGCCTTCTGGGCGTACGGCGCGAGGGCCTTGTCCCCGGACATGCCCAGGAGTTCGCAGAAGGCGACGGTCGTGATGGCGTGGGCGTACATGCCCGACGACCCCTTGAAGCTGCCGTTGGCCTGCTGGTTGGCGATCAGGTACTTGATCCCCAGGTCCACGTTGGCCTTGTACTTGTTGTCCTTGGCGAACGACTTGTGCGTCTGCCCGGCGGCCAGCAGTGGCAGCAGGGCCATGCCGGTCGCGGCGATCGTGTCGCCCTTGCTGGAGCCGTCGTACACCCACGAGCCGTTGGGCTTCTGCTGCTTGGCGAGCCACAAAATCCCCCGGGCGACGGCCGCTTCGGAGGCGGTGTTCCCGCCCCCCTTGGCGGCCAGCAGGCTGCGGGTCGCCGCCCCGCGGCCGAGGAAGCCGTCGTTGGCGACCGTGCCCTCGCCGCCGCCGCCGGCCCCGCTCAGGAAGGCCCCGGTGTCCCCGGTCGCCCCGGCGTCCGCCCCCATGCCGACGCCGGCGAGGGGGACGAAGTCCTTGTGATCGTTCGATTTCGCATCGGCCACCCCGGCGTCCGGCGACTGGATCGCCGTATCGACGTTCACGTCGGCCAGGTCCTTCGCGTCGGTGACCGGAATGATCTCGGGGTCGAGGCCGATCTCTGTGTTGGTGAGATCGACGGCGACGTCCTTTTCCTCGGTCTGCGGGACGACGGTGAGTTCGGACAGGGACAGCGGCGCGCCCGGCTGTTTGGCCATGAGCTTGTCCGCGCCGATCATCGCCACGACGAGCATGATGTGGAAGACGCCGCTGGCGACCCAGGCGGGCAGGTGCTTGCGGACGAGTCGCTGCTGCGCAGTCTCCTCGGCCCCCTGAACGCGGCGGATGACGGCCTGGGCTGCGGCCGGCTTCGGGGCGTCGGGCTTCGCGTCGGTGGGGATTACCGTTGCCATCTGTCGCACTCCGTCAAAGCCGCCGGGGGGAGAAAAACCGTCTCGACGTTAACTCAGGTTCGACGACTCGGGGAACGGGTTGCGGTCCCGCCGGGCCTCGACCGCGGCCTTGACCGCCCGGTCGCCCCGCCGGTACCACCAGGTCAGCCCGAAGGCGACGGCCCCGATCCCGCCCAAAATCGCCAGCAGCCCGGGCAGGAAGCCCTTGCGCCACGGGTCGGTCCCGTCCCGCGCCGTCACCGGGGTCGCCGTGAAGCCGCGGCCGATGAGGAGCGGTGCCCGGCGAACGACGTTCCGGTCCGGGGTCTTCGCGTCGGCCGCGGCCGATTCGTACTGGATCAGCTTGAAGAAGTACCCGGCGAACTGCACCGACCGCGTCGGGTTGAACGCCATCGTCGGCTCGACCCCGTCGGGCAGGTCGAGGGTCAGCAGGCAGAGCGGATCGGTGCCGTTGGTCGGGAAAATCCAGCACTCGTACAGGTTCGCCACGCCCAGCGCGGCGAGCGCCTTGGTCGGCTCGATGCGGCGGACGCGCTTCAGCCGGCCGTCCATCGCGATCAGCTTGAACTGGAAGTCCTTGGCCGCGGGCCGGACCAGGTCGCGGAAGGTCACGTCCCGGCCGGCGTGGGCGAGGAGTTCGGCCGTGGTGAAGAGCCGGGCGTGCATCAGCGTGTCGTTGTACGCCTCGAACTCGTCCGGGTTGCGCTCCTCGGACCGGACCGGGGCGTCCCATTCGATGAGCGAGAAGTGCCGCCGGTCGCCGTCGAGGGCGTACTTGTCCGCCTGCGCGGCGGCCCGGGGCGCGGCAACACCCGACAGGCAAACGGTCAGCGCGACGAGGAAGAAACGAGACATGGGAACGAATCCTCTCCTCATCCGATGACTTGGACCGTGGGAGAGTTCCTAGAGAATCGGGTTTGGGGTGTCGGGTATCGACGATCCGGGTCACCGTTCGCGCTATCAATCTTGTACTTCGACACCCGACACCCGATACCCCACACCCGATGCTACTTCTTCGCCCCGCCCCCGCCGGCGGTCAACAGCGTCGGGCTGATGCGGTCGTAGCCGGCGCGGCGGCCCTCGTCGAGGAGCTTGATGACGAACTGGTAGTTGAGGCGTTCGGCGATCTCGTACTTGAGCTTCGGGGTCTTCTTCGTGGCGTCCCCGCCCCGGGTCGCGGCGGCCCTGTCCTGGAGGTACTTGAACAGCGCGCTCGTGTCGCTGCCCAGGGCCACGTCGCCGCTCTTGGACGCCGCCTTGATGCTGACGACGTTGCCGTTGTCGGCCGCGAACACCTGGATGATCACGTCCTCCTCCTCGGCGTCCATGTTCAACGTCGGCACGGCCGCCGCCCCGCCCGTTTCCTTGGGCAGCGCCAGGGCCAGTTGCGCCTCGGACGGCAGCGGGCGGAAAGTCAGGATGAAGAACGACAGCAGTTGAAACGACATGTCCAGCATCGGCACGATCGGCATGTCGGGCGCGGTGGACGCACCGGGCTGGTGGCGGCTGCGGCGGCTCATGGGCGTCTCGGGGGCGATTCGGGGGCGTAGAAGTTACGTGCGCGGGTTGGCCTTGATCGCCCGCAGTTGGATGTTGTTGTACCCGACCTTGCGGCAGACGTTCATCACGTCGTCCACCTGCTTGTAGCTGCAGTCCTTGTGCGCCCGCAGGACCACGACCGACCGGCCCTTACCCTTCTCCCACTCGGCCGGCTTGGTCCGCGCCTTGTCGAGGTCGTGCTGGTTCTTCAAGAACCCCTGAATCTTGATCGGCGTCTCGAACACCTCCGGGCCGACCGTCGTCACGCCCTTCGGGTCGATGTTTAGGATCATGTAATCCCGCACGTCCTTGTCCAGCGCCCGCGCCTCGATGGCCAGGGGCAGCACGATCTCCTCGTTCACCGACTCCATGACGAAGTTGGCGCAGAGCATGAAGAACATGACGAGTTGCAGGACCACGTCCAGCAACGGCGTCAAGTTCGGCTCGCACTTGTCGTGGCTGGCACTGGCGGACATGGCGTCTCGGGTGTGGGGTCTCGGGTGTCGGGTACGGTCGAACGGTGTCGGGGCGTCGTGTGGCAGTCCGATTCTGCGACACCCGAGACCCGACACCCGATTGGTCTTACCGCGGCGCGACCGGCGTCGCCATGACCGGGGCGGCGGAGACAACCTGGGCGGTCGGGGCCGGGCCGCCGGGCTTCTTCGAGTTGTGGTACATCTGCGTGAGCAGGTCGTCCGACACCGACCCGACTTCGAGCATGACTTGCAAGATGCGGTTGCGGAAGTAGGTATTGAACGCCACCGCCGGGACGGCGATCGCCACGCCGACTAGGGTGACGGCCAGGGCGTGCGAGATGCCCTCGGCCAGTTTGGCCGGCTTGATGTTCTCGCCGGACGACAGTTCCATGAACGCCATGATCATGCCGAACACCGTGCCGACGAGGCCGAGGAGCGGCCCGAGGGTGGCGATGACGGCGGTGTAGTTGTTCTTCTGCTCCTTGTCCGACTTCACGGCTTCGAGCGTGTTCGTGCTGGCCTCGCGGGCGTCCTCGATGCCGTACTGGAGGCGGGCCATGCCGGCCGTCAGCACGCGGCCGAGGTACGACGTGTCGTTCCGGGCCATGTCGTAGGCCTCCTTGAACTTCCGCTTGTTGACCGTGTCCGTGAACTCGTCCACGAACCCGGCCGGGATCGCGGCCGACATGCGCAGGTCGAGGGTCAGGAGCACTACCATCGCGATCAGCCAGATGGAGGTCGGCAACAGGATGATCCAGAAGAAGCTGACCGACTTGATGATGTGGACGAAGATGTTGTCCTGGACCTTGACGGCTTCGACGACGGGGGACGGATCGCCGTCCTGGGCGAGGAGGGCCGCGGGCGCGAACGCCAGGGCGGCCAACAACAGGCCGAGGACCAGCCAGCCGCGACGGGCGGGGAGGAGTCGTTGCACGGCGTTCGTCATGTCGGACCCTGCGATGTGTTCTTTCGGACTTAGTCGCTTCCACGGCGAGACTTGTTCCGCATTCCGCGCAGTGCCTTCGCACCCGACGGTCGGCCGACGCGGTCAATCGCAAGTGTAGTTCACGAGTCGGGAAATAGGCCAGTCCAAATTGACAAGTTCGCGCCGCTTCACGAAACGAACCGCCGACTCAGATGGTCACCCGACGACGAGGGCGTACCGTTCGCGGAGGGTGGCCAGGCCGGCGGGCGGGATGGCGTTCAGGCCGAGTTCGAGCCGGTCCGGTCGCCAGCCGGCGGGGGCGTCCATGAGTGGCCCGACGGCGTCCGCCGTCAGGCCGCACGCCCGCAAGCGGAGGGTCCGCACGTTCGCCAGCAGGGGGCTGCCGACGATGGCCCGGACGGCCGCGTCCCCGAGCCGGCGGTCGCACAGGTCGAGCGCGGTCAGACGGGTCGCCGACGGCTCGCGCAGCAACTCGTCCAACTCGGCGAGCGTGGTGCGGGTGACGCGGAGTTCGGTGACCGGGGCGCGGGCGAAGAGCTTGGCCGCCTTCCAGGTGAAGACCGCCGCCGGCATCCAGACCGTCTCGACGAAGCCGCGGCGGAACAGGCCGTGCGTGCCGGGGTTCTGCAGCGCCTCGCCCTTCGCCCGCAGCGGGGCCAGCCACGCCTTGACGTGCTCGTTGAGCAGCAGTTTCTCGCGGATTTCCAGGCCGAGCCGCCGCGCGGCGTCGCCGTCGAAAGTGGCCGCCGCGAGTTCGCACTGGACGCGGACGAACTCGGCGCGGGCCACGTTCCCCGGCGTGCCGGTCTCTTCGAGGAAGTCCGCGTAGACGAGCCGGGGCAGGTCGGCGGCGGGGTCGGCGAGGACGCCGCCGAGCAGCGCGTCGTGGTCGGTCATGCGCGTATTGTACCGCCGCGGGTTCCGGCCGGGGCGGGCCGGCGGTAGGATACGGGCATGGACACGGACAAGAACAAGAAGGTGCGCGTCGCGTTGCGCCGCAACCGGACCAAGCCGCCGCGGGGCAACGACCTGACCCGCGACTACGAGGGCGGGGACACGCAGAGCGACGCGGCCGAGAGCGGCGAGCGGGTCCGCACCAAGGGCGCGATCTCCCGGCACCGCACCGTGACCGTGGACGCGGCCGGGAACGTCGCCATGCCCGGGGTCGATGTCGCCGCCTGGCTGCCCGGCCGCGTCTTCCGCGTCCACGGCCTGTTCAGTTCCGTCGAGGTCGAGGACGGCCGCGTCTTCCGCTGCTCCGTCCGCCGGCTGTTGAAGTCGCTCGTCACCGACGAGCGGAGCATCGTCACGACCGGCGACCGCGTCTGGATCCGCCCCGCCGTCGAGGCCGCCCCGACCGACCTGCCGGAGGCGATGATCGAACGGGTCGAGCCGCGGCACGGCGTGCTGACGCGGTCCAGCCGGCGGCGCGAGCACGTCCTCGTCGCCAACGTGGACCAACTCGCCATCGTCATGTCCCTGGTGCAGCCGGACTTGAAACCGCACCTGATCGACCGGTACATCGCCGCGGCGTACAAGGGCGATTTGAAGCCGGTCCTGTGCCTGAACAAGGCCGACCTGACCGACGCCGCCGAGTTGCAGCCGATCATCGGGGCCTACGCCCAACTCGGCATCCCGACGGTCCTCACGAGTGCGCGCACCGGCCAGGGGGTCGATCAACTGCGCGAGTTGTTGGCCGACCGGGCGACGGTCTTCTCGGGCCAGTCCGGCGTCGGCAAGTCGTCGCTGTTGAACGCGATCCAGCCCGAGTTGGCGCTGCGGGTGAAGACCGTGAGCGAGTCGAACGAGAAGGGCCGGCACACGACGACGACGGCCGAACTCATCCGCCTCGACACCGGCGGCTGGGTCGTCGATACGCCCGGCGTGCGGCAACTGCAATTGTGGGACACGCGGGCCGAGGAGGTCGAGGGCTACTTCCCGGACTTCCGCGCGTTCGTCCCGTTGTGCGCCTTCCCGGACTGCACGCACCGGCACGAGACCGGGTGCGCGGTCAAGTCGGCCGTGGCCCGGCACTACCTGAGCGAGCGCCGCTACCACAGCTACCTCGGCCTGTTCGACGGCATGAACGAAGAGTAGCCGGGCCGCCCGCCCGGCCCTACCAGGACCGCGGCGAAATCCTTACCTAACGGGGACGGCCCCCCGACTGGGCCGCCCCTCCCTTCAAGGTTCTCGCCATGCGTTTCCTGCTCACCGGCGGCTACGGGTTCATCGGCGCGTGGATCGCCCGCACCCTCCTCGCCGACGGCGCGGAGGTCTTCGTCTACGACCTCCGCGAAGACCCCCGCCGGCTGCGGCTGGTCCTGTCCGAGGAGCAAATCGCCCAAGTGAAGTTCGTCCGCGGCGACGTGACCGACTTGCCGACGCTGACGGCCGCGCTCGAGACCCACGCAATCACGCACGTGATTCACCTGGCCGGGCTGCAGGTGCCGACGTGCCGCGTCGATCCGCTGCTCGGGGCCAAGGTCAACGTCCTCGGCACCCTCGCCGTGTTCGAGGCGGTCAAGGCGTGCGGCCGGCAAGTGCAACGGGTCGTCTACGCCAGTTCGGCGGCGGTCTTCGGCGCGCCCGACAAGTACCCGCCGGGGTCGCAACCGGACGACGCCCCGCTGTCGCCCAGCACGCACTACGGCATCTTCAAGATTTGCAACGAGGGGAACGCCCGCGTCTACTTCCAGGACCACGGCATTTCGAGCGTCGGCCTCCGCCCGTGGACGGTCTACGGCCCCGGCCGCGACCTGGGCATGACGAGCGAGCCGACCAAGGCGATCAAGGCGTGCCTGCTCGGCCGGCCCTACGCCATCGGCTTCGGCGGCACGACGGACTTCCAGTACGTCCACGACACCGCCCGCGCCTTCGTCCTGAGCGCGACCCGCCCGTATTCCGGTGCGAAGAGCTACAACCTGCGGGGCGACGTGGTGACGATGGCGCACTTCCACGCCGCGCTGACCGAAGTGCTGCCGGCCGCGGCGACGCTGGTGACAACGGGCACGACGCAAATCGCCATCGCCTACGACCTGAGCGACGACGGCATCACCCGCGACCTCGGCCCCCTGCCGAAGACGCCCCTGGTGGCCGGCATCCGCGAGACGGTCGAAATCTTCGCCCGCCTGCACGCCGAAGGCCGCCTCGACACGTCCGACCTCGACTCTGCCAAGCCGGCGGCCGTCGTGACCGACGAGCCGTAAGGCAAGGCCCGCCGCCGGTCAGGGCGTCGGCTCCTGGAACAGCCTTAACGTCGGAAATACGCTTTGCATCATCACGAAGTGGCGGTCGCGTGACCAAATCTCGAGATCGTAATGCATCGTCAGTGTCGCCAATGCGACATCATTAAACGGCAAGATCAAACCTTTGGAACGTAAGTGGGCACGGTTGTGACCGACACTGTCCCATAACGAATGTGGGAAGTCGAGTTGGGCAAATAAGTCTGCGGCGGAGTGATTGTGACCGTTTCAGCGGCACTTCGCGCACCGGCCAAGAGTTCGGCCCGGACTAGCCCCGTAATCGTCACGGGGTGGGATCGGAAGAGAGACAGAATCTTGGCGTCTGAAGTGCGCAGATAAACAATGACAACGGTCGAGTCAACGAGTGGCATCGGCGTCCCACTCGGCGTGAATTTCTTTCCACATTTTAGCTTCTCGCTCGCTGTCGGCCATGTCAGCCGCGCGGAATTCGCGGATGGCCTCGTCATCGATCACGTTGCGGGCCGCAGCATCCATCAACGGCTTCCACCGGTCGGGAGTGTCGTCAACCTGTGGCACTTTCTCCACAATGCGAATCTCTACATCCTTGCCGACGAACGCCAACAACTCGGGCAGTTCGAGGTGCGCCGAGTCGATGTGTCGGGTCACGATAATCGCGTTCATGGAAATCCCCCACCAACTGAACGTCTGGCTGCATTGTCCAACACCGTGTGACCCTCGCTCGCGCGTCGGGCTAACAAGAGTCGCCTGCGGCGGAGCTACGGAACTGCAGTCATTGAGAGGAACTCGGCGGGAAGCCGATCCGTGTGATTGGGCGAAGTGAATATCGGTCCCCATCCCGTGCAGCCAACTCGGTGACCCGACGCTCAGCGGAGGCTTTGGCATCGCCAGAGTAGACCTCGACGAGGTCGCCGTCGAAGGCTACGCCCCAACTGGTTATCCATTGAGGTTTGATCGGCTCTAGTCCCGCAAGCCTGGCGACAACCCCGAGGATAATTGAAGTGAACACGAAAACCAATTCTAACTCCACATCGATCTTCGGATGTCTACGATCCCACTCGCTGACTCGATATTTGGCTTTGACAATGCGTGTGGCAAGTCTCAGTGCAGCGTTAGGCGTTAAACCAAGACGAATAGCATAACTTCTGAATTCGTATTTGTAGGGGCGACCTGACAGTGTTTTGCCTTCAATATGAATTTGACCTACACCTGGAGCCTGCCCTGACAAGGCGAGGTCAAAGATGTCTGGTTCACTATCGGGAGACACTTCTTCCATCGGGCCAACCTCCGGTGAATATCATAATAAAGTTTTACTGACACCTCTTTGCTTGTCAAGCGTCACCCGACCCTAAAAGTCCCACGTCCCCGTGGGAGGCTTCTTCGGCTTCTTCGCGGGGCGGTCGGCTTTCGACTTCTTCACGACGGCTTTCTTCTTGACCGGCTTCTCGGGGCGGTCCAGGGCCGGCGGCTCGTCGATCTCGATGCCGTCGAGTTCGCCGTCCACGATCGGCTCGCTCGCCAGGGTCGGGAGTTCCATCGTGTCGTCGCCGGGGCCGGGGAGCGGGAGCATCGCCAGGTCGATCTCGTCGTTGTCGTTCCGCTTGCCGCCGGCCGTGCCCTCGCTGCGGTCGCGCAGGACGACCTTGATGGCCACCTCGCGGAACGGGAAGGCGTCGCGGATTGTCTTCGTGAGGTAGCGGATGTACGTGTCGTCGAAGAGTTCCGGGCCGTTGGTCATCAGCACGATCGTCGGCGGGTGGACGCTCACCTGCGTGGCGTAGTAGACCTTGCCCTGGCGGTTGAGCCGCATCGGCGGGCCGTTGGCGATGATCGCCCCTTGCACCACGCGGTTCAACTCGCCCGTCTTCGCGCGGCGGCCGGACTGCTTGTGCAACTGTTGCGCGAGGTTGAGGAGGCGGTAGACGTTCTTGCCGCTCTTGGCGGTGATGAACGCGATCGGCACGTATTCGAGCATCGGGAAGGTGTCGCGCAGGTACTTGGCCCACTTGCCGGTCGGGATCGTGTCCTTGGCCAGGTCCCACTTGTTGACGACGAAGATGGCCGGCTTGTTGTTCTCCAGGATGTACTCGGCGAGCCGCTTATCGACGCGGCTGGCCCGCACCCGCGGGTCGAAGAAGTGCAGCACCACGTCGGACCGGCGGATCGACCGCTCGGCCCGGTGCAGGCTGTAAAACTCCACGTCCGTGACGAGCGCCCGCTTCTTTTGCACGCCGGCCGTGTCGATGGCCAGGAAGATTTTCTCGTCCCGCTCGAACCGCACGTCGATGCTGTCCCGTGTCGTCCCGGCGACCTCCGACACGATGACCCGCTCGGCCTGCGCCAGGCTGTTGATGAACGTGCTCTTGCCGACGTTCCGCCGGCCGACGATGGCGATCTTCAGCTCGATCTCGCCCGGCGGGGTGTTGTCCCCGCCCTCGGGCAGCAGTTTGACGATGGCGTCGAGGAGTTCTTCTTTGCCGCGCTTCTGCTCGGCGGACACGAGGATGCCCTCGCCGTGGCCGAGGCGGTAGAACTCGTTGGCCGCGATCTCGAACTTGGGGTCGTCCACCTTGTTGATGACGAACAGCGTCGGCTTCTGGATGGTCCGCAACTTCTGGGCGACCATTTCGTCGAGGGGCACGACCCCGTCGCGCACGTCCACGAGGAACAGGATGACGGTCGCTTCGGCGATCGCCACGCGGATTTGCCGCTCCACGTCCTCGGTCAGGTTGTCGATGTCCTGGATGCCCATGCCGCCGGTATCGACGAGGTCGAAGTGCCGCTCGTCCACGGTCAGGGTCGTGGCCAGGCGGTCGCGGGTGACCCCGGCGGTCGGATCGACGATGCTGATCCGCCGGCCGGCCAGCCAGTTAAACAAGGAGGACTTGCCGACGTTCGGTCGGCCGACAATTGCCACAATCGGGAGCGCCACGACAACAACCCTTTGAACTCGTTCCGTCATCGAGCCGCCGGATTGCGCCCCGTTTACTACAGTGAGTATATCAGTCCGCGCCCGTTCGGGTTGCGTCAGGTTGGGGAAGATGGCCCGCTGCGACGAAGGTTACCTGTGCGAAGTCTGCGGCCAGGACGTGGCCGTCGTGACCGACTCGGACCTGTATTTGCGCTTCGTCCTGGGCGAAGTCCCGCTGGAGCGGCTGCACCGCCAACCCGAGCGGCACCTGCGCTGCAACCCCGGCCTGGCCCAGTACATCGTCGATGCCGCGTTCGCGCCACTGACCGTACCCGGCGACTTCGGCAAGGCGGGCCTCGACCCGGCCTTCGTGCGGGCCGAGGAGGCGCGGGTCAGCGCCGGCTACCGCCGCTTACTCGCCATCCCGACGCTGGGCCTGAGCGTACCCGAGTACCCCCTGCACGTGACGCCCGACGGGGAGGTGTTGCCGTGATGCGAATGCCCGCCGAGTGGTCGCCGCACGCCGGGACGTGGATCGCCTGGCCGCACCGCCGCTCCGACTGGCCCGGTAAGTTCGCGCCCATTCGCTGGGTGTACGCCGAGATCGTCCGAACCCTGGCCCGCTTCGAGCCAGTGAACGTGATCGTGCGCGACGCCGAGCAGCGGGCACGGGTCTTGCGCACGCTGAAGATCGCGGGCGCGGATTTGAAAAACGTGACGCTGCACGACTGCCCGACCGACCGGTCGTGGCTGCGCGACTCGGGGCCGATCGTCGTCCACGACGCGGCCGGGGATCGGGTCGCGCTCGACTGGCATTTCAACGGCTGGGCCAAGTACGACGACTGGCACCTCGACGACCGCGTGCCTGCGTTCGTCGCCGGGGCGAGCCAACTGCCGACGCTGCAACCGCACCGCGCCGGCCGGCGGATCGTCATGGAGGGCGGCAGCCTCGACGTGAACGGTGCGGGGTTGCTGCTGGCCACCGAGGAGTGCTGGCTGTCGAAGGTCCAGGAGCGCAACCCGCCGTTCGGCCGGGCCGACTACGAGGCGGTGTGCGCCGAGTTTCTGGGCGTGGAAAAAGTGCTGTGGTTGAACCGCGGCATCGCCGGCGACGACACGCACGGCCACATCGACGACCTGGCCCGCTTCGTCAACGCGACGACGGTCGTCCACGTCGTCGAGACCGACCCGGCCGACGAGAACTACCTGCCCTTGCAAGAAAACCTCGACCGGCTCCGCGGGATGACCGACCTGCACGGCCGACCGCTGACCGTCGTCACACTGCCGATGCCGCGGCCCGTGGTGACCGGCGGGCAGCGGTTGCCGGCGAGTTACGCCAACTTTTACGTCGCCAACGGGGTCGTGATCGTGCCGACCTTCAACGACCCGGCCGACCGCGTCGCGCTGGGCACGCTGGCCGACCTGTTCCCCGGCCGCGAAGTCGTCGGCATCCACTGCGGCGACCTGATCTACGGCCTGGGCACCCTGCACTGCCTGACGCAACAGGAACCGCGCACGAAGTGAGCGGCCGGCCGGGAGCGGTTAGAAGCTGTCGAGCCAGAAGTGGTTGCCGCGGTGGTATTTCATCGGCGTCCAGAGTTCGTACCGCCAGCCCGGCTCCAGGAACGGGGGGTAGGCCATGTACGCCGGCGGCTTGACGTAGGGCTGGCCCTTCGTCTCGGGGTACTTCGGCGACTGGGCCGGCCAGTAGCTGTGCGGAAAATAGTTGTACGGGTAGTAAAACATCTGCGGCAGCGGCGGGTCGCCGGCGTGCAGCGCCGAGCCACCGAGGGCGAACAGGGCCGTCATGGCCAGCGCGCGAATCGTCAGAGTACGCATCTCGAACACACCTCCTGCGTGAATCGGTTCCACGAGTATTATCCGCCGAACCGGCCGCCCGGCTGAGCGGCGAACGGCCACCGGGCGGGGGAAAGGCTAGAACAGCCCCGCGTTGTAACCGTCGTGCCGGACGCCCCGCTCCCGCTGCTTGGACGACGCCGTGCTGACCCGCCGCGCCGATTCCGGCCGGCTTCCCTCAAGTTCCGCGACCCGACCCCCATGACCGACCCGAACCTGGCCTACGACAACCCCCTGATCGCCCGGTACGCCGGGGCGGAAATGGCCGAGCGGTGGGGGCCGCACCGCAAGTTCCGCACCTGGCGGCGGCTGTGGCTCGCCCTCGCCGAGGCCCAGCACGAACTCGGCCTGCCGGCCGACGACGGCGTCACCCCGCGGGTCGCGCCGGAACACCTGGCCGAACTCCGCGCCCACCTCGACGACATCGACTTCGGCCGCGCCGCGCACCACGAGCGCCGCCTCCGGCACGACGTGATGGCGCACATCGAGACCCTCGGCGAAGTCGCCCCGGGGGCGAAGCCGATCGTCCACCTCGGCGCGACCTCGTGCTACGTCACCGACAACGCCGACCTGATCCTGATGCGCGAGTCGCTCGACGCGCTGTGCGTCGGCCTGGCCACGGTGATCGACCAGTTGGCCACGTTCGCGGAGGCGTGGCGGCACGAGCCGACGCTGGGGTTCACGCACTTCCAACCGGCGCAACTCACGACCGTCGGCAAGCGCGCCGTCCTGTGGGCGTTCGACTTCGCCCTGGACCTGCACGAACTCGAACGCCGCCGGGACGAACTGCCGTTCCGCGGGGCCAAGGGCACGACCGGTACGCAGGCCAGCTTCCTGGCGCTCTTCGACGGCGACCACGCCAAGGTGCGGGCGCTGGACCAACTTGTCGCGCACAAGATGGGCTTCGCCACGGTCTTCCCGGTGACGGGGCAGACGTACTCGCGCAAGCTCGACAGCATGGTCCTCGACGCGGTCAGCGGGGTCGCGCAGTCGGCGTCGAAGTGGAGTTGCGACCTGCGGCTGCTCGCCCACAAGCAAGAAATCGACGAGCCGTTCGAGGCCGACCAGGTCGGGTCGAGTGCGATGGCGTACAAGCGCAACCCGATGCGGGCCGAGCGCATGACGAGCCTGAGCCGGTTCGTCATGGGCCTGCCGGCGATGGCCGCGGCGACGGCCGCGACGCAGTGGTTCGAGCGGACCCTGGACGACTCCGCGGCCCGCCGGCTGTACATCCCGCAAGCCTTCCTGGCCGCCGACGCCATCTTGCGGGTGGCGCGGAACGTCGCAGGGGGGCTGGTCGTCAACCGGGCGATCATCGCCAAGAACGTCCGCGAGTATCTGCCGTACATGGCGACGGAGAACCTGATGATGGCCGCCGTCGCCGCCGGCGGGGACCGGCAAGAGGCGCACAAACTCGTCCGCGACCACAGCCACGCCGTGACCGCCCGCATCAAGGCCGGGGAGGGCCACGCGACCGAAATCTTCGACCGGTTGAAGGCCGAGAAACTGTTCGCGGCGGTGGACTTCGCCGGCGCGACGGCCCCGGAGAAGTTCGTCGGCCGCGCCCCCGAGCAGGTCGCCGAGTTCCTCGCCGAGCACGTCGCCCCGATCCGGGCGAGGTACGCCGCGCGGCTGACGGGGAAGGCCGACCTGCAGGTGTAACGCGACTCCCGCGGCGGTCAGCCCGCGGCGAACAGCCACTCCAGCACGGCTTTCTGGGCGTGCAGGCGGTTCTCGGCCTGATCGAACACGGCCGAGTGCGGGCCGTCGATCACGTCGTCGGTGATCTCCTCGCCGCGGTGCGCGGGCAGGCAGTGCAACACCTTGACGCGCTTCGGGGCGGCGGCCAGCATCGCCGCGTTCACCTGGAACGGGGCGAACCGCTGCAACCGCTCCTCGCGCTCCGCCTCCTGGCCCATGCTGGTCCAGACGTCGGTGTAAATCACGTCGGCGTCGGCGACGGCCTCGAGCGCGTCGTGGGTCACCTCGGGCGTCGGCTTCCCGGTCGCGGCGTGGTACTCGCGGGCGAACCGGTCGTCGAAGGCGTACCCCTCCGGGCAGGCCAGCACGAAGGTCGCGCCCAACTTCGCGCACCCGGTGGCCAGCGAGTTGGCGACGTTGTTGCCGTCGCCGACGAAGACGATCCGCTTCCCGGCCGCGTCGCCGAACGCCTCTTGCACGGTGAGCAAGTCGGCCAGCGCCTGGCACGGGTGCGACCGGTCCGAGAGGCCGTTGACGACCGGCACGGTGCCGGCCTCGGCGATCTTCTCGACCGTCTCCTGCTTGAAGACGCGGAGGACGATGGCATCGACGTACCGGCTCATGGTGCGGGCGAAGTCCGCGTGCGTCTCGCGCCAGCCGAGGCCGACCTCGTTGCCCGGCAGGAACAGGCTGGTGCCGCCGAGCTGGGCGACGGCCGCCTCGAAGCTGACGCGGGTGCGCAGGGACGGCTTCTCGAAAATGAGCGCCACGACCTTGCCGGCCAGGCAGGTGCCGGCCAGGCCCCGGCGGCGGTCCGCCTTCAACTCCGCCGCCCGCGCGAGCAGGTGCCGGAGCAGGTCGGGGGTCGGGCCGAACAGGTTGAGGAAGTGGCGCATCGAGGGGTTCAGCGGGGTGGGGGAGTGGGTCACTTTGCGTCGGTTTCGTGGGCGAGCAGCACGTCGGCGAGGATGTCGCACCCCTCGTCGATCAGGTCGTCGGTCAGGTTCGCCGCGGGCAAGAGTCGCAGGACGGTGCCGTGGGTGCAATTGATGAGCAGCCGGCGCTCCAGGCACTTGGCCACGATCGGCGCGCCCTCGACGGCGAGTTGCACGCCAATCATCGCCCCCTTGATGCGCAACTCGGTGACGAGCGGGCACTTGGCCATGACTTCGGTGAGTCGGGCGCGGAAGCGGTCGCCGATCTGGTCGGCCCGCTCCAACAAGCCCTCGTCTTCGATCGTTTCGATGGTGGCGATGCCGGCCCGCGCGGCGACGGGGTTGCCGCCGAAGGTCGCGGCGTGCGTGCCGGGCTTCAGGTGCTGGGCCACCTCGGGGCGGGCGATCATGCCGCCCAGGGCAATGCCGCCGGCCAGGGCCTTGGCCAGCGTGACGATGTCCGGGACGATGTTCCAGTGCTGGTGGGCGTACCACTTGCCGGTGCGGGCCATACCGGTCTGGACCTCGTCGAAGATCAGGACCATGCCGTGCTGGTCGCACAGGGCGCGCAGCCCTTCGAGGAAGCCGGCCGGGGGGAGGTTAACGCCGCCCTCGCCCTGGATCGGCTCGATCATGACGCCGCACGTCTCGGCGTCGATGAGTTTCGCCAGGGCGTCGAGGTCGCCGTAGGGGGCGTAGACGAACCCGGGGAGCATCGGGCCGACGCCGGCGTGGTACTTCGGCTGGGCGGTCGCCGACAGGCTGCCCATCGTCCGGCCGTGGAAGCCGTCGGTGAAGGTGACGATCTTGTACTTGCCGTGCGCCTGGCCGTTGAGCCGGGCGAGCTTGATGGCCGCTTCGTTGGCCTCGGTGCCGGAGTTGCAGAAGAAGACCTGGCCGCCCCACCCGGTCCGCGCCGCCAGCATCTCGCCGAGGAGCGCCTGCGGCTCGGTGTACCAGCTATTGGGGACGTGGATGAGCGTGCCGACCTGGTCGCGGACGGCCTCGACGACGCGCGGCGGGCAGTGGCCGAGGATGCAACACCCCCACCCGGGGAAGAAGTCGAGGTAGCGGTTGCCCTCCGCGTCCCAGACGTGGGACCCTTCGCCGCGGACCAGCGCCACCGGGAAGCGGGTGTAGTTGCCGGTGAGGTGCGCCTTCGCCTTGGCGATGATCTCGACGGAACTCAGCGTGTCGAGGGTGTCGGTCATCTCATGGGACTCGGGTGTCGGGTGTCGGGTGTCGCAGAGTTTCTAAGGGCGGATGGCGGTGCCGGCCCGGCGGCCCAGCGCGTCGGCAATCAGGGCGTTCGGGTCGCGGCCGTCGAGGATCACGGCCCGACTCGCGCCGGCGTCCAGGGCGTCGAAGCAGGCCTCGACCTTCGGCACCATGCCGCCGCGGATGACGCCGTCGTGCAGGAGTTGCTCGCACTCGGCCCGGGTCAGGTCGGCGATCCGCGAGCCGGGGTCGGCCACGTCGCGCAGGATGCCGGGGGTGTCGGTCAGGAACAGCACGCTCTCGGCGGCGAGCGCCCGGGCCACGGCCGCGGCGACCGTGTCGGCGTTGACGTTCAGCCAGTCGCCGTCATCGACGCTCACGCACAACGACGGCAGCACCGGCACGGCCTCCTTCAAGACGGCCCGCAGCGCGGCGGCATCGACGCGCGTCACGGTACCGACACGGCCGAGATCGACGGGGTTCAGGTCGAGGCCGGGGAGCAGTAGACGTTCGCCGAAGAGGGGGAAGCCGGCGACGCCGCGGCAGCCGACGGCGTTGCCGCCGAAGTCGCGCAGCCCGCGTTCGAGGCCGGCGTTCAACTCGTTCAGCACGCCGACGACGATCGTCAAGGTCGCGTCGTCGGTGAACCGGCGGCCCTGGACTTTGACGGGCGTCAGCCCCGCGGCTTCCATCGCCCGGTCGATCGGCTTGCCGCCGCCGTGGACGAGGACCAGCTCGAACCCGGCGGCCTGCAAGGCGACGACGGCTTCAAGGGTGCCGTGCGTCGCGGCCGGGTCTTCCATCGCGCTGCCGCCGAGTTTGACGACGACCGGCCGGCCCGACAGGGCGTGGGCCTTCGCGGTCAATTCGAGCCGGTCGGTACTCGTGAGGGGTGGCACCGGGGTGGCGGTCCGTAACTGGGGTGATCAACGAAACACCAATCCTAGACTTCGCTCCGACCATCGTCAATGGACGCGCCGCCCGCGAAGCCAGCTTGTGCTTAAGCCCGCCGGCCCGGCCGGTCGATCTGGAAGTGTCGGCGATGCCGCGGCCGGCCGGATTTCGTGTGGTGCGCGGTGGCCGGCCGGGATACAGTAGTAGCGTCTCACGATTGCACCCCGCCTGTCCCCTTTCGATCAGGAGTTCCCGAGATGGTTCGCAAGCTGTTCGCCGTGATGTTGGGCGTCGCCATGCTGGGCGTCGCGTCCTACGCCGCCGCCGAGGACAAGAAGGAAGAGAAGAAGACCGAGAAGGTCACGCTCGAAGGCAAGCTCGTCTGCACCAAGTGCGAGCTCAAGGAAACCAAGGCCTGCGGCCACGCGCTGCTCGTGACCGACGCCAAGGACAAGACCAAGGAAGTCAAGTACTACCTCAGCGACAAGGGTGCCAAGGAGAAGTACCACGCCGACTGCTGCCAGGCCCCCGCGGACGCCAAGGTGACCGGCAAGGTCGTCGAGAAGAAGGAAAAGGACGTCGTCAAGCTGACGATCGAAGAGCCGAAGGTCGAGATCAAGAAGTAGTTCGCCGCCCGAACGCACCGCTGCCGTCGGTCGCCTCGCATGAGGCGGCCGACGGCAGCGTCGTTCCCGGTCAGCACTTCGCCGTCTTGCGCTTCGTCCCGAGCGTGCCGCGGGCTGTCACTTTGGCAATCTGGTCCGCCGCCGACGGCACTTTGCACGCGGTGTTCCCCACGTCGATCGTCACCGGACCGACGGCGACGGCGGTCTCGACGGCCTTCGCCGTCGGCCCGGTGACGTAACAGCCGGCGGGGTGGATGACCAGAATCGAGTTCACGGCAAGACCTTTCATACGTCCGCCCGGCGAGCCAAGAGCGTCAACGACTGGTGATCGAAAGACCTCCAGTCGTTGACGCTCTTGGCTCGCCGGGCGTCGCGGTTAGCCTTCCATCACTTCCTTCGACTTCTTGTCGGCGAGGTCGTCGATTCGGGCTTCGTAGGTCTTGAGCAGGTCTTGAATCTTCGCCTTGCCCTTGTCCCGGTCGTCCTCGGTGATGACCTTCTCCTTCTCGGCCGTCTCGACCACCTTGTTCGCGTCCCGGCGGATGTTCCGGCACGACACCTTGGCGTCTTCGCTGTTCTTCTTGATGAGCGTGACGAGTTTTTTCCGCTGGTCGCCGCTCATCGGCGGGATGTTCAGGCGGATCACCTTGCCGTCGTTGTTGGGGGCCAAGCCCAACTCGCTGCCGCGGATCGCCTTCTCGATTTCTTTCAGGTCGTCGCCGGTGAACGGCTTGATCATGATCGACGCGGGGTCGGGGCACGACACCGTGGCGATCTGGTTGATCGGCGTGGACGAGCCGTAGTAATCGACGCGGATGGCGTCGAGCATCTGCGGGCTGGCCCGGCCACTGCGCAGGCCCTTCAAGGCGTTGCGCAAGTTGTCCAGCGCCTTCTCCATCCGGGTCTCGGTGTCCTTGTTGACCGCGGCAACATTCATGACAATCGCCTTAAACACGGGGGCAGAAATACAAAACCGATTTCACCGCAGAGGGCACAGGAGGGCGCGGAGAAAGACATCGAACCGTGCTAAAAACCCTGCAACAGCAGCGAGCCATTGGGGTGAAGAGTGCGTTGGGAAACACTACTCACGTTTTAACTCTCCAGGCTTTTGCCTTTCTCCGCGCCCTCCTGTGCCCTCTGCGGTGAAAATTCTGTTCTACTCGGCCGAAATCATCGTGCCGATCGTGTGGCCGGCGACGGCGCGTTCCAGGGCGCGGTCGGCTTTGAAGTCGAAGACCAGGATCGGCAAGTGGCACTCCTGGCAGTGCTCGAACGCGCCCAGGTCCATGACCTTCAAGCGGTCCGCGATCACCTTCTTGTACGTCAGCCGGTCGTACTTCGTGGCGTGCGGGTTCTTGTCCGGGTCCGAGTCGTACACGCCATCGACCTTGGTCGCCTTGAGCAGAATGTCCGCGCCCAACTCGCGGCCGCGCAGCGCGGCAGCGGTGTCGGTCGTGACGTGCGGGTTGCCGGTGCCGCCGGCCAGAATCACGACCCGCTTCTTTTCGAGGTGCCGGATCGCCCGCCGGCGGATGTACGGCTCGCACACCTTGTCCATCGGGATCGCCGACATCAGCCGGGTTTCGATGTCCAGGCCTTCGAGGGTGTCCTGGAGCGCCAGGCCATTCATGATCGTCGCCATCATGCCCATCGTATCGGCGGTCGCGGCGTGAATCTTGTTGGGGTTGTGGCCGATCGCGAACTGCGCCCCGCGTAACAGGTTGCCGCCGCCGACGACGATGGCCAGCTCGACGCCCATCTGCACGACCCGCTTCAGGGTCAGGGCGATGTCGAGGGTTTCGGGCAGGCCGATGCCGTTCTTCCCGGGCGGGCCGAACGCCTCGCCGCTGAGCTTCAAGAGCACGCGATGGAAGGCCGGTTTCAACAGGTCCGAGGGGGGCGAGGCGGTCATACGGTCGGGACACTCTCGGGGGCGAAACAGGGGCGAATCGGGACGGAACACTCCGGCAGTATACGACGCGGTCAGGCCAGTTCGACCTCGGCCGGCTGCAGCACGAACGGGTCCTGGCCGTCGGCCAGTGGCGGCAGCCGGACTTCCTTGACTCGCCAGCCGGGGTGCAGCAGTGTGCCGGTGAACGGGGGCTGGCCGGTGACGTTGCCGACGACGCGGACGGCCGACGGGTCGAAGCCTGGGGCGACGGTCACCCGGTCGCCGTCGGCCCCGGCCATGACGACGCTGAGCGTCAGGTGGTCCTTGAGCACCTTGGCCGCCTTGCGGTGAATCTCCTTGACCGCCTGGCCGATCTGCGCGTCCGGTGCCCCGGCGATGTCTTCGAGCAGGAAATCGACCAGCCGCGACTCGCCTTGCAGCAGGGCCAACAACCGCACCGCTTCGCCGGTCACCTTCGGCGCGGCCGGCTTCAAACTCGGCGGCGGAATGACGGCGACCGGCGAGCCAAGAGCGTTAGCGACTGGAGGTCCGGCACCAGCGACTGGAGGTCCGGCACTAGCGACGGGAACGCCGGCGAGAAGGGCGTTGAGCTTGGCGGAGAAGTCGGGGTCGATGCGGGCCTGGCCGGCGACGGTTAGGCCGAAGACGACATTGTTGATGCTGCCCGCGCGGGCGACCGCCGCCACGCCGACCGCGAACGACGCCGCCAGCGCGCCCAGCGCGACGCCCAACCAGAGCATGTCCATCGAAGCCGCCTCACCGGGTGCCGAAGTACGTTCCGCGTGCAGGCGACGTTATACGGAGGTGCGGCGCGGCCGGCCGCTCACGCCCGCTCGAACCGCGCGCGGAGGTGGGCGACTTGCTTCAACCGCAGGTCGTCCGGGGCGTCCGACTGGAAGTCCAGGTTCTCCCCGGTGATCGCTTCGAGCACCCGCAACGCCATGTGCCGGACTTCGACCTCGCGCCGCTCCAGGGCTTCGAGCAGCACCGGCACGGCGTCGCTGCCCCGGCTGGCCAGGTCGTGCCAGGCGTCCGGCATCAGCACGCGGTCCACGAGTTGATCGACGAGCCGCCGCATCTTGTCCTCTTCGAGCAGTTGCAGCGTCGATTTGCTGAACCGCGGGGCCGGCGGCGGCGACGCCGGCCGGGGGAGGTTCGCCGAGGAGAGCGGGACCGACCGCGTGATCGGGATGCTGTCGTCCACGACCAAGGGCGGCGGGGCCGGCGGCGGCGAGTGCGGCCGGGCCGTCGGGATGACCCGTGCGGCGACCGGCGGGGCCACCGGGACCGGGACTTCCAACAGCGGCACGATCTCGGCGGTGGGGACTTCAAACCCGGCGAAACCCGCCAGCCGGGCCATGAGTACGTCGTCCTGGAAGGTCGAGCCGAGGTAGGCGTCGATGGCCACCTTGTCCACGATCAGCTTGTCCGGCGTGCCGTGGCAGACGACCTTGCCCTCGACGATGAGGTAAATCCGGTCCGCCGTCTTGACCACTTCGCGGACGTTGTGGTCGGTGAGCAGGATGCCGATGCCCTGGTCGGCGAGTTCGCGGATGTTCTTGCGGATGTCCTCGGTCGTCTTCGGGTCCACCGCCGCGAACGGCTCGTCGAGCAGGATCAGCATCGGCTCGCAGACGAGGCAGCGGGCGATCTCGAGCCGCCGCTTCTCGCCGCCGGAGCAGCGGGCCGAGTTGTTCTTGCGGACGTGCAGCAGGTTGAACCGCGTCAACGCCTCCTCGGTGCGCTCGCGGCGTTCCTGGGCCGTCAAACCGCGGCCGAGCTTGCGGCTCATCGGCAGGGATTCGAGGATGGCCAGGATGTTCTTCTCGACGGACAGCTTGCGGAAGATGCTCTGCTCTTGCGACAGGTAGCCCATGCCCAGCCGCGCCCGGCGGAACATCGGCAGGTCGGTCACTTCCTGGTTGTCGAACATGACGATGCCGTCGTTCGGCACGACCTGGCCGGTGGCCATGCGGAAGCTGGTGGTCTTGCCCGCGCCGTTCGGCCCGAGCAGGCCGACGACTTCACCGGGGTTGACCTCAAACGACACGCCATCGACGACGGTGCGGCGGCCGTACTTCTTGACCAGTCCGCGGACTTCGAGCAACGCCATCGCGGGGGCACTCCGAACCTGTCGATCGCGGCACCAGGTTATCTTAGGGGCCGACTACCCGAACGGCGGCGCGCCGGCAAGGCGAGAGCGTCGAAGGCTCTTATTAGCCCGACGCGCGAGCGAGGGACGCAACGGTTCGTAATCAACGTTGGTGGTGGGACACTCCGGCCTCTCCCCATTTACCTTGTCAACGACCTTTGCGTCCCTCGCTCGCGCGTCGGGCTAACGCGCCTGCGGCGGCGCTTTATCGTAATGCCCGCACCCGCCATGCGTTACCATGCAGTCCCATCACTTAACGAGGTGCGTCATGAAGCGACTGCTCCAGGGTATGGCTGCGGCGGTGTTCAGTCTCGGTGCCCTAGCGGGTTGCGAGTCTCCGCCCGCCGCAGCGGTGCCCGCCCCGCCAGCCGTGCCGGAGGCGGACACCAAGGCACTCGTCGAGGGCGGCAACGCCTTCGCCATCGACCTGTACAAGAAGCTGGCGGCCGAGAAGGGCAACGTCGTCTGCTCGCCGTACAGCGTCTCGGCGGCGCTGGCGATGACCTACGCCGGGGCACGCGGCGAGACGGCGACCGAGATGGCCAAGGTGCTGGGCTTCACCTCATTGGGCGAGCGCGTCCACCCGGCGCAGGCCGACCTGGCGTACCGTCTCAAAGGCGACCCCGCGAAGGTCCACCCAGAGTTCAACGTCGCCAACGCCCTGTGGGGCCAACGCAGCTACGGGTTCAAGCCGGAGTTCTTGAAGCTGACGCAGGCCCACTACGGGGCCGGCCTGCGCGAGGTCGATTACGTTGGCAACACCGAGGGAGCGCGGAAGACGATCAACGGCTGGGTCGGCGACCAGACCAAGGGCAAGATTCCCGAACTCATCCCAGACGGGGTGTTGAGCAGCGACACCCGGCTGGTGCTGACGAACGCCATTTACTTCAAGGGGTCGTGGCTCGACGAGTTCAAGCCCAAGGAGACGACCGACGACAAGTTCCGCGTCACGGCCGGCGAAACGGTCGCGGTGCGGATGATGCACCAGCACAAGTGGGCGGCGTTCTACGAAGGTGACGGGGTCAAGGTCGTTCGGTTGCCGTACCAGGGCAAAACAAAGTCGATGCTCGTGGTCGTCCCCGACGCGGTCGAGGGCCTGGCCGCCGTCGAGGGCAAGCTGACCGCAGAGCAGGTGGCCAAGTGGCGGGCCGGACTTCACGAGGGCGACGTGCAACTGCACCTGCCGAAGTTCAAGGCGACCGGAAAGTCCCGGCTCGGCGACACATTGAAGGCGATGGGGATGCCGCTCGCGTTCATGGACGGCACAGCCGATTTCACGGGGATGTCCGACCAGGAGCGGCTGTTCATCGGTGCTGTCATTCACGAGGCCGTCGTCGAAGTGGACGAACAAGGCACGGTGGCCGCAGCAGCAACGGCGGTCGAGATGAAAGCAACAAGCGCTCCGCGAACGGTCACGGTTCGGGCCGACCGGCCGTTCTTGTTCCTGATCGTCGATGACACGACGCAGGCAATCGTGTTCGTCGGCCGGGTGGCGAAACCTTAGCGGCGTTAGCTGTTCGGGTTCGTGGCGCGGTCGGCGAAGAGGTCGGTGATGACGCGGCGGAGGATTTGGCCGGTCGTCATGCCGCGGGACTGGGCCGCGGCTTCCAGCGCCGCGGCCTGCCAGCGCGGGAGCAACAATTGCAGCTCGACGACTTCGTGGTCGGAGCGGGTCGGGTCGGCGGAGGCGAGCGGTGGCATGGGGGTTTCCGGCCATCCTGGGTCGGCATTCGGCAGGGGCACCGGACGCGCGAGCAATGTCATGGGGGTAGTTTCCGCAGCGTTGGCCGTCCTGGCGAACCGCGAGGGGAGGTTAACGTCTATGACTATGCAACCACGGTGCCGAAGCCGAGACCGGCGGGCAAACGAGCGCGGAATGCAGAAAATACGGACGCGAACACCGGCGTTCCGTGCCCTCTCTTACCGGACGAGTGCCCAGAAGTTCCGCACCGTCTGCTTGATTTCCGACACGCTCGCACCTTCAACCTCGCGCCGAGTCTCGACGCGCCCGATTGCCCGCGCCGGCGGGCCGGAAAGTCGGAAAATTGTTGCGGATCGGGGCGAAACCGGGACAATGCGAACGTAGGCTTTGCCCAATCGGTTTATTTGGTGCCTGTCCAGGCGACACCGGTCCAGCGACGGGCCGGGCAACTGCGGAGCCGTCCTCATGGCGAAGACCCCCTCGAACCCGAACGACCCCGTCCTCCCCGGCACCCCGCCCGAAACCCCCGCGCCGAAGCAACGGCCGGGGTCGCTCGGGGACAGCGACTGGTTGTCGCTCATCCCGGACTTGCCCCAACCGGAGGCAAGCCAGTTGCCGATCCTCCCGTCGGACGCGGACCTCGACCTGGAGTCGATCTTCGGGGGGGCGACCGTCGCGCCGTCCCAGGTCGGCCTGCCGCACCCGAACATGACCACGCCGCCGCCGATCGGCCCGGCCTCCGGGTGGCCGACCCCGGCCCCGCGCGCGACCCCGGTGACGCCGGCCGCGCCGGCCGAGGACGGGGAAGGGTCGGACATCTTTTCGACCGGCCGGCGCAAGTCGGGGACCGGGTCGGACTTGGCGCGGGGGCCGTCCGGCGACGACGCGACCGGGCACTCGAACATGTTCGACTCGCCCCCCCCGGAGTTGGACCAACTGCTCGGCGGGAGCGTCGATTTCAACTTCCCCGGCGGGGGCGGTTCCCGGTCCGGCGACGCGTCTAACAGCCAGGCGACCGGGCTGAGCGACGACGACATGTTCGTGGCGTTCGACCAACCGCCGAGCGAACTGTTCGCGCGCGCGAACCCGCTCGGCGGTCCGCCGGACGACGGGGCGAACGCCGTGAACGACCTGATGGACGAGTTGCACATACCGTTCCCCAAGTCCGGTGGCCCCAAGTACCCCCGGCCGGCCCCGTACCCGGGCACCGGGCCGACCCCGGCCATGGGGCCGATCACGCCGAACCCGGGCCTCGACTTCAACGAGACGGAGACCAGCGCGTCCAGCTCGAACCTGTTCGCCGACCTGACCGAACTCAACGCCTTCGCGATGAACTCGGGCGTGGACCTGCTCAACCCGGACGGCGACGCGGTCGGCTTCAGCGCCCGCCCGGACGCGGCCGATGGGCCGGAGTCGAGCATCTTCCACAAGCGGACCCAGGGCAGTTCGCTGGTCAACATGGATCAGATTCCGCTCATGGGGTCGAGCGACGAGCCGACCGAGGCGATGCGGTACACCGGCCCGGACGTGGACGGGTCGTCGAGCATCTTCCAGCGGGGCACGCACCCCGACCCGCGCGGCGACTTCGGGTCGGGGACCGACTCGGGGGACCGCAGTGGGGTGTCGTTCGGCAACCCGTCCCGGCACGGCAAAATCGTCAGCCTGAGCACCGACCAGGCCGGGGCCGTGTCGGACGACGCTAGCGCGGCCATCGACTGGTCCCTGCCCGGCGAACTGCCCGTGCCCCGCCCGGGCGCGGGCCGCGACGCCGACGACTCCGGGGACAGCGACGCCGACCTGACCGGCCGGGACGACGCGGACGTCCACACGACCGCCCGGATGGCCCCGTCGTCCGGCATCTTCGACGTGGACATGACCAAGGAAATGCCGCTCGGCACGCTGTCGGGGTCGTACCCGGCCGGCCTGTCCCAGGGGTCGAAGTCCGGCTTCCTGACGCCGCCGAAGTCCGCGTCCAGCGCGCCGCGGTCGGCCGTCCGCACACCCCGCCCCGTCACCCCGCCGACCAAGTTCGTCGCCGAGGTCGCCGTGGCCGGGCCGGTCCGCAAATCCCGCGGCGGGCTGCCCTGGTTGGGCGGCACGGCCGTCGGCCTCATGGCCGGCGTCGGCGTCTGCTCGGCCCTGTACGTCGCCGAAGTCATCCCGTCCAACTCGACGACGGGCAATCCGATCGTGCGCACGTCCCCGGCCGGTCCGCCCGCGGTCGCGCCGGTGGCGACGGCGACCGACCTGGGAGACGCCCGCAAGTTGCTCGCCGCCGGGCAGGCCGAACTCGCCCTGCCGGCGTTTGAAGCCGCCGGCGACAACGCCAGCCCGATCGACCTCGCCGGCCGGGGGTTGGCCCGCTGGCAGGTCCGCGTCCGCGAGATGGGCCGGACCGGGAAGAAGGTCGAAGTCGGCGATAAGTATTTGCAGCCCGCGCTCGCCGACCTGGAACGCACCGTCGCCGCCGCCGACCAGTTCAAGACGCCCGACGAGCGCCGCGCCCTGCACCAGGCCGTCCTCGGCATCGGGGTGACGAAGGAGTTGACCGGCGACCTGGCCGGGGCCGGGGCGTACTACGCCGCCGCGGCGGTGAAGTTCCCGCACGCCAGGGGCCTGTTCGAGTCGGCGGCGACCCGGGTGAAACTGATGCGGGCCGGGGGCAAGGTCGCCCTCGCCCCGCGCGACGCCGCGGGGCTGGCCGAAGCCCTCGTCATCGCCGTGACCCTGCTCCAAACCGACGGCCCGGCCGCGGCCGCCGGGACCGACGAACCGGGCCTGCTCTTCTGGGACGCCGCCAACCGCGCGGCCGCCGGCGACTACCCCGGTGCGATCGCCGCGATCCGCAAGGCGCGGACCGTCCACGAGTCCCGCCGGCTCGCCGTGACCGGCCGCGGCGTGAACCCGCTGACCGACCCGGTCGAGCAGATTTTCTTGAAGTGCTGCGACGAACTCGCGGCCGGGTGGACGCTGCGGCAGCAACTGTACACCGACCCCGTCGCCGGCCCGGTGTTCGTCAAGTCGGGCGTTGCCACCGGTTTGCGGGCGTTGGCCGCCGCCGCCAAGCCCGACCCCAAGGTCGCCGAACAACTCGCCGCGGCGCAGGCCGCCTTGAAGGCCAAGGAAACCGCCCTCGCCGCCGCGACCGCCAAGGAGGTAAGCCTCGGCGACAAGCTGACCGCCGCGGCGACCGACGCCGCCGCGACCGCCAAGGCCGCGAAGGAAAAACTGGCCGCCGCCGAAGCCGATCTGTCCGCCGCGAACGACGCCGTCGCCAAGGTCGTCGGCGGCTTGAAGGCCGGCAAGCTGGTCGGCCCGGACGCCGACGCCGCGACCGTGTTGAAGACCCTGCCGGAGATTTTGAAGAAGGTCGCCAGCGCGAGCGACAGCGCCGACGCGAAGAAGGCGGCCGAGGCGGTCGCCGCCGCGAACGGCCAACGGGACGCGGCGCTGGTCGCGTCCAAGCAGGCCGACGACACGGTCAAGGCGTTGACGGCACGCATGGACGCCACGCAGGGCGAGACGCTGAAGAAGCTGGCCGCCGCCAAGGCCGAAGCCGAACAACTCCGGGCGACGGTGGCGGCCGAGCGCAAGAAGGCCGCCGACGCCGCGACCCTGACCGCGAAGGCCGAACTCGACGAGCAGAAGGCCGCTTACGAGGCGAAACTCGACGCCGTCACCCGCGACGCGAAGCGGCAGGCCGAGGACGCCCGCGTGCAGATGGCGAACGCACGGGCCGGGGTGGCGGTCCCCCTAATGACCACCGAGTTGATCGCCCAGGGCCAGGCCAGCAGCCTGTACACCCGGGCCATCGACCTGTACTTCAGCGGCCGGTACGCCGACGCCGAGGCGGTGCTCGCGAAGGTCACGCAACAGGACCCGGCCGACGCCCGGTACTGGTACTTCCTGGGCCTGTCCCGGCTCGCGCAGGAGAAGCCCGGCGCGCCGGAGGCGTTCCAGAAGGGGGCCGAGCAAGAGGCCCGCAGCCTGCCGCCGGCCCGCGAACTCAACGCCGCCCTGGAGAAGGTGCAAGGCAACGCCCGGCGGACGCTCAACGGCTTCCGCCCGTAGGACGCCCCCGTCCCCGTTCGCCCCGACACGGAGAGTCCCCATGCGACGATTGGTCCTCGCGGCGCTCAGCGTTGCCGCGCTGTGTATGCCCCTCCCGGCCGCCGACCCCAAGTTGAAGCCGGCCGACGCCGAGTTCAAGGCGGTCGTGGACAAGGCTTACGAGGCGATGAAGGCGAAGCAGAACGCCGACGGCAGTTTCGCCCCCAAGCTCGGCGGCCCCGGCGTCACCGCCCTCATGGCCGCCGCGTTCTTGAAGGCCGGCAAGTCGCCCGACGACCCGGTCGTCGCCAAGTGCCTGGCGTACCTCGAAGGCAGCATCCAGAAGGACGGCGGGATCTACGACCAGGGACTCGCCAACTACACGACCTGCCTGGCCGTCATGACCTTCAAGGAGGCCAACGCCGGCGGCAAGTACGACAAGGTGATCGCCAACGCGACCAAGTTCCTCCGCGGCCTGCAGGACGCCGCGGCCGACCCGACCGAGTTGAAGTTCGGCGGCATGGGGTACGACGGCAAGGGCCGGCCCGACCTGTCGAACACGCAGTTCTTCGTCGAAGCTCTGCTCGCCTCCGGGGCCACCAAGGACGACCCGGCCGTCAAGAAAGCCCTCGCCTTTATCAGCCGCAGCCAAAACTTCCCCGGCGAGTTCAACGACCAGCCGTTTGCCACCAAGGCGACCGACGACGACCGCGGCGGGTTCGTGTACAACCCGACCGACCAGACCAACGCCAAGAGCGACAAGCGGACCCCGCAGGGCGGCCTGCGCAGCGAAGGCGGCATGACCTACGCCGGGTTGAAGAGCTTCCTGTACGCCGGCCTGTCGCAGGACGACCCGCGCGTGAAAGCGGCCGTGACGTGGATCCGCCAGCACTACACCGTGGACGAGAACCCGGGCCAGGGCCAGGCCGGCCTGTTCTACTACTACACGACCTTCGCCAAGGCGATGACCGCGCTCGGCGAGGACGAGTTCGCCGACGCCAAGGGCACCAAACACCCCTGGCGGCTCGAACTGTTTACGAAGTTGCAATCGACTCAGAAGCCCGACGGCAGTTGGGCGAACGCGAACAAATCCTTCCTGGAAAACCAGCCCGAACTCGCCACCGCCTTCGCCGTGCTGGCACTCGGGTACTGCAAGTAACGGCATTTCTCGACCCGCGGTGCCGGATCGTCACTGGAAGTTGCGCTGCTTGACGACGCCGCCGATGGCTTCGAGGACCGGCAGGATGACGAGGAAGGCGGCGGCGTCTTGCGCCCGCACGACCGCCTCGAAGCGGGTGATTTCGAGCCGGGTCACGACGCAGAACAGCACGTCCTGCTCGGCCTTCGAGTACCCGCCCTTGCCGGACAGGATCGTCACCCCGCGGCCGAGTTCGCTCAGGATCGCCTCGCGCACCTCGTCGCTCTTTTGCGACACGACCAGGACCGCGTTGTACGCCTCGATGCCGTGCAGCAGGAAGTCGATCGTCTTCGACCCGGCGAAGTACGTCAGGCCGGAGTACAGCGCCGGCTCGATGCCGAGGTAGAAAGCCGCGGTGCCGAAGATGACGACGTTCAGCCCGAGGACCACTTCGCCGACGGTCGCCGGGGACTTCTTGCTCAACAGCACGGCGAGGATTTCGGTGCCGTCGAGCACCCCGCCGCCGCGGATGGCCAGGCCGACGCCCGCGCCCACGAAGAAGCCGCCGAAGGTCGCCGCGAGCAGCTTGTCCGTCGTCGCCACGGGGAACGGCACGACCGCCAGGCCCAGGGCGATGGCCACGATGGCGACCGTGCTGCGGAGGGCGAAGCGGCCGCCGACGTGGCGGTAGCCGACGACGACGAACGGCCCGTTGACGACGACGAGGATTAGCGGGAGCGGGATGTCGAGGAGGTTCGCCAGGAGCATCGACACGCCGGTGCAGCCGCCGTCGATGAAGTGCGCCGGGAGCAGGAAACTGCCGATGCCCAGGGCCGCCAGCGCGACCCCGGCGGCGATGGTCGCGTAGGCGGTCAACTCCCGGCCGGCCCGGACGACGAAGCGGGCGCGGGCGACCTTCGCGCCACTCACTTCGCCGCCCGTTTGGCGTCCATCACCCGGGCGACTTCGGCGCAGTCCTTGTCCCCGCGGCCGGAGAAGCAGAGCACGACCACGTCGTCCTTGTTGCGCTTCGACGCGATCCGCATCGTCTCGACCAGGGCGTGGGCGGTTTCCAGCGCCGGCAAGATGCCTTCGAGCCGGCCGCACTCGTGGAAGGCGTCGAGCGCGTCGTCGTCGCTGACGTTGCAGTACCGCACCCGCCGGGCGTCCTTCCAGTAACTGTGCTCCGGGCCGACCCCGGGGTAGTCGAGCCCGGCGCTCACCGAATGCACGTCGGCCGTCTGGCCGTCGGGGTCTTGCAGGACGTAGCTGTAGCTGCCGTGCAAGACGCCGGGTTGCCCGTAGGTCAGGGTCGCCGCGTGGTCCCCGGCCTTCAGGCTGCGGCCCCCAGCTTCGACGCCGACGAGTTCGACTCCGGCGTCGTCCACGAACGGGTAGAACATCCCGGCCGCGTTCGACCCGCCGCCGACGCACGCCGTGACCACGTCCGGCAGCCGGCCGATCTGGTCGAGGCACTGCTGCCGGGTTTCGACGCCGATGACCGACTGAAAGTCGCGGGTCATGCGCGGGAACGGGTGCGGGCCGACGACGCTGCCGATGATGTAGTGCGTGTGCTCGACGCTCGACATCCACTCGCGCATCGCCTCGTTGGTCGCGTCCTTGAGGGTCCGACTGCCCGACGTGACGCCGTACACTTCGGTGCCCATCGCCTTCATGCGGAAGACGTTCAACTCCTGGCGGCGCACGTCCTCGACGCCCATGTACACCTTGCACGACAGGCCGAACAGCGCCGCCGCCGTGGCCGACGCGACCCCGTGCTGGCCGGCCCCGGTCTCGGCGATGATCCGCTTCTTGCCCATCCGTCGCGTTAGCAGCGCCTGGCCGATGGCGTTGTTGATCTTGTGCGCCCCGGTGTGGTTCAAGTCCTCGCGCTTCAAGTAAATGCGCGCCCCGCCGGCGGCGGCCGTGAGCCGTTGGGCGAAGTAGAGCCGCGACGGCCGGCCGACGTACTCGTTCAAAATCTCGTGGAATTCGGCCATGAACGCCGGGTCTGCGATCGCGCTTCGGTACGCCGCGTCGAGTTCGTCGAGGGCGAACATCAACGTCTCGGGGACGAACCGCCCGCCGTACCGGCCGAACCGCCCGAGGGCGTTGGGGACGTGCGAAATCGCGGCAAGCGTGTCTTCGGCGACCGAGGTCATGGCGGCGTCTCAGGAGGGCAACGGCTACGCTCTAGTGTTGCAAGCCGCCGTCGCGTTTCAACCGCGCGGGGCGAATTCGGGCCACCGGCGACGAGTAGGGAAGAAATCCGACGGAATCCGGGTGGATTTGGTTTGACCTACCGGCGAAATCCTGGTGACATGTCCTATGCCACAGCTCCTGTGGCATAGGACATGTCACCAGGAGCAGTCGAATGAACCGGTTCTGGACGCACCTCACACTGCAAACCCTCGACGACCGCATCGTGCCGGACGGCACGCCCCTGATCAACCCGACCTCTGGCTACACCCCCGGGGACACGACACCCACGACCAACCTGCCGGCCCCCAGCAACACCCCAGTCACTTCGACCACGACGACCGCCTTGATCGCGACCGAGTTGTCGAACAACAACCTCGACGACCTCAGAAAGCAACTGGAGGACAAGCAGAAAGCCCTCGCGGCCAACAAAGCCGAAATCGCCCGGCTGCAGGCGCTGATCCCCGGCTACGATGAGGCAATCAAAGATGCCAAAGCTGTGGTTAAAGAGAAGAGCGATAACGTGAAGGTTGCGGAGGCGAACCGAAAGGAGGCTTTGGACGATTATTACGCTGCCGTTGCCAAAGATGGCGCTAATAGCGATAACGCCAAAAAGAAGTTGCAGATTGCTAACGAGTACTTGGACGACGTAACCAGTTCACGTGATGCATTCGCTGGGGCGGAAGGGGTACTTTTGACGCAGCAACAGAAGCGAAACACTATCGACGACAAGATCAAGGACTTAACCGACAAGAACGTCGTCTTGGAGAAGGAGATCGCCGACTTGAAAGCGAAAATCGCTGCGGGGGATGAGCAATGACCCTGATCGCGTCGCTACTCGCAGTCGTCCTACTTGCGCCCCCAGTAGGCACTCCGGCACCGGACGTGCCGAGTGCAGAACAACAGGCTGAGGCCGCGAGAGACCAGCAGTTGCTTGAGAGCTTGCGGGCACGAAAGCGAGCCAGGATTGCTCAAGCCGAGGCGACTTACGAGGCGTATTTGGCGCGGGAATGGGCCGACGCGCGGCGGGAGGAACTCCTCGCGCCGTACAAGGGTTACAGCGCCATGGCGGGCGTGGCCCGACTGGTTCACGGGCGCATCGACGACGCGCTCCGCAGTTGCAGTGGCCTGCGGTTGCCCGCTTTGGGCCTGCCCAGGCTGCAGGTGCCGGGGGACCCGGAGTTGCCCGCGGACGCCGAGGCGATCGACCCCCGGGACGACCCGCGCCGCGGGAGGGACATCCTGTTCGCGGTGCACATCGGCTTCTCGAAGGCCGTCCGACGGCGAACCGGCGTCTGGCTGAGACCGCCGGAGTGGTTGTACATAGACCCGCCCACGAAGTAGTAACCCCCGTCGCCCCGCACGCCCTCTGGCGCGTGCGGGGCGTCTTCGTTTCCCACGGTGCACCGGGGCCGCATCGGGAGTGAACGGGCCGCTCCCCTGGGCGACGCCGGCCGTGCTAACGGACGCGTCGGGTGGGGGTCAGGCGCGCCCACCGCTTCAACCGCGCGGGGGGAGTTCGTGCCACCGGCACCTAAGCCTCAGGGCGACCGCGTCTAGTAGTCTATCGTTCGGGGGTAATAGTCCCCTCGCCCCATTCTCTTCACCGAGGACAAGATATGTACGTCGTCGTTTTCCTGCTGTCACTGCTCGGCGATAAGTTCGACTCGGTCAGAGACTTCGCCCCGCCGCAGAGCCAGATTATTTTCGACGATTACGTCCGCTCATTCAAAACCATTCAGACAATGCGAGAGCAAAATCGTCAACTGGAAAAAATGTATCATAAGAACCTGACACGAGTCATCAAATAGGCCGCGGGTGATCGGCAGTTCCACAGCCAGGGGAAAACCTGGCTCCCGGCGACCTCAATGATCAAAGCCGATTGCAGGGCCACTGCCGCGAAGCGAACCCCGCTGCCCCGCCCGCCCTCCGGCGTGCGGGGCGGTTTCGTTTCACGGCCTACGGCACCGCGACGGTTTCGCCGCCGGCGCGGCTGGCGAGCGACTCCAGCAGGGGCGTCGGGCCGACGGCGTAGCTCAGGAACTGGACGTGGCCGTCGGCGAAGAGCCACATGCCGCCGCCGGGGTGCAGGCTCCAGAAGTGCAACCGGTGCTGGTCGGTCGGGTCGTTCAGCGCGCCGGGGCGGTACGTCTCGGCCGACCCGCCGGGGGTCAGCCGCTCGCGGACGCCGAGGACCACGTCGGTCGCGCCGAAGTACGGGTACGGACCCGACCCGGCCCACATCCAGCCGTAAATCAGCGTGTTCGACGGCGGCCGCTCGCCGACCATGAGCGTGTTGCTCGTCCCGTCGGTGACGCCGGTGATGCGGACGCCCGAGTTGACGTACAGCAGTCCGTTCTGCCCACCGGCCTCGCGGAACTGGCTCGCCCCGGACACGCCCAGGTAGTCGGTCAGGGCGGCGACGCGGTTGGTGCCGTTGGCCTCGCCGTCCGGGCAGAGCAGGCCGGTGCCGCGCGGGTCGGACGGGCAGATCATGTTCTTGATGACCAGCGCGTTGACCGTGTTGGCCCCCGTCGCCGGCTTGCCCGGCTGGTACTGCCACCACGGCCACGCGGTTTTGTCGAACTGCTTGGCGGCGTTGTCGGCCTCCATGTACGGGGCGACGTGGTAGGCCCAACTGAAGTAGTTGCCGTCGTTCGGGGTGAGCGCGTCCCGCATCCCGCCGGGCGGGGCGTCGCAGGCGAAGCCGTTGCACGTGTTGGTCGGCTTGTTGCACGCCGCCGGGAAGCGGCCGACCACGTCGTGGAAGTTGTGCAGGGCCAACCCCTGCTGCTTGAGGTTGTTCGTACACTGGATTCGCGCCGCCGCCTCGCGCACCTTCTGCACGGCCGGCAACAGCAGCCCGATGAGGATCGCAATGATGGCGATCACGACGAGCAATTCGATGAGCGTGAACCCGCGCCGACCCGGTCCGACGTGACGCATGCCGCCCCTCCGCGAGGAAATGTAATAGCCGATCATCGCAGGCCGCGCCGGCGGGAGCAAGCAGCGATCGTGGCGATTCGTCCGTCGCGGAATCGCCCGACCACGGCCGGCCGAGTTCATCCCCATTTCATAACCGTTTCACGACCAGTTCTTGACGGATTCTTCCCCGCCCGGTACGCTCGCCGACGGAGGACCTCGCATTTTTCAGCCCCGTTACACTATCACCCCGGCGACCGCCAAGGCCCTCATGGCCGTCGAGGCCGACCGTCAAATCGTCGCCGGTTTGCCGCTCACCGCCCGCGTCCTGGACTCGCTGCGCCGCACCGCGCGGTTGCTCTCGACCCACCTCTCGACCCAGATCGAGGGCAATTCGCTGTCGCCCGATCAGGTCCGTGCTGTCATCGCCGGCGAAGGCAACTTTCCCGGCCGGGAGCGCGACGAGGCCGAGGTCGTGAACTACTACCGTGCCCTTCAACGCGTCGAGGCGTTGGCCCTCAAGCCGCGGGCCGTTTCCGAAGCCGATGTCCGCACGATCCACGGGTTGGTCATGACCGGTCGGGCCAGGCCGACCCCGTACCGCGACGGGCAGAACGTCATCCGCGACGCCCGCACTGGGGCCATCGCCTACTTACCTCCCGAAGCCCACGACGTGCCGACTTTGATGCACGACCTGATCGACTGGGTGGCCGCGGCCCTCGCCGGCGGGGAATTCCCGGTGCCGATCGTCGCCGGACTGGCGCACTACCAGTTCGCCACCGTCCACCCGTACTTCGACGGCAACGGCCGCACGGCCCGCCTGCTCACCACGCTCTTGTTGCACAAAGCCGGCTACGGCCTGGGCGGCATTTACTCCCTGGAAGAGTACTACGCGGCCGACCTGAACGGGTACTACCAGTCGCTGGCCGTCGGCCCGAGCCACAATTATTACTTCGGCCGGGCCGAGGGGGACGTGACCCCGTTCCTCGACTACTTTTGCCGGGGCATGGCCGACGCCTTCGCCAAGGTCCGGGCGCGGGCGGAACGGGAGCGGGGAGGGTCGTTCGACGAGTCGCCCAGGCTCCGCCAACTGACGCCGCAACAGCGTCGGGCGCTCGGACTTTTTCTGCTGACCAGGGAAGTCTCCGCCCGCGATGTGGCGACCTTCTTTAAGGCGACGCCCCGCCGGGCGGCCGGGTTGTGCGTGCGGTGGACGGCCGAGGGGTTCCTGGCCGTCACCGATCCGTCGAAGAAGCACCGCCGCTACGGCCTCGCCCCGCAGTACGAGTCACTGGTCGCCGGCCGGGTTGTCGGGCTTCACACACCGGGCGAGACACCCCTGCCGTAGGGGACGCCGCCCGCGCCGGGGAAATTCTTTCCCTGCCTGGGGCCGCGTCACTGCCTATAAAGGGAGTGTCGTCGGGGGTGCCTGCCGTGGGTCGGCGGGCTGAGATTAGACCCTTTGAACCTGGCCGTTTCGGCGAGGAAGACGACCCCAGGGTTCCGGACTTTCGTCCGCAACCCCCCATCCGCATTCCGAAGTTCCACCCCCATGACGCAAATCGAATCGGCCCGCGCCGGCACCGTTACGCCCGAGATGCAGTACGTCGCCACGCGCGAAGACTTCGACCTCGAACTCGTCCGCAGCGAAGTCGCCCGCGGCCGCATGGTCATCCCGGCCAACGTCGAGCACCTCAAGGGCAAGCTCGAACCGATGGCCATCGGCATCGCTTCGATGTGCAAAATCAACGCCAACATCGGCAACTCGGCCGTCACCGGCAAAGTCGAAGACGAGTTGGAGAAGTTGCACACGGCCGTCCACCTCGGTGCGGACACGGTCATGGACCTCTCGACCGGCGGCAACATCGACGGCATCCGCCGGGCGATGATCGACGCCTCCCCGGTGCCCATCGGCACCGTGCCGATCTACCAGCTCATCCAGCAGGTCAAGGAGGTCGCGGACATCACGCCCAAGATGATGCTCGACATGGTCGAGCACCAGGCCAAGCAAGGCGTCGATTACATGACGATCCACGCCGGGGTGCTGATCGAGCACGTGCCGCTGACGCGCGACCGGCTCACCGGCATCGTCAGCCGCGGCGGGGCACTGATGGCCGGGTGGATGGTGGCGCACCACAAACAGAACCCGTGGTACACGCACTTCGGCGAACTCTGCGACATCATGAAAGCCTACGACGTGACCTTCAGCCTCGGCGACGGCCTCCGCCCTGGTAGCCTCGCCGACGCCAACGACGCCGCGCAGTTCGCCGAGTTGAAGACCCTCGGCGACTTGACCCTCAAGGGCTGGGCCGGCGGTTGCCAGGTCATGGTCGAGGGGCCGGGGCACATCCCCATGCACCTCGTGAAAATGAACGTCGAGAAGCAGCGCGTCGAGTGCCACGAAGCCCCGTTCTACGTCCTCGGCCCGCTCGTCACCGACATCGCCCCGGGCTACGACCACATCACCAGCGCCATCGGGGCGGCCATCGCCGCCGAGGCCGGCGCGGCGATGCTCTGCTACGTCACGCCCAAGGAGCACCTGGGGTTGCCGAACAAGGACGACGTGCGGCAGGGCGTGATCGCCTACAAGATCGCCGCGCACGCCGGGGACATCGCGCGGGGCCGCAAGAACGCCCGCGACCGCGACGACGCCCTGTCGAAGGCCCGCTTCGACTTCGACTGGAACAAGCAGTTCGAGTTGAGCCTCGACCCCGAGACGGCCCGCCGGATGCACGACGAGACGCTGCCGCAAGAGGTGTTCAAGAGCGCGAAGTTCTGCAGCATGTGCGGTCCGAAGTTCTGCAGCATGCGGATTTCGCAGGACCTGCACAAGCTCAGCGACGAAGCCGCGCGCGTGAGTCTGGAGTTGGCGACGGCGCAGTGACTGGGCGCCGTCACTCAGCGGAGTTATTGGCCAAATCTCCGATTATTTCGCTGACTCCGTCGTAGTCGAAGATGACCGGGATGCCGCCCGGTGCTGCGTATATCGCCATACCGTCGCGTTCGACAACCGCATCGAAATGGTCAACTTCAAAACGGCCACCACTGTTAGTCACGACGGTAAATGGCCGAAACGGTCTTCGGGCCCGGAATGTGCGAATTGTCGCAGAGAATGTCTGGCGTTCCATCGTGTGGCTCCGGAATTCGTTTGGTTGACTGGATTTTACCGCCGATTCCAGAACCCGGCAAGTCAGCCGTCACCGAAAACCGGCGCGAACCCGCGAACGTTGGTTGACATCCTTCCTGCGGTGCTTATAAAGCTGGTTGTCGATGCTACGCCAAGGTCACTTAGCTCAGTTGGTAGAGCGAGCGATTGAAAATCGCTAGGTCCCCAGTTCAACCCTGGGAGTGACCACTTTTCACTTCTTGTCTTTCCGAAATGTCTATGCATAAGAACAGACCTCTCTGGCTGTTGTTCCTTGTCGCCCCTCTCGTGATACTCCCACATTCGTTGATGGTTCTGAACACACTGCTCTTTTCGGCGATGGCTCCCACAACCGGTGTAGTGGTCGATTACGAAGTACCGATACTCATCCTTTTATCGATCAATGCTGCACTCGCACTATTTCCTCTGTTCTATTTGAATGAACATTATTCCTACACGCGCTGTCTCATTCTCGTCATTTTGCAAACGGCTTCAGCGGGAACGCAACTCGTCATAGTCTTGCTGGAAGTCAATCGATTGGGGTTCAATTCAACGGCCAGTATGTTCGTATCTGGATTCTCCGGGATAGTGACTTACCCCATTTATGAATTCTGGTTGATCGTCTATCTCATCGTGAGTTATTCCCCGCTACTGACTCCCAAGGGGAGACGCGGTTGAATTCAGACACCGCCTCACGAGCCACCGGGCTTGTCCCGGTGGGCCTGCGAATCTCAGTCCACCCACCGGGACAAGCCCGGTGGCTCGTGGGGCCTATCGCCGCAAGTCCTTGTGGCGCATGGTCAGTTCAGCGATTGGCGGATGAGTTAAGCGTTTCGGCGATGAGTTCACGCGAGGGTGTGTGTGATCTCGCTTAACTCAACCCGGTTCGTCGTTGCACCCGGCTCTTCCCCCGTTTACACTCCACCCTTCCTCACACGCAGGAGCCTCTCTCATGGCCAGTAGATTGCATCGTCGGCAGGCACTCCAACTCGGGGCCGCGGCGGGATTCGGGTATTTCTTCACCGGGCCGGCGCTCTCGGTCGCCAAGGCGGCCGGGTCGAACGGCAAGCTCTACTTCGCGGGCATCGGCGTCGGCGGCAAAGGGCACAGCGACATCGAACAGACGGCGGCGCACGGCGAGATTATCGCCCTCTGCGATGTCGATGCGTCCAAACGCGGCCTCGGGTGGGCCATCGAGAAATGGCCCAACGCCAAGACCTTCAGCGACTACCGGAAGATGTTCGACGACAAAGAGATCGTCAAGACGCTCGACGCCTTCACCTGCAGCACGGCCGACCACTCTCACGCCACCGCGAGCGTCCTCGGCATGCGTCTCGGCAAACACGTCTACACGCAGAAGCCGCTGACGCGCACGGGCTTCGAGGCGCGCGTGATGATGGAGACGGCTCGGAAGTACAAGGTCTGCACGCAGATGGGCAACCAAGGTTCGTCCCACCCCGGCCTCCGCCGTGCGGTCGAACTGATTCAAGAAGGCATCATCGGCGACGTGAAAGAAGTGCACGCCTGGACCGACCGGCCACGCGAATTCTGGAAGCAAGCCCCGGACCTCGTCGCCCGGCCGAAGGAGATGCCGGCGATCCCCAAGACGCTCAATTGGGACTGCTTCGTCGGCCCTTCGGCCATGCGGCCCTACGCGCCGGTCTACACTCCGCACGATTGGCGCGGTTGGTGGGACTTCGGCGCGGGGGCCGTCGGCGACATGGCCTGCCACACGGCGAACATGGCGTTCCGCGCCCTCAAGCTCGAGCACCCGTCGAAGATCTCGGCCGAGTCCGGCGAAGTGAACCGAGAGACCTGCCCGGCGTGGGCGCACATGACCTTCGAGCACGGCGCCCGCGGCGATCTCCCGGCCGTCACGTTCCACTGGTACGAGGGGAAGCGCGACGGCAAGAAGGTGACCCCGCCGCAGGATCTGCTCGACAAGGTGCTGAAGGAAGGGGAGAAGCTCTCCGGCAGCGGCTCGATTCTCGTCGGCTCGAAGGGGATTCTCTTCAGCCCGAACGACTACGGCGCGGCCTTCCGCATCACTCCGGATGAACTCGCGAAAGGGAAGAACCTGGCGAAGCCGGAGAAACTGCCGATCCTCGAAGGGGACAACGACCCCAACCAAAAGAAGGAATGGGTGCAGCCGATCAAGGCCGGGTAGCCCGAGATCGCCTACAGCAACTTCGATTACGCTTCGCTGCTGACGGAAAACTTCCTGCTCGGCAACGTCGCCGTCCGTACCGGCAAAGGCTACGGTTGGGATGGGCCGAAGTTCACGGTCACCGGCAACGATCAGGCAATGCAGTACATCAAGACCGAGTACCGCAAGGGGTGGGACTTTTTGGAAGAGAAGTAAGAGGGTTCACCGCAGAGAAAGAAGAGATCGCAGAGAGGGCGACAAAGTGGGGATAAGCCCCACACGGTTTCCTTCTCCGCGTCCTCTTCTTTCTCGGCGGTAAAATTTCCTACTTCACAACCGGGATGGCCACGCTCGGCGCAGCGGCGCACGAACCAGTAGCACACGACACTTGCGGCCCTTTGCACGGGCCGCATTCCGCCTTCTTCTTTTTGCAGAAGTCGCCGAACGTCGATTGCGACGGCACGTAGATCCGGTCGCCCGCGGACGTACTGAGTCTCCGCCGGTTTCGCAGGAGGTTCAACCGCGGGCGGCTGCAAGAGAGTGCTCAGCAGCAATTCGATCAACGCGAGATCGCCCTGTCTGTTCGGAGCGAGTTTCGTGATCGGTGGATTATCCGAGAATTGCAACCGCTTACCGTCGCCTGTGAGAAACAGCGACACCTCGGCTTCGCCGCCGAATGCTTTGCCTTTGATGACCGCCCTGCCCTGACCCAGCGGGCGGACTTGCCCATCGGCGATGAGGAGCGTGATGTCGCCCTGCCCATTCATACGCCCTTCGTCCACCCGGTTGGCGATCTTCCAACTCGCGGGCGTCTTCTTGACATCCAAGTCGGTCGCGCGGACTTTGAATTCCAAGCGGGTCGGCTTCTGTCCAAAGTCGAGCGTGGCATCGGCGTGGACGAGTCCGTTCGCCGCTTTTCCGCTCACGTTGGTCAACACGACCTTGGATCCGTCGATCACCACCTTGCCGGCGGTCTCACTCAATTCCAAATCGATGGGAAAGATCTTGAGACGAGTGGCACTCGGTTCGCACTCGACGTGCCATGTCCAGTCGGTGTCCGGGTTCCGACCCACTCGGACCTTGGCCGTGGTGTTGCCATCCAATTCGACATTTTCCCATGTCTCGATCGGAACGAACGGGATCGATTTCAATTTTGCAGGGGTCGCTCGTACAACCCCCACCGCGACGAGCGCAATGCTCCCCGTCGCGCCGTTCGAGGCCCAGTCGCCGGACAGTGTCCAGGCGCCGAAGGCCGGGTCATCGACTTTTCCGGTCACGACCAATTTCGAATTCGATTCGGCGACTTTCACATCGACGCCTTCGAGGTGGAAATCGGGCTTACCATCTTGCACGATGTGAATCGTGGCCCCTTTTACAACAATTTCCGGAAGCGAACCGCCCGCACCGGCGGGTGGTTGCGGTAGCTTCCCGAGGGGTGTAACCGCGTTTCCGCGAGGGCGGATTGCCTTAGAAACAAGGGAGATCGCCGATGGTGCTGCGGTGAATTCTCGCCCAAAAACGATATTGG
>JAYTSV010000203.1:0-3635 GCA_043745465.1 Fimbriiglobus sp.
GGGCGGCCAGCACGCGCAGGATGTGGCCGCTCGACACGACCAGGGTCGGGCCGGGGTCGGCGCGGAGGCGGGCGATGACGCGGTCGGCGCGGGCCGCGACCGACTCGCCGCCGGGCGCGCCCGCCCCTCGGTGGCGTTGATTTTGTCGCCACGGAACATCGCCGCCGTGCGGCCCATCAAGTCGCACTCCTCGGCGAGCTTCACCAGGAGAGACAGCGTCTCCGGCGTGACGCGGTTCTTCGAGTAGTCAAGAAACACCCCGCACGCCTCGGCCGTGAACCGCTCACCCCGCGCGGGGTCGCCGGCGAACAGCTCCCGCAGGTGCGTGTGCTGGATCGCCTGGAAGTGCGCTTGCAGTGCGTGCCAGGCGGGGCGTCGGGTCAGCGGGGTCATGGGGGTGGCTCGGGGGTTTACTTCACTTCGCGGGGCGGTGGGGCAAGTTCTAGGAGCGACGCCATGAGTTTCTGGAAGTCGGCGCGGCCGCGGAGGGCGTCGAGGTCGGTGTCCTGGTCGATGTGCGCGCGATCCTCGTAGCCGGCAGCGACGGCCTTTGTGAACCACGCCATCGCCCGGTCGGCGTCGGCCGTGGCTTCGGCGGTCTGCCCGTCCTTGGCGTACAACGCGCTGGCGGTGGCGCGCACGCAGGCGACGTTGTACATCCTCAGGGCGGTGAGGGGCTTCAGCCCTTCCACCAAGACGGCCGTGGCGCGGCAACCGGTCGGGTCGCCCGCCGCGCGGAAGTGATCGAGTCGTGCCGTCATCGCCCACCACACGGCCGCCGCGTCGCCAGGCCCGTCGGCTGGCCAGAGGAGGTGCTCGTCGAGGAGCGGGATGGCCTCGGCGGTGCGGCCGAGCCTCTGCAAAGTGTGGGCGACGCTGAACAGGTTGGCCCGAGTCCGGGGGTCGGTCGGGTGGGCCTTGCGGCGGCCGGCCAACTCCTCCTGCCGCACCTTCAAGGCGTCGTCCAGGTGGCCGAGGGCGTCGTGACTTTGGGCCACCGCGCCCAGGCGGGCTAAAGTCTCCAGGTGGTCCGGGCCGTCCTTCGCGGCCGACGCGGCGTGCAACTGCTGGCGCAACTTCAGGGCGTCGGCGTGCCGCCCGACGCCGGCGTACCGGTTGGCCAGGTCGCCCAGGCTCGCCGTCGCGCCTGGGTGGTTCGTGGGCAGTCCCCTCCAGGCCGCCAGCAGCTCCTCGCGCAACTTCAAGGCGTCGGCGGCGCGGCCCACGGAGTCGTAGTTGCTGGCCACTCCGTTCAGGCTCGCCAGCGTGTCCGGGTGGTCCAGGCCGAGGACCCGCCGGCGGATGGCCAACACTTCCTCTTGCAGCGCCAGCGCCTCCGCGGTTCGGCCCGCTTTGGAGTAACTCCCGGCGAGGTTCCACAGAACCAGCACTGGGGCCATGGGGTCTCGGTTCGGGGTCCGCCTCAAGATCGCCAGCGCCGACTCGTTCATCGTGAGGGCGTCGGCCGGCCTCCCGGCCGCGCCGTACCCAAGGGCCAGATTGATCATAGAGCCGATCGTGTTCGGGTGGTCCGGGCCGGACAACCGCTGGCGGGTTTTGAGGATCGCCTCGCCGAGCCGCACCGCCTCGGCGTGGCGACCCGCAGTCGCGTAGCAGTAGGCCAGGTCGGCCGTGGTGCTGAGCGTGTCCGGGTGGTCCGCGCCGAGGACCCGCCGGCGGGCGGCCAGCGCCTCCTCGCCCAGCCGCGGGGCGTCGGGGTGGTGGGCGGCGGTGTGAGTCCAGGCCACGGCGCTCATGCTCCTCAGCGTGTCCGGGTGGTCCGCGCCGAGCACCCGCCGGCGGGTGGCCAGGATCGCCACCTGGAGCGGCAGCGCCTCGGCGGTGCGGCCGGCCTCGTGATACCGGTACGCCAACTCGCCCGCCGCGTTCAGCGTGGCTTGGTGGTCCGGCCCGAGGCGGTCGGCGTAGATCGCCCGCGCCCGCTCCCACGCCACGACCGCCGCTTTGGCGTCGCCCAGGTGCTGGAAAGTGGTGCCCAGTGACCGTTGCAGCCGGGCCTCCACCAGGGGCTGGTCCTTGAACCCGGTCGCCAGCGCCGGGAGGGCGGCGGCGATGGCGGCCCGCAGGCTCACGTCGTGCCCGAGTCCGCCGCCGTACCCTTTCGGCCGGGCGGCGGCGAACACCTTCTGCTCGAAGAAGTTCACGACGGCCTCCGCCTCCGCCTCCTTGCCCTCGGCCCGCTTCTTAGCCGCCTCCGCCGCGGCCCGCTGCTCGGCCTCCGCCCCGCGCGCCGCCTCCGCCTCCTCCCGCTTCGCCTCCGCGACGCCTTCGGACGCCACCGCGTCCCGCCTCGCCGCGACGGCGCGCGCCAGCCCGACGCCCGTGCCGGCCACGCCCGCCAGCAGCACCGCCGCCACCGCCCCGGCCGCCCACAGGGTCGCGCGGCGGCGCTTGACCTGCTCCGCCGCGCGGACCTCGGCGGCGTCCTTGTCCCGCTCCGCCTGCCGGGCCCGGTCGTCGGCCGCGCGGCGCAACCCGGCCACGGCCGTCGCCACCTCGTCGGCCGTCGCGGGGCGGTCGGCCGGCTCGAACGCCAGGCAGCGCTTGCACAGCGCCACCACGCCGGGGTCGGCGGCGCAGAGGTCCAGGCGGGCGAAGGCGTCCTCGGTCTTGCCGCGCATCGCGCTCAGCCGCACGCCCTCGCTGTCCTTGCCCGCGAACGGCGGGTGGCCCGTGAGCAGCACGCACAGCAGCCCGCCGAGGCCGAACACGTCCGAGCGGGCATCGACCTTGTCCAGCTCCCCGGCCGCCTGCTCCGGCGGCATGTACGCCGGGGTGCCCAAGACACTGCCGTGCTGCGTGTAAGGCGTCTCGTCGTCGCGCTGCGTGCGGATCTCAGTACCGCTGCCCAGCGTCGCCTCGGGGTCGCCCCCCGGCCGCGCGGGCTCCCGGCGTGCCAGGACTTTCGCCAGGCCCCAGTCCATGACCTGCACCTCGCCGAAGGCCCCGACCATCACGTTGGCCGGCTTCAAGTCGCGGTGGATCACCCCGTGGGCGTGGGCGTACCCGACGGCCTGGCTGATCGCGCCGAAGACCGCCAGGGCGTCCATCGGGGCGTTCGCCTTGAGAAGCGCGTCGAGGGTGTCGCCCTTGATGAGCTTCATCGCCAGGTACGGCCGGCCGCCGGGGAGCGTGCCGACCTGGTAAACGGCGGGGATGCCGGGGTGCTGGAGTTGCCCGGTGATGCGGGCCTCGTCGAGGAAGCGCACCGCCGTCGGCGAGTCGGGGGCGTAGCGGTCGAGGAGCAGCTTGACGGCGACCTCGCGGTCCAGGGCGATGTCCCGCGCCCGGTACACGACGCCCATGCCGCCGCAGCCGACGACTTCGAGCAGTTCGTAACCGGGCGGCGCGACCGGGGCCGTCGGCGCGGCGGCACCGGGGAAGTCGAAGGCGTGGCCGGCGTCGGCGTCGTGGCTCTGGGTCTCGTCGCGCATCGTCGGTCCTCCCCATCGTGTCGCCGGCCGTAGCCTCAAGGTAGTTCGACGGAGCGGCGGTTGCAAGAACCTTGCCGGTGACTCACGCGCCGACGTGGCCGGTGTCGTTCCAGAGGCGGATTAGCGGTTCGTCGAGGGCGTGGTCGTAGCCGAGGGTACACACGGCGGCCGTCGAGAGGT
>JAYTSV010000204.1:0-13628 GCA_043745465.1 Fimbriiglobus sp.
GTCGTGCCGGTCAGGGCGTCGGCTTCCAGCGTCAGGTGGCCGCCGTGCCGGTCGAGGATGTCGCCGACGATGGCCAGGCCCAGGCCGTGGTTGGTCTCCGGGCGGCCGGTCGCGCCGGGCCGGCACAGGTCGCGCAACCCGGCCGCGTCGCGGTTCAAGCCGGTGCCGGGGCCGCGGTCGCTGACGGCGAGGACGACGTACCGGCCCGGCGCGACGTGGGCCGGCCAGTCGGCCCGGCCGGGGGGCACCGTCTCGGCGGCCGTGCGGATCGTCAGCGTGCCGCCGACCGGGTCCATCGCCTCGGCCGCGTTCTTGGCGAGGTTCAACAAGACTTGCGCGAACTCGGCGTGCGGGATTTGCCCCGACGGCAGGCCGGCGGCCAGGTCGAGCCGTACGGTCGTCCGCGCCCCGGCGAGTTTGCGCACCAGCCGCTCGTGCCGGGCGACGTGGCTGGTCAGGTCGGTCTGGGCCGGCGTCCCGGGGGTCGGCCGGGTGACGCCGAGCAGGTTGCGGCACACCTCCCCGCCGAGTTCCGCCGCCGCGAGGATGTCGGTCGCCAAGTCGTGCCCGTCGCGGTCGGCCGGGTCGGCGGCGTCGAACTGCTCGCGTAACAAGCCGGCGAAGCCGAGGACGGCGGTGAGCAGGTTGTTGAAGTCGTGGACCGCGCCGGCAGCGGCACGGCCGAGGGTGACCATCGCCCCCGCGGTCGAGTCCCCGGCCAGCGTGACCGCCGCCCCGGCCGGGTCCGCCGGCTCCATCGCCGGCCGGGGGTCGGGCGTGCGGTCGCCGGTGGGGGTCTCGGCGCGGAGGGCGAACACGACCCCGCCGCACCGGCTCTCCGAGGCGGTCAGCCGCACCGGCACCGGCTCGCCGAGGCGGTTCCGCCGCACGGTGGCCAACTCCTGCCCGGCGATGACCGAGCGCGGGTAGCGGACCAGGCTGGCGTGCTCCTCGTGCCGGTCGGCGGGTAGGAACGGCGGGGGCGAGCCGAGGACTTCGTCGGCCGACCAGCCGAACATCGTGACGGCCGCGCGGTTCCAGAGCCGCACCCGGCCCCGGCCGTCCACGCCGACGACGGCGTCCGGGTTCAGGTCGAAGGCGACGCGCAACAGGTCGTGGTCGGGGGCGTCGTTCCCGTCCAGCGGGCCGGCCGGGTGCGGGGTGTCGCGGAGGGTCGCCCGCGGCGCGGGCCAGGCGTTCTCCCGCGGGGTCGGGTGGCCGAGCGCGATGACCGGCCGGGTGTCGGTGCTGCTGCCGTCCTCGCCGAGCGAGTGGTCGGCCCAGGCGTCGTCTTCGAGCGCCTCGGTGCCGGGCCGGACCGGGGCGGCCCGGAGCCGGTTGACCTCGGCTTCGAGCCGCTCGATGCGCAGGTACATGTCGCCGAGCAGGGCTTCGTTGAAGCCGGTCGCGTCGGGCCGGGTGGCGGTCAACATGGGCGGCTTCTCCGGGCGGGGGCTTGCAACGGGACATGCGGTGCGGATAAACTCAGGCCCGTCTCCCCGCCCCCCGGCTCCGGCCGGCCCCTCCCCCGAGTCCTCCCGCCATGACGCCCACGACGCGACGCGCCCTCCGACTCTGCGCCGGGCTGCTCGCCCTGCTGACCGCCCCCGCCCTCGGTGCGGCCGAAAACTACAAGCTCACGCCCGGCTCGCTGCCCCAAGACGGCGTGCCCAAAGGGACCGTGACGAAACACCGCCTCGCCAAGAGCGAAGTCTTCCCCGGCACCGAGCGGGACTACTGGGTGTACGTGCCGGCCCAATACAAGGCGGACGGCCCGCCGGCGTGCGTCATGGTCTTCCAGGACGGCGTCTGGTACCAGGAGCCGAAGGGCGACTACCGCGTGCCGACGGTGTTCGACAATCTGATTCATCGGGGTGAAATGCCGGTCACGGTCGGGGTGTTCGTCAACCCCGGCACGTTCCCTTTAACCCGCGAGGGCGAAAAGCCGAGGTCCAACCGCAGCTTCGAGTACGACTCTCTTTCTCCGGCATACGCGCGGTTCGTGGAACAGGAAATCTTGCCCGAGGTGGCGAAAACCGTCCGCCTGCGGACCGACGCCGCCGGTCGGGCAATTTGCGGGATTAGCAGTGGCGGCATTTGCGCCTTCACGGCCGCCTGGCAGAACCCGCAGCTCTTCTCCAAAGTCCTCAGCCACGTCGGCAGCTTCACCAACATCCGCGGCGGCGACGCCTACCCCGGGCTGATCCGCAAGGCCCCGCCGAAGCCGGTCCGCGTCTACCTGCAAGACGGCGCGGCCGACCTCGACAACGAGCACGGCAGTTGGCCCCTGGGCAACCTGCAAATGGCCGCGGCCCTGCGGTACAAGGGGTACGACTACAAGCTCGTGTACGGCGAGGGCGCGCACAACGGCAAGCACGGCGGCGTCGATCTGCCCGACGCCCTCCGCTGGCTGTGGCGCGGGGAAATCGAGGCGAGCCAGAAGCGTTAGCGCCTGGAGGTTAAGGGCACGAGCGTCTAGAGGGATTGCCGCTTGCCGCCGGGCCGCCGGGCTGCGACGATGACGCCGTAGTCCGACCGTCCCTCTCAGGTGTCCCCCCGATGGCCTCCCGCCTCCCCGCCGTACTCGCGGCCTTGACCCTGGCCGCGCTCGCCGGTTGCGGGAGCAAGCCGACCCCGCCGCCCGGACTGCCGCCGCGGACGAACACGCCGCCGGTCGTCCTCCCCGAACTCGGGCCGAGCCGCGAACTGGAGGCCGGCGTCACCGTCCAGGAGGCGACAATCAACCGCGGCGGGGTGCCGATGAAGGTTTGGGTCTACAAGCCGGAGAAGCCCGCGGAGAAGCTCGGGCTGGTGCTGGTGCCGCCGGCCGGGAGTACGCTGATCGCCGGCATGGGCCTCGCCGACGGCGACCGCGCCGAGCACATTCCCTACGTCAAGGCCGGGTTCGCGGTCGCGGCGTTCGAGATCGACGGCCCCGTGTCGGACGCGCAGCAGTCGTCCGACACGGCGGTCTTCAAAGGGGCGCGGGAGTTCCGGGCCGCGCGGGCCGGGATCGACAACGCCCAGGCCGCCCTTGACTTCGTCCTGGCGAAGGTGCCGGGCATCGACCCCGAGCGCGTGGCCGTCGCCGGGCACAGTTCCGCCGCCACGCTCGCGCTGCTGGTCGCCCAGTACGAGCCGCGGGTCAAGGCGTGCATCGCCTACGCCCCGTGTACCGATGTCGCGTCCCGCGTGGCCCAGTTCGCACCCCTCCTGGAGCAGAACCAGCCCGGCTACGCGGAGTTCCTGGCGTTCAGTTCGCCCAAGACGCACCCGGAGCAGTTGACCTGCCCGCTGTTCCTGTTCCACGCCCAAGACGACAACAACGTGCCGTTCGCGGAGACGAGTCGCTTCTACGACGCAGTCAGGAAGACCAACCCGCGGGCGACGCTCGTGAAGGTGGCGCGCGGCGGCCACTTCGACCCTATGATCCGCGAGGGCATCCCGAAGGCGATCGTGTGGCTGAAGGCGTTGCCGAAGGGGTGATGGGGTTAGGGCACCGGTGAAGTCGTCGGGGGTAATGGCCGGGCGCGGAGAATCGCCGCGAGTTGCCCGGGGGGCGCGCGAAAACGCACCCGGGGCCGCGGACCTTCGAGCAGGCACGCGACCCCGGCGAACGATGAGTGCGGGATCGACCCGCGTTACCGGGTCACTAGAATCTTGGACGCGACGACCGACCGGTCATCGACGGTGACCGTGATGGTGTCCCCGACCTTGAGGTCGGCGAACGTTGCGGCCTTGTTGTTGATAAAGATCGCCGAAGACACCGCGCTCACGTTCCACACCGCCGGCGGATTGTAGTAGAGCGTGACTGAAGTCGTGAACTTCAGCGCCGACGAGTCGATCGACACGATCTTGCCCGTGAACGACAGCCGCCGGGCATTACCCCCGCCGCCCCCGCCGCCGCCGCCGCCGCCGCCGGCCATCGCGTCCGGGACCACGAGCATGGTGCCGCACACGGCCAACGCCGCCAAGAAAACGCCGCAGAGGAAGTTCCGTCGCATCGTTCGCCCCGAATTTGAATGGCTTTGCGCCCGGGACATCGCACCGCAGGACCACACCGATCCCACACGCCATGATCGATTCCCGGACTACACGGGAGAGTGGTTTTGGCGGGAACCGTCCGCCAAAAATGCGCGGGAATTTTCAGCGGACCCGCAGTCAGGTGGCGCGTGAGCACCGCCGCCGGGTCGGGTATCCTGGCGGGAGCGTGTCCCGGAACGGTCGATGCGACAACGCCGTCCCGCCGCAGGTCGGTGGTCTCGTTCGTGGTCGTCGGCCGTCCCGGCAACGTCTGCCCACGCAGTCCTCGACCGTTCGACCCTCGCTCGCGCGTCGGGCTAACCCGATTCGCCTGCGGCGGGGCCGCCGACTCGCGCGGCACGGTGTTGCCGTTCGCGGGGGAGTGAGCGCCCGCCGGCGGAAGGCCAGTAGAATACTGGTGGTGCCGTCCCGCGTTCTATTTGCAAGTGAGTGCCGCCGTGTCGAGTGAGTCCAGTTCGCCGTCGCCGGAAAACCCGACCGACCTCGCCGCGGTCCGCCTCGACAAACTCCGCCAGATCGAAGCCCTCGGCCTCGACCCGTGGGGCCAGCGGTTCGACGGGGCGACGACCGTCCGCGCCGTCCGCGAACTCGAACCGCAACTCTTCGACGACAAGGACCCGAAGGGCCAACGGGTGTGCGTCGCCGGGCGGATCGTCCGGCACCGGACCGGCGGTAAACTCCACTTCCTCGAACTCTGGGACCAGACCGGCCGCGTCCAGTTGATGGTCCGGGTGAACAAGGTCACGCCCGTCGAGTGGCAGGTGTTGAACCTGCTCGACCTGGGCGACATCGTCGGCGTCCGCGGCGAGTTCGGCAAGACGCGGACGGGCGAGTTGACCATCCAGGTGGACGAGTTGACCTTCCTGACGAAGTCCCTCGAACCGCACCCCAAGGACGTGTTCGGCCTGGGCGACATCGAGTACCGCCTGCGGCACCGCTACCTCGATTTGATCTACACGCCGGCGACGTTGGACCGCGCCCACAAACGCGTCCGCATCCTGCGGGCGATGCGCACCTTCCTCGACGGCCGGGACTACCTCGAAGTCGAAACCCCCGTGCTGCAAGGCGTCGCCGGGGGGGCCGCCGCCCGGCCGTTCGTGACGCACCACAACGCGCTCGACCTCGCCTTGACCCTGCGCATCGCGCTGGAGTTGCCGTTGAAGCGGCTGCTCGTTGGGGGCATCGAGAAGGTCTACGAGATCGGCCGGGTGTTCCGCAACGAGGGGGTCAGCCCGCGGCACAACCCCGAGTTCACGATGATGGAGCTGTACCACGCCTACGGCGACCTGTTCACGATGATGGAACTGACCGAGAGCCTGATCGTCGCGTGCGTCGAGGCGGTCAACGACTCGCAGACGATCCCGTGGGGCGACAAGTCGGTGACGTTCACGCCGCCCTTCCAGCGCTTGAAGTACGCCGACGCCTTCCGCCGAGTGCTCGGGGTGGACCTCGACGACGAGCCGGCGGTGCGGGCCAAGGCGGCCGAGTTGAAGGTGGCGACGCACGCCAAGGACGGCACCCCGAAGGCCCACGCGGTGCTCGTCAACGACCTGTTCTCCGACCACGTCGAGGACAGTTTCGTCGGTCCCGTGTTCGTGTACGACTACCCCGCGGCGCTCTGCCCACTGACGAAGCGGAAGCCGGCCGAGCCGGGGGTCGCGGAGCGGTTCGAGCTGTACGTCCACGGCATGGAACTGGCGAACGCCTACACCGAGTTGAACGACCCGATCACGCAGGAGGCGACCTTCAGCGCCCAACTCGCCGGCCAGGCGGCCGAGGACAGCATGGCGACGATGGACACCGACTTCCTCCGCGCCCTGCGGCACGGCATGCCCCCCGCCGGCGGCCTGGGCATCGGCATCGACCGCCTGACGATGCTGTTGACCAACACCCCGACCATCCGCGACGTGATCCTGTTCCCGCTACTGCGGCCGGAGAAGTGAGCATCGTTCACGGCGGACGCCGGTGGCCAATTACCGTGCCGGAGTCGGCCGAGACATTGCCGCGTTGACTTCCTGTCCGGACGACGATTTCCGTCCGCCGTCGGCCGACATCGGCTCAAGCGATGGGAGTGACTGGGTTGCCTGACCGCTGGCCCGAGTTGCTGACGGACGAATCCGGCGAGGCGGTCGCGTCGTCGTATGTGTTGCCGGCCGCCGCGCAAGCCGAGTGCCCGCGCGGCCCGACGGAACCGGCACAACCGCCTCGACCGCGTCAGAGCTTGGGCGCGGGCGCGGGAGTCCGGGCATCCGGGCGAATCCCTCGGGCCGGCCGTTGCAACGGCCGGGGCGTTCCGTTATGTCCGATGTATTGGTTCAATTGACCCGAGTAAGGTGGGACCGCACCATGACGCTACGCCTCAAGCCCGCCGTGCTCGGCGTGACTTCGCTGGAAGACCGCAGCCTGCCCGCCGGGTTTTACCCGACCCTGTACACGAACGAACAGATCGACCTCCAGGCGGATTACACCGGGAGTTCGTGGAGCGTCAACTACAGTAACGCGACCAACTTCTTCGGCAGTTCGACGCTGGCGGACAGCGCCTTCTACCTGCCCGCGGCGGCGCGGGTGACCGCCCCGAGCGGGACGAACTTCGCCTTCATCGGGGCGGGCACCGGCGGGCTGGCGTACATCCTGCCGCAGACCCAGAACGTCGCCCTGCCGTACCTCGGCATCAGCACGAACGGCTCGTTCCCCGGGACGCTGACCTCGTACCGGCCGGCCGACACGCGGGTGACGACCTCGCAGCCGTGGATCCGCCTGGACGTGACGGCCGTCCGCGGCCCCGGCAAGGTGAGCATTTACCAGACGAGCACCACCGGCGTGCCGACCGTCTGGGTCGCCAGTGGCGACGGCATCTCGGCCAAGGACAGCATTTACATCGCCTCGGGCGACACGCAGCAGTACAGTTGGGCGTTCACCACGCCGGGCGTCTACCAGGTGGACGTGACGGCGACCGGGTACCGCGGGGCCAACCAGACCCTGCCGACCACGAGCGCCGTCCAGACGATGTCGTTCGCCGTGGACGCCCCGGGGCCGGTCAACACCGCCCCGTCCAGTGGCCCGGCCAGCACCGGCGGCAAGCCGATCATCTTCACGTCCGGCGGCAACTCGCTGTCCGTCGCCGGCCCGACCGTCGCCCCGGCCCCGGTCGAGACGACCCTGAGCGTACAAAACGGCACCCTCGCCCTCGGCACGACGACCGACGTGGGCATCGTCTCGGGCAACACGACCAAGTCGGTCAGCATCACCGGCACGATTTCGCAGGTCAACCAGGCGATCAACGGCGTCGTGTACACGCCGGAGCCGGGGTTCAACGGCGTCGATAACTTCACGATGACGACCTCGGACCGCGGGGCGTACCGGCCGGTCACCGTGAACGAACAGACGGACACGGACACGTTCGGCATCCTCGTCAGCGGCAACCCGGCGGCCGGGCAACTACCGCCGGGGACGGTGCCCCCCGTCGTCGTCCCGACCTACCCGCCCGGGTCGTCCCAGGCGCTGCCGCGGTGGGAAGCGATCGGCGCGGCGACCGGCGCGGCCGGGGCCGTGTCCGTCGTGGACACCGAGACCCGCGAGACCGTCGCCACGTTCACCCCTTACGAGGCGAGTTTCACCGGCGGCGTCCGCGTCGCCGTCGCCGACTTGCGCAAGACCGGCACGCCGGAGATCGTCACCGCGCCGGCCTCGGGCGGGTCGGCCCGCGTCCAGGTGTTCGCCGCCCCCGGGTCGCCGGCCCGGCTCAACTTCTTCGCCTTCGACCCCAGTTTCACCGGCGGCGTCACCCTGGCCACCGCGGACATCAACGGCGACGGCTTCCCGGACATCATCGTCGGGGCCGGACCCGGCGGCGGCCCGCGGGTCAGCGTCTTCGACGGCCGGACCGGCACCCTGTTCCGCACCTTCTTCGCCTTTGAAGCCGGCTTCCGCGGCGGCGTCAGCGTGGCCGCCGGGGACGTGACCGGCGACGGGTTCGCGGACATCGTCGTCGGGGCCGGCCCGGGCGGCGGCCCGGCCGTCGCCGTGTTCGACGGCGCGAACCCGGCCAACGTCCGCCGCTTCTTCGCCTACGACCCCGGCTTCCGCGGCGGCGTCAACGTGGCCGTCGGCAACGTGACCGGCGACGGCGTGGCCGAGATCATCGTCGGCGCGGGGGCCGGCGGCGGGCCACACGTCCAGGTGTTCGCCGGCCCGACCCTCGCCCCGCTCGCGTCGTTCTTCGCCACCCCGGTCACCCCGCAGACGACCAACGGCGTCCGGGTCAGCGTCGGCGACCTCAAGCGCGACCTCGTCGCCGAGATCGTGACCGTCTCCCCGGCCGGCCTGACCGACCCGATCAAGCTCCGCGCCTTCGACCTGTCGGCGTCGGTCTTCCGCATCCAGAGCAGCGACATCGCCCTGACCGACACCTTCAACGGCGGCGTCTTCGTCGCCGGCGTCGTGTAACCGGCCGGTCCGATTTCGTCCGCTGACCGGACCACCGCGCCCCGGCGAGCCAAGAGCGTCCTTCGCCAGTCGCGGCCGCGTGCGGTTTACACCCACGCCAGTCGGCGGCACCAGTCGGCCAACTCGGCCGCGGCGATTCGCGCCGCGTGCTCTGCTTCGGCGACCGTCACTTCCCGGAACCGCACGCCACGGCCCGGCCGCAGTTGTGCCAGCGCGTCGAGGTCGGCGCGGATGACGTGGGCCGGGCGCGGGTAGCCGCCGATGGTCTGGCCGTCAACGCCCAAGAGGATCGGCCGGCCGTCGTTGGCGACTTGCACCGCCCCCGGCGCGACCGGCTCGCTGGCCATCTCGGCGCTGACCCGGCCGGGGACGCGCGGCAGCGGGTCGCCGGCCAGCCGCACGCCCATGCGGTTGCTCGCCGCCGCCACCGTGAACCGCCCCGCTTCCAGTGCCCCCGGCGGGAACCAGTCGGCCTGCGCGCCGGGCAGGACGCGCAGCAGCGCGTCGCCGCCGAGGTCGCGCACCGCCACGAACGGCAACGCCCGGCCCGGCATCGTGGACGGCGCGCACGCCAGCACGTCGCCGGCCCGCACCGGTTCCAGCGCCGACCGACTGCCCATCACGTCCGGCCGTTGAAACCCGCCGCGCACGGCGAGGTAGCCGCGGACGCCGACGGGCGTGCCGAGGATTCGCAGGGTCTCGCCGGCGTACAGCGTGAAGGTCGTGCCGGCGGTCGCCGGGGCACGGCCGGGGCAGTCGAGTTGAAACGGCGCGCCGAACAGCACGCACGCCGTCGGCCCGTCGGCGGTCAGCGTCGGCCCGGCCAGGGTGATTTCGAGCGTCACGGCGTCCGGTGGGTTGCCGACGAGGGCGTTCGCCAGGGCGTGCGCGGCGCGGTCGGCCGCCCCACCGACGGGGACGCCGAACGAACGCCACCCGGGCCGGCCCCGGGCCACCGGCAGCGAGTACACCCCCGGTGCCGCCACGCGCAGGCTCATGCCCCGTCGTCCGCGTCGCCGGGGGTCATCGCTCGCACGGCCGCCAGGAACTCGTCGCTGGGCGACACGTCCGCGCGCTCGTCGGTCAGCGTAATCGGGAAGCGCTCCCAGACGCCGCCGCGGACCCAGAAGACCTCGTCGGAAATGGGGTACGCGTCCTCGGCGAAGCTCTTTTCCGCCAACACTTTCAACAGCGGCACCCCCGGCAAACTCTCCGGGGTCACGGGCAGGGCGAACAGCCAGTCGCGGGCGGGAATCGCCACCAGCCATCCGGCCGGGCTGGGGTCGCCGAGTTGTTCGAGGACCAGCGCCCGGGCCGCGTCGTAGGAGTCCCCGGCGTGCCCGCCGAGCATCCCCGTTTCCGCGTGGAAGACGCCGAGCCAGTCGTCCGGCGTGGCGTCCCGGAGGTTGGCCAGGCCGACCGCCAGCCAGTGGTCCGGCGTCTCCCCGGCGGCCGCCATCATGCCGTCGGTGACGTAGGTCATGAACTCGGCCGAGTCGATGACGAGGTTGACCGCGAGCGGCGTGCCGGGGAGCAGTTGCTGCCACGGCCGGGCTGCGTCCGCCAGGTCGAACGGGGTGCCGACTCGGACCCGCAGGCGGTCCCGCAGCACGGCCAACGACTCGGGCGGCAGGTTGTCCGCGCTCGTCGAGTCGATGAGCACGCGGAAGAAGTGCTGGATCATCCCCGGCCACTCGTCCCGGGGCACCGCCTTGGCCCGCCGGTACAGGTTGGCCAGCCCGACGTACCGCGACTCCCCCGCCGGCGTGAGGCAATCGACCCCGGCCGCGTGCCACGCCTTGGGCGTCAGGTCGTGGGCCTGCAGTTCCCGCGCGACCGCCGCCCGAAACCCGCCGGGCAACATCGGCTCGCCGCCGCTCTTGGGTCGCTCGAAATCCATGCGTCGGTCCGAAATCGGGTGAAGTTCTCGGCTCCGCCGCAGGCGACTCTGGGCGAGCGGCCCCACTTTTCAGAGCAGCCATGTGGCGGCCACGATGCCGAGTCCGAAGCCGAAGGCGATGTGCAGATCGACGCCCGGCCCCCGCAAAACAACTCCCCCGGGGGGTGTGCGGCACCGCTCCGCGTTCTGGCTTGCTCGCCGAGCGTGCCGTCCAACAAGAGCACACCCACGCGCACAAACTGCGACACGGCGAGTCTCACCTTGTCGTCGTCACTTCGCCCCGAGTTCGGACAGGATGATGGCCGCCTTGTTGGCGTCGTCGGCCGTGTCGAACGTGACGTACCCGATGAACTTGCCGGCGACGGCGGCCATCATCATGCTGTGCAGGTTCAGGCCGGCCGTCTCCCACGCGATGGTCAGCTTGCCGCTCAGCCCGGCCTTGTCGTCCCCTTCGACCCGCATGACGATCGGCTCCTGGACTTCGTGCATGCCGGACGCCTTGGCCGCGTCCTTGGCATTGTGCCCCAGCACCGGGGCCAGGTACAGGTCGCCGATGCCCGGCTTGGTCGCGCTCCGCTGGCTGTAGACGTATTCGAGGTGCGTCCCGGCCTCGGCCAGGGGCTTCAACTTCGCGGCGATGCCGCCCGGGGCGTCGGACACTTCGGTGTGGTACACGTGAACGCGGGTCATCTTGAACGCCATGAGGAAACTCCTTGGTAGGGGCCGCCCGGCCAGAACGCCGGGGGGCCGTCGTCGCGGAACGATTCGGGCCGCGCTATCGTAACCCCCCGCCCGTCCCACTGGCAATCGGCTACCCGTCACGAATCTTCACATCGCCGATTCTCTTCGACCGGCCGTGCCGCGACCCCTTGCCGACGCCGGCGGGCGATCCTCACCCCCGCGAGGCCCAACGCCGACAGGCCGACGACCATCCCCGGCTCGGGGACGGGGGCGATCACGGCCACGCCGCGGAAGAGGTCGGTCGAGACGGACGTGTCGATCACCGTCAATCCGGTCTGGGTATTGAGCACGTCCTGAAAGCGCAGGATGCGGTTGTTCGAGAGGTCGGCCGTGACCGCGTAGATCGTCGGGTCGGTCGTGCTGAAATCGACCGCCACGCTCCGGACGCCGACGGTACTGACCGTGCCGGTGGGGAAGATCACGACCAAGTCGAACTGAGTTCCTGCGGCATTCAACTTCCACTTCTGAATGCCGCCGCCGGAAGCAACAGCGCGTTCGTCGGCGATGTACAACAATTTCCCGTCGGGAGACATTACGAACCCGGCGGAGCCGGGATTGCCGATACCGCTGCTCCCCGTACCCGGCACGAGCGTGGGCGTTTGACCGGCCGTCGTCGGCGTCCCTATACCGATGGTGTACAACCCGCCGGCGAGTGCATCCCGAGTAGTCGCATAGAGTTGGTTGTTGAAGACCGAAACGACGCGGGTGTTCGGGCTTCCGGGGTGGAGTTGAACGCTGCCGGTCGTGGTGCCGAAGGTGTTGGTGACGGTCCCGCCACTGCTCGTCGCGCCGGATCCGGCCGCCCAATACCGGGTTCCGGTGTCATTCCAGAAGGCGCTGTTGATGTTTCCCGACGTGGCGACCGTCGTGCCCGTGGACTTGTAAGCGCTGCCGGACGCGATGGAAGTCGTCGTGTCGATCGTCGCGGCCGGTCCCGAGAACGAGCCGGTCGTCAGGTCCACCCGGCCGACCACGCGGTCCGTCCCCCCGTTCTGAATCCCCGTCCGGTACCCGGCCAGGCCGAGGTACTTGCCGTTGGAGGAAATCGTCAGCGCGCCTTCGGTCGCGGCCGCGCTCGACATCGTCAGGGCCGACGTGCCGGTCGCCGACGCGGACAGGACGGAGCCGACGTTCCAGGTGCCGCCGCTGAACTGGTACGGGGCGATTTTGACGGACGTGTCGGTCGCCACGCGAACGGCGAACACGGTCCCTGCGGCGTACTGGGCGGACGCCCGCGACGACAGCAGCCCGAAGGCGACGAACGCGACGGCGAGGGAACGCGCAACGTGAGTCATGGGCGTCTCGCGGGGACGACGGCGGAACGTCGCGGCGTTCCGCGACGAGAGGCATCGTAAGCGATTTGCGCGAAGAAGTACGCGGGAAAAGTGGAAGGACTGACAATTATTCGGCCGGGCACCGCCGTCACGTGTCGTAGTACAGGGCGAATTCGTAGGGGTGCGGGCGGAGGCGGACGGCTTCGACTTCCTCGCGGCGCTTGAAGTCGATCCACGTCTCGATCACGTCTTCCGTGAACACTTCGCCCTGCAACAGGAAGTCGTGGTCGGCGGCCAGAGCGGTGAGCGCCTCGTCGAGCGTCGCCGGCGGGGCGGGGACGTTCGCCATCTCCTCGGCCGGCAGGTCGTACAGGTCCTTGTCGAGCGGCTCGCCCGGGGGAATCTTGTTGACGATGCCATCGAGCATGGCCATGAGCATCGCCGCGAACGCCAGGTACGGGTTGGCCGCGCCGTCCGGCAGGCGGTACTCGATGCGCTTCAACTCGGGCCGGCTCGAATAGACCGGGATGCGGATGGCCGCGCTGCGGTTCCGCTGGCTGTACGCCAGCCGCGTCGGGGCCTCGAACCCGGGGACGAACCGCTTGTAGCTGTTGGTCGTCGGGTTGGTGATGGCGCACAGGGCGCGGGCGTGCTTGAGCAGGCCGCCGATGGCGTACTCGGCGAGTTCGCTCAACCCCGTCGCCCCGGTCCCGGCGAACAGGTTCGTGCCGCCCTTCCAGAGCGACGTGTGGACGTGCATGCCGCTGCCGTGCTCGTCGAACAGCGGCTTGGGCATGAACGTCGCCGTCTTGTTGTTCTTGCGCGCGACGTTCTTGACGATGTACTTGTATTTCAAAACGTTGTCGGCCATCTCGACGAGCGAGCCGTAGTTCATGTCGATCTCGCCCTGCCCGCCGGTCGCGACCTCGTGATGGTGGCGCTCGACCTTGAGGCCGCACTCGATCATCGTGAGCATCATCTCGGAGCGGAGGTCGTGCAGCGCATCGGTCGGCGGGCATGGGGAGTAGCCCTCCTTGGTCCGCACCTTGTAGCCCAGGTTGGGCCCCTCCTGCCGTCCGGTGTTCCACGCACCCTCGACCGAGTCGAGGTAGTAGTAGCCGCTCGACGGTGTCTGGTCGAAGCGGACCTCGTCGAAGATGAAGAACTCGACCTCCGGGCCGAAGTTCGCCGTGTCGGCGATGCCGGTCGATTTCATGTAGTTG